>NZ_FMHT01000003.1:1276000-1595000 GCF_900091585.1 Micromonospora nigra | reverse complement strand
GCGATAGGCCTGGGGGAGCTGTCAACCAAGCTGTGATCCCAGGGTGTCCGAATGGGGGAACCCGGCATCAGTCATGTGATGTCACCTGCACCTGAACACATAGGGTGTATGGAGGGAACGCGGGGAAGTGAAACATCTCAGTACCCGTAGGAAGAGAAAACAAATTAGTGATTCCGTGAGTAGTGGCGAGCGAAAGCGGATTGAGGCTAAACCGGCTGCGTGTGATACCTGTCAGGGGTTGCGTGGTCGGGGTTGTGGGACCTTGCTACACGAGCTGACACTCGTGTGAGGAGTTACAAAGTCAGTTGCTAGCCGAACAGTCTGGAATGGCTGACCGTAGGCGGTGAAAGTCCGGTAGGTGAAAGTGGCTGACCTCCTGTGAGTGTTCCCGAGTAGCGGCGGACCCCTGAAATCTGCCGTGAATCTGCCAGGACCACCTGGTAAGCCTAAATACTTCCTGGTGACCGATAGCGGACGAGTACCGTGAGGGAATGGTGAAAAGTACCCCGGGAGGGGAGTGAAATAGTACCTGAAACCGTTCGCCTACAATCCGTCGGAGCCTTGCGGGGTGACGGCGTGCCTTTTGAAGAATGAGCCTGCGAGTTAGTGGCATGTGGCGAGGTTAACCCGTGTGGGGGAGCCGTAGCGAAAGCGAGTCTGAATAGGGCGATTCAGTCGCGTGTCCTAGACCCGAAGCGGAGTGATCTAGCCATGGGCAGGCTGAAGCGCGGGTAAGACCGCGTGGAGGGCCGAACCCACCAACGTTGAAAAGTTGGGGGATGACCTGTGGTTAGGGGTGAAAGGCCAATCAAACTCCGTGATAGCTGGTTCTCCCCGAAATGCATTTAGGTGCAGCGTCGCGTGTTTCTTGCCGGAGGTAGAGCACTGGATGGTCTAGGGGGCCCACAAGCTTACCGAAATCAGCCAAACTCCGAATGCCGGTAAGTGAGAGCGCGGCAGTGAGACTGCGGGGGATAAGCTTCGTAGTCGAGAGGGAAACAGCCCAGATCACCAGCTAAGGCCCCTAAGCGTGTGCTAAGTGGAAAAGGATGTGGGGTCGCATAGACAACCAGGAGGTTGGCTTAGAAGCAGCCACCCTTTAAAGAGTGCGTAATAGCTCACTGGTCAAGTGGTTCCGCGCCGACAATGTAGCGGGGCTCAAGCACACCGCCGAAGCTGTGGCATTCACATGTGACTTCGCAACGCCTTGATGTGTTGTGCAGGTGTGTGGATGGGTAGGGGAGCGTCGTGCCGGGGGTGAAGCAGCCGAGTGATCGAGTTGTGGACGCGGCACGAGTGAGAATGCAGGCATGAGTAGCGAAAGAAGGGTGAGAAACCCTTCCGCCGGATGACCAAGGGTTCCAGGGCCAGGCTAATCCGCCCTGGGTGAGTCGGGACCTAAGGCGAGGCCGAGAGGCGTAGTCGATGGACAACGGGTTGATATTCCCGTACCCGCGAAAGAGCGTCCCTGATGAACCTCGTTGTGCTAACCACCCGAACTGTCGGAGGTCTTCGGACCGATGATGGGGAGCGTGGGAACCTGACGGGTAGTAGTCAAGCGATGGGGTGACGCAGGAAGGTAGCTGATCCCGGCCGGTGGTTGTGCCGGGGTAAGCGTGTAGGCCGTGTCGTAGGCAAATCCGCGACGCATGAAGGCTGAGACGTGATGCCGAGCCGATTCAGGTGAAGTCAGTGATCCTATGCTGCCGAGAAAAGCCTCTAGCGAGTTCTGAGCGGCCCGTACCCCAAACCGACACAGGTGGTCAGGTAGAGAATACCGAGGCGATCGGGCGAACTGTGGTTAAGGAACTCGGCAAATTGCCCCCGTAACTTAGGGAGAAGGGGGGCCGGAGACGTGAAGCCCCACGCGGGTGGAGCGTTGTATGGCCGCAGAGAGCAGGGGGAAGCGACTGTTTACTAAAAACACAGGTCCATGCGAAGAAGTAATTCGATGTATATGGACTGACGCCTGCCCGGTGCTGGAACGTTAAGGGGACCTGTTAGCTCTTCGGGGCGAAGCGGAGAACTTAAGCGCCAGTAAACGGCGGTGGTAACTATAACCATCCTAAGGTAGCGAAATTCCTTGTCGGGTAAGTTCCGACCTGCACGAATGGCGTAACGACTTCCCCACTGTCTCAACCACAGGCCCGGCGAAATTGCATTACGAGTAAAGATGCTCGTTACGCGCGGCAGGACGGAAAGACCCCGGGACCTTTACTATAGCTTGACATTGGTATTCGAATTAGCTTGTGTAGGATAGGTGGGAGCCGGTGAAGCTCATACGCCAGTATGGGTGGAGGCAATCTTGAAATACCACTCTGGTTGATTTGGGTATCTAACTTCGGACCGTTATCCGGTTCAGGGACAGTGTCTGGTGGGTAGTTTAACTGGGGCGGTTGCCTCCTAAAGGGTAACGGAGGCGCCCAAAGGTTCCCTCAGCCTGGTTGGCAATCAGGTGTTGAGTGCAAGTACACAAGGGAGCTTGACTGTGAGACTGACAGGTCGAGCAGGGACGAAAGTCGGGACTAGTGATCCGGCACTTGCGAGTGGAAGCGGTGTCGCTCAACGGATAAAAGGTACCCCGGGGATAACAGGCTGATCTTCCCCAAGAGTCCATATCGACGGGATGGTTTGGCACCTCGATGTCGGCTCGTCGCATCCTGGGGCTGTAGCAGGTCCCAAGGGTTGGGCTGTTCGCCCATTAAAGCGGTACGCGAGCTGGGTTTAGAACGTCGTGAGACAGTTCGGTCCCTATCCGCCGTGCGCGTAGGATACTTGAGAAGGGCTGTCCCTAGTACGAGAGGACCGGGACGGACGAACCTCTGGTGTGCCAGTTGTCCCGCCAGGGGCACGGCTGGTTAGCTACGTTCGGAAGGGATAACCGCTGAAAGCATCTAAGCGGGAAGCTCGCTTCAAGATGAGGTATCCCACCCACCATTGGTGGGGTAAGGCCCCCAGCTAGACGACTGGGTTGATAGGCCGGAAATGTAAGCCCGGTAACGGGTTCAGTTGACCGGTACTAATAGGCCGAGGACTTGACTACCAAGCTGCTACGCGTCCACTGTGCAACTCTAGACAAACGAACACACCACACCACACCCCAGAAACATCGGGGTCGATGGAACGGTTTGTTTGACATGTCCATAAAGTTACGGCGGTCATGGCGGAGGGGAAACGCCCGGCAACATTCCGAACCCGGAAGCTAAGCCCTCCAGCGCCGATGGTACTGCACTCGGGAGGGTGTGGGAGAGTAGGACACCGCCGGACACACATTCGTTCAGGGCCACCCCATTTCATGGGGTGGCCCTGAACGCATTCCCACACCACACCACACCCGAGCCGGACACCCACCAAAACCGGGACCTGAGGGCGGTGAGCCCCCGCACGGGGCCGGCGAGCGGCTCAGCGGCGGGTCTGGACCGTCTCGCGGATCTCGCGGAGCAGGCGGGCCGAGTCGTCGACCGAGCGGCCCGGGAACATCGCCATCACCACACTGCCGTGGTCGGCCCAGCCGCAGACCGCGAAGTCGCCGCCCTCACCGCTGGTGGTGCCGCACTTGACGAACCCGCCGAGCCGACCCGCCGGGACCTCCCGCAGGCCGGTCACCTCCCCGGGAGTCTCCGTCATCAGGCCGAACAGGCTGTCCAGGTCGCGTTCCGGCTGCCAGAGCAGGGTGGTGCCGCCGAAGATGAGCACCGAGCGCCTCTCGTCGGCCGGGTCGCGGTAGACGGTGCCGAAGCTGCGGTCGAGCTCGATGTCGGCGGCGAAGCCGGAGCGCAGGTAGTCGGCCGTGTTGCGGGCCCGTTCGCTGTCGTCCCGGACCAGGCCGGCGACCCGATCGGGGGTCGCGATGTCCGCGTCCTTCTGCTGGGCGATCCGCCAGCCGGCGGAGCCCAGGGCGCCGGCTCCCAGCAGCCCGAGCGCCGCCAGGGCGGCCAGGATCGCCCGCCGACGCCGCGACCCACCGGCTCGTCGGGTCGAGGGCTCCGCCGAACCGGGATGGCTGAGCTGGAACGGCTCGTCGGTCAGGTCGACGGGCTCGGCCCGACCGGGGAGCTGACGCTCGGTGAGATGTGCGTCGGACATGCCGACACCGTACGCGAAGCACCGGTGGCGCATGCCGGGTCCGCCGAAGCGCTCCGTAGACTCTCAGGGTGACCGAGAGACTGGATGCCCGACGCCCCGACGCCCCGACCCTTGCCGGCCAGTACCAGCCCGGCGAGGTAGAGCAGCGACGGTACGAGCGTTGGGTGGCCGACGGTCGGTTCCGGGCGTCCGCCGGCAGCGACAAGCCCGCCTTCACGGTCGTCATCCCCCCGCCGAACGTCACGGGCTCGCTGCACATGGGCCACGCGCTCGACCACACGGTGCAGGACGCCCTGGTGCGGCGTAAGCGGATGCAGGGCTTCGAGGCGCTGTGGCTGCCCGGCATGGACCACGCCGGCATCGCCACCCAGAACGTGGTCGAGCGGCAGCTCGCCGGTGCGGGCCTGTCCCGGCACGACCTGGGCCGGGAGACGTTCGTCGAGCGGGTGTGGCAGTGGAAGGCCGAGTCCGGTGGTGCGATCCTGGGCCAGATGCGTCGCCTCGGTGACTCGGTCGACTGGGACCGTGAGCGCTTCACCATGGACGAGGGCCTGTCCCGGGCCGTCCAGACCATGTTCAAGAAGCTCTACGACGACGGGTTGATCTACCGCGCCAACCGGATCATCAACTGGTGCCCGCGCTGCCTCACCGCGTTGTCCGACATCGAGGTGGAGCACACCGACGACGACGGCGAACTGATCTCGATCCGCTACAGCGACGAGGTCGTCGTGGCGACCACCCGGGCCGAGACCATGCTGGGCGACACGGCGGTGGCGGTGCACCCCGACGACGAGCGGTACCGGCACCTGATCGGCACCGAGGTCGAACTGCCGTTGACCGGCCGTCGGATCCCCATCGTCGGTGACGCGCACGTCGACCCGGCCTTCGGCACCGGCATGGTGAAGGTGACCCCGGCACACGACCCGAACGACTTCGAGATCGGCCAGCGGCACGGCCTGCCGGCCCTGACGATCATGGACGAGCGCGGCGTCATCACCGCTTCCGGCCCGTTCGAGGGCCTGGACCGCTACGAGGCGCGGCCCGCGATCGTCGCCGCACTGCGCGAGCAGGGCCGGATCGTGGCCGAGAAGCGGCCGTACGTGCACGCGGTGGGTCACTGCTCGCGGTGCCGTACCACGGTCGAGCCCCGACTGTCGTTGCAGTGGTTCGTCAACACCTCGCCGTTGGCCGAGGCGGCCGGCGACGCGGTCCGCGACGGCCGGGTGAAGATCGAGCCGGCGGAGCTGGCGAAGCGTTACTTCGCCTGGGTCGACAACATGCACGACTGGTGCATCTCGCGGCAGCTGTGGTGGGGTCACCGGATCCCCGTCTGGTACGGCCCGGCCGGTGAGATCGTCTGCGTGGGACCGGACGAGGAGCCGCCCACCGGCGAGGGCTGGCACCAGGACGAGGACGTGCTGGACACCTGGTTCTCCAGCGGCCTGTGGCCGTTCTCCACGCTCGGCTGGCCGGAGCAGACCCCCGACCTGGCGAAGTTCTACCCGACCAGTGTGCTGGTCACCGGGTACGACATCCTGTTCTTCTGGGTCGCCCGGATGATGATGTTCGGGCTGTACGCGATGGACGGCCGACCGCCGTTCGACGTCGTCGCCCTGCACGGCATGGTGCGTGACGAGCACGGCAAGAAGATGTCGAAGTCGTTCGGCAACGTGGTCGACCCGCTGGACTGGATCGAGCGCTTCGGCGCTGACGCGACCCGGTTCACCCTGGCCCGGGGTGCGAACCCGGGCGGGGACGTGCCGGTGAGCGAGGAGTGGTGCCAGGGCTCCCGCAACTTCTGCAACAAGCTGTGGAACGCCACCCGGTTCGCCCTCATGAACGGCGCGCACACGCGCGGTGGGCTGCCGCCGGTCGACGACCTGTCGACGGTCGACCGATGGATCCTGTCCCGGCTGTCGCACGTGACGGCCGAGGTGGACGAACAGTTCGAGGCGTACGAGTTCGCGAAGGTCTGCGACCTGCTGTACCACTTCGCCTGGGACGACGTCTGCGACTGGTACGTGGAGTTGAGCAAGCCGGTACTGGCGGCCGGTGGTCCCGCCGCCGACACCACCCGCCGCGTTCTCGGGCACGTGCTCGACCACCTGCTGCGGCTGCTGCACCCCGTGGTCCCGTTCGTCACCGAGGAGCTGTGGACGGCGCTCACCGGTGGCGAGACGGTGATGACCGCAGCCTGGCCGGTCGCCGACCGCGCGCTGGTCGACGATGCCGCCGAGGCGGAGATCGGCACCCTCCAGCGGGTGGTCACCGAGATCCGCCGGTTCCGTTCCGACCAGGGCCTGCGCCCGACGCAGCGGGTCGCCGCCCGGCTCGACGGGTTGCCGGGTGCCGGCATCGCCGGGCACGAGCCGCTGATCCGCTCGCTGGTCCGCCTCGACGAGGCGGGGGACGGCTTCCAGGCCAGCGCCACCCTCGCTATGCCCGGTGAGGTGGCCGTCGCGCTGGACACCCGCGGCTCGATCGACGTGGCCGCCGAGCGGGCCCGCCTCACGAAGGACCGCGCGGCCGCCGAGAAGGAGGCGGGCCAGGCGCGGGCGAAGCTCGACAACCCGGCGTTCGTCGGCAAGGCTCCCGAGCACGTGGTTGCCAAGATCCGCGAACGGCTGGCCGTTGCCGAAGCCGACCTGACCCGGATCGACGCCGCTCTGGAGGCGCTGCCCTCGTGACCGACCACACCGACACCTCGACTGCCGGCCGGGCGAGCCGTGCCGCGCAGACCGGCTTCGCCGCCGTCGAGGCCGAACTGGCCGGCCGCGGCTTCACCCGGATGGTGTTCGAGCTGGACCGGATCGCGGCCCTGCTCGACCTGCTGGGCAGCCCGCAGCGGGCGTACCCGTCGATCCACCTGACCGGCACCAACGGCAAGACCTCCACGGCCCGGATGATCGACTCGCTGCTGCGGGCGTTCGGGCTGCACACCGGCCGGTACACCAGCCCGCACCTGGAGACGGTGCGGGAACGGATCAGCCTGGACGGCGAGCCGGTGGACGAGGAGCGGTTCACCGCCACGTACCGGGAGGTGGAGCCGCTGGCCGAGCTGGTGGACGCCCGGTCGGCGGAGCCCCTGACGTACTTCGACATGACCACGGCGCTGGCGTTCGCCACGTTCGCCGACGCGCCGGTCGACGTCGCGGTGGTCGAGGTGGGCCTCGGCGGCGCGGAGGACTCCACCAACGTGATCCAGGCCGGGGTGTGCGTGCTCACCCCGATCGGGCTGGACCACACCGAGTTCCTCGGCGACACGCTCCAGGACATCGCCCTGGCCAAGGCCGGCATCATCCACCCCGGGGCCACGGTGCTCTGCGCCGCGCAGGAGGAGGAGGCCGCTCGGCCGATCCTCGAACGGTGCGCCGAGGTGGGCGCGACCGTCGCCCGGGAGGGGGTCGAGTTCGGGGTGCTGCGGCGGGCCGTGGCGGTCGGCGGGCAGATGCTGAGCATCCAGGGCCTGGGCGGCGTCTACGACGAGGTGTTCGTCCCGCTGCACGGTGCCCACCAGGCGCAGAACGCGGCGGTGGCGCTCGCCGCCGTCGAGGCGTTCCTCGGCGCGGGCGCGAAGCGGCAACTGGACGTGGAGACCGTCCGCGAGGGCTTCGCCACGGCGACCTCGCCGGGCCGCCTCGAACGGGTCCGCACCGCACCGACGATCCTGCTCGACGGCGCCCACAACCCGCACGGCATGGCCGCCACGGTCGCCGCGCTCCAGGAGGAGTTCGCCTTCAGCAAGCTGGTGGCGGTGCTCGGCGTGCTCGCGGACAAGGACGCGGCAAGCCTGCTGGAACTGCTCGAACCGGTCGTCGACCAGGTGGTGGTGACGCGCAACAGCTCGCCCCGGGCGATGCCGGCACGGGAACTGGCGGCGCTCGCCGCCGAGGTGTTCGGGCCGGACCGGGTCGAGGTGGCCGAGGAGATGCCGGACGCGATCGAGGTGGCCGTGACGCTGGCCGAGGAGGACGTCCCGGGCGAGCTGGCCGGGGTCGGGGTGCTGGTCACCGGGTCGGTGGTGACCGTGGCCGACGCCCGCCGGCTGTTGAAGCGATGACCGGCCGTACGCCGGAGGACGAGCCGGTGGCCGCATCGCCGCCGCCGGGCGAAGGTCCCCGCCGGTCGGGGCTGCGGGACCCGCAGCGGGCGGTACGGGGACTGGGCGCGGGCACCCTCGGCCTGGAGGCGCTGGTGCTGCTGCTGGCCATCCAGCCCATCCGGGTGGTCGGCGGCGATCTGGGCGGCGCGGCGATCGCGGCGGTGGCGGCCCTGGCCGTGGCCGCGATCGTGCTGGCCGGCATGATGCGCCGGCCCTGGGCCTGGCACGCCGGCACGGCCCTCCAGGGCCTGCTGATGCTGGCCGGTCTGCTGCACTGGTCGCTGTTCGCGCTCGGGGTGATCTTCGCGCTGGTCTGGGCGTACGCGCTGCACGTGCGACGGGTCATCCTCGGCTGACCCGGGCCGGCGGCCGTGCCGGCACCTGTCGCCCGGGCGGCCCCGACGTGATCAGGCGTACGGGCCGGGGTGGATCCGGGCGGCCGGGGTGGGCCACGGCGTACGCCCCGGCGTGGATCAGGCGTCGGCGCGCTCGCGCCACTGGGTGAGCGCGATGCCGTGACCGTCCGGATCCCGGAAGGCGGCGGCCCACACCTCCAGTCTGGTGCCCCGGTTGACCACCCGGGGGGCGTACGTGAACCGCACCCCGGTGTCGCGGAGCCGCTCGTACGCTGCCTGGATGTCGTCGACGTCGAGGTTGACGTGGACCAGCCGGCGGCTGATCGGTGCCGCCCCGGTGATCTCGCGCAGCACCAACCTGGTCGCCCCGGACGCCAGTACCGCGTTGCCGGATCCCCGGTCGACCTCGGTGAAGCCGAGCCGGTCCCGGTAGAACTCCAGCGACCGGTCCAGTTCGGTGACCAGCAGGGTCAGGCCCACCCCGCTGATCGGGCCCGCCGGGTCGGCGGCGTCGGGGTCGAAGCCGAAGATCGCCTCGTCGAGATCCTCGGTGCTGACGTCCTCCTCCCGCTCGACCTTCTCCCGCTCGGGTCGGGACCTGCCCGGAACCGGACCGTCGTCGAGCGGGAGGTCGATCGGGTCGGCGAGGTCGGGTGCGACGGCCGGGTCGGCGTGGGTGGTGGGAGCGGGCGGGTCGAAGCGTTCCTCGGCCGGGGTGCGCGGGGCGGGGGTGGCCCGGCGGGGCAGGGTGCCGCCGACCGTCTGCTCGACCAGGATGCCCTCCAGCACCACCGGACCACCGGGGCGCTGGTGCAGCCGCGGCGGTTCGTCCGCCCGCACCGGCAGGTCGGCGCGCGGCGGTTCCCGCATCGGGTCGCCCACCGGGTCGCGGACGTCGTCGTGGAAGTCGTCCTCGGCGGCGCGGTCGGCCCACGGCGGGGCCTCCTGCCGGATGAGCGTCTCGTCGACGGGTTCCGGTTCGGCGTACCCGGACGGCAGGTCGACCCCGGCGGCGGTCTCGGCGGCGGTCTCGGCGTGGGTCGGCACGTCGTCCCAGAGCACCCGGACGTGGCGCTGGTCGTCCAGAGCCACCCGGATGGGCAGGGTCTGGCCCAGCGACGGCCACTTGGCCACCGGCACCCGCGGCTCGATGATCTTCTTGGAGCGGGGCGGCAGGCCCGGCGCGTCGATCACCAGTTGCAGTTCGCAGCGGCCGAACGCGTACTGGGTGGGCGGCTCGGACGCGCTGTGCACATGCCCGGCCCCGACCACCCAGGTGCGCCCGCCACCGCGCACGGTGGCCAACGCGATCGCCAGCACCAGCAGCGCCACCCCCAGGGCGACGATCGCCCAGCTCGTCATGCCGAGGCCGAAGAGCACCACGAACGTGGCCACGGTGCCCAGCACCGCCGCGATCAGCCTGCGTACCGGTGCGATGGGCCGGCTCCCGCCATTCGCCACTGTGGACCTCCCGAGGGTCAAGGGCCAGGCTAGGCCGGACGGGCCGCCGGGGGAAGGACCAGCCGCCGCGCCGGCGCCGGGGCCGGGTCGCTAGGCTGACCGTACCGAGCCCGGCCCCCTTCCGCTCACAGGAGGAACCCAGCGTGTCCAGCAGCAGCGCGGACGAGCGCACGCTCGTACTGATCAAGCCCGACGCGGTCCGCCGCGGACTGGTCGGCGAGATCATCTCTCGCTTCGAGCGCAAGGGGCTGCGGATCGACGCGATGCAGACGCGGACGCTGGGTGGTGACCTCGCCGACCAGCACTACGCCGAACACGTCGACAAGCCGTTCTACCCGCCGCTGAAGGCGTTCATGACCGGCGGCCCACTGGTCGCCCTGGTGCTCTCCGGCGACCAGGTGATCGACGTGGTCCGGGCGATGATCGGCAGCACCGACGGCCGCAAGGCCGCCGCCGGCACCATTCGGGGCGACCTCTCGCTGTCCAACCGGGAGAACCTGGTGCACGCCTCCGACTCCCCGGACAGCGCCAAGCGCGAACTCGGGCTCTGGTTCCCCGAGCTGGGCTGAGGCAGGTCCGCGCCCACCGGGCCCGCTTCCCCGCGCCATGATCACCACGGTGGCCCGGTGGGGGATTAGTCGGCGGCGGGCCGGGGGTGGGGGCGGGTAGGATCTGGGCGTACGGCGATGATCCGGCTATCACCGGTGAGCCTCCGGAAGAACGGCCGGGTGACCGGCTCAGTAGAACCGGACGGGTCCGGCCCGTCACAGCCGGCCAATGAGCGGGCGGTCGATCCTGGCCGCCAAGCGGGGTGGTACCGCGGGTCGACGCGGGGCGCCGGCAACGGCGTACCCGATCGGCTCGTCCTCGCAGACCACACGACAGTGAGCTGCTGAGGAGAGCGACCCCCGATGGCCTATCCGTTGCACGACCCGACCGCCGCCGGTGTCCCGGCGAGCCCGGACCTGCCCGCGGTCGAGCGCCGGGTCCTGGAACACTGGACGGCCGACAAGACCTTCGAGGCCAGCGTCGAGGCCCGGCCCGCCTCCGGCCGGTCGCCGGCGGACTCCGTCGCCGGGGGCGGCTCCGCCGACAACGAGTACGTCTTCTACGACGGCCCGCCGTTCGCCAACGGGCTGCCGCACTACGGCCACCTGTTCACCGGGTACGTCAAGGACGTGGTGCCGCGCTACCAGACCATGCGCGGCCGGCGGGTGGAGCGCCGTTTCGGCTGGGACTGCCACGGCCTGCCCGCCGAGGTGGTGGCCGAGAAGCAGCTCGGCATCACCAGCAAGGCGGAGATCCTCGACCTGGGCGTGGCCCGGTTCAACGAGGCGTGCCGCACCTCGGTGCTGGAGTTCACCCAGGACTGGGAACGCTACGTCACCCGACAGGCCCGCTGGGTCGACTTCGCCAACGACTACAAGACCCTCGACCTGGACTACATGGAAAGCGTCATGTGGGCCTTCAAGACCCTGCACGACAAGGGTCTGGTCTACGAGGGCTTCCGGGTGCTGGCCTACTGCTGGCGCTGCGAGACACCGCTGTCGAACACCGAGACCCGGATGGACGACGTCTACCGGGACCGGCACGACCCGACCCTGTCGGTGTGGTTCGCGCTCACGGCGGACGAGAACGCCCCCGAGCTGGTACGCGGGCCGGTGAAGCTGGGGGTGTGGACCACCACGCCGTGGACCCTGCCGTCGAACCTGGCGCTGGCCGTCGGCCCCGAGATCGAGTACGCGGTGCTGGAGCGCGACGGCCAGCGGTACCTGGTCGGCGCGGCCCGGCTGGCCGCGTACGCCAAGGAACTGGAGGGGTACGAGCTGCTCGGCACGGTGCGGGGCGCGGACCTCACCGGTCGCCGCTACGTCCCGCTGTACGACTTCCTGGTCGAGCGGGCGGGTGACCACGCCTACCAGGTGCTCGGGGCGGAGTTCGTCACCACCGAGGACGGCACCGGGATCGTCCACCTCGCCCCGGCGTTCGGCGAGGACGACCAGAACGTCTGCACCGCCGCCGGCATCCCCACCATCGTCACCGTCGACGACCACACCCGGTTCACCTCGCTGGTGCCGCCGTACCAGGGCGAGCAGGTGTTCGACGTGAACAGGTCGGTGATCCGCGAGTTGAAGGAGCGGGGGGTGGTGCTCAAGCAGGACACCTACACCCACCCGTACCCGCACTGCTGGCGTTGCGACACTCCGCTGGTCTACAAGGCGGTGTCGTCGTGGTTCGTCGCGGTGACCCGGTTCAGGGACCGGATGGTGGAGCTGAACCAGCAGATCAACTGGACCCCGGGGCACATCAAGGACGGCTCGTTCGGCAAGTGGCTGGCCAACGCCCGGGACTGGTCGATCAGCCGGAACCGGTTCTGGGGTTCGCCGATCCCGGTGTGGCGCTCCGACGACCCGGCGTACCCGCGGGTGGACGTGTACGGCTCGCTGGCCGACCTCGAGCGGGACTTCGGCGTACGCCTGACCGACCTGCACCGGCCGGCGGTGGACGACCTGGTCCGCCCCAACCCGGACGACCCGACCGGGCGCTCGATGATGCGCCGGGTGCCGGAGGTGCTGGACTGCTGGTTCGAGTCCGGCTCGATGCCGTTCGCCCAGGTGCACTACCCGTTCGAGAACCGCGACTGGTTCGAGCACCACTACCCGGGCGACTTCATCGTCGAGTACATCGGGCAGACCCGCGGCTGGTTCTACACCATGCACGTGCTGGCCACCGCACTGTTCGACCGGCCGGCGTTCCGCAACTGCCTCAGCCACGGCATCCTGCTCGGCTCGGACGGGCGCAAGATGTCCAAGAGCCTGCGCAACTACCCGGACGTCTACCACGTGTTCGACTCGTACGGCTCCGACGCGATGCGCTGGATGCTGATGTCCTCGCCGGTGCTGCGCGGCGGCGACATGGCGGTCACCGAGTCGGGTATCCGCGACGCCGTCCGGCAGGTGCTGCTGCCGCTGTGGAACGTCTGGTACTTCTTCTCGCTGTACGCCAACGCCGACGGGTACGTGGCGAAGCGGAAGGTCGACGCCGGGTCGG
This sequence comes from Micromonospora nigra, assembly GCF_900091585.1. Classification (NCBI taxonomy): domain Bacteria; kingdom Bacillati; phylum Actinomycetota; class Actinomycetes; order Micromonosporales; family Micromonosporaceae; genus Micromonospora; species Micromonospora nigra. The sequence continues at coordinate 1,581,944 of NZ_FMHT01000003.1, read as the reverse complement.
CCGGTGGCGTCGCCGCCGGACACCTGCTCGACCGGTACGTGCTGGCCAAGACGCGGGAACTGGTCGAGACGGTCGGCGCGCAGATGGACGCGTACGACATCTCCGGTGCCTGCGCCACCGTCCGGTCCTACCTGGACGCGTTGACCAACTGGTACGTGCGACGGTCCCGGGACCGGTTCTGGGCGGGCGACGCCGACGCGTTCGACACCCTGTGGACGGTGCTGGAGACGCTGTGCCGGGTGGTCGCGCCGCTGGTGCCGCTGACGGCCGAGGAGATCTGGCGCGGCCTGACCGGTGAACGCTCGGTGCACCTGACCGACTGGCCGTCGGCCGACGAGTTCCCGGCCGACCACGACCTGGTCGCCGCGATGGACGCCACCCGGGAGGTGTGCTCGGCGGCGTTGTCGCTGCGCAAGGCCAAGGGGCTGCGGGTGCGGCTGCCGCTGTCGCGGCTGACGGTCGCCTCGCCGACCGCCGACGCCCTGCGTCCCTTCGCCGACCTGGTCGCCGACGAGGTCAACGTCAAGGCGGTCGAGTTCACCGACGAGGTGCAGGCCTACTGCCAGCAGGTGCTGACCGTGGTGCCCCGGGCGCTGGGCCCCCGCGTCGGCAAGCAGGTCCAGCAGGTGATCAAGGCGGTCAAGGCGGGGGAGTGGGAGCTGCACGACGGCGTACCCGTCGCCGCCGGGGTGACCCTCGCCGAGGGCGAGTACGAGCTGCGCCTGGTCGCCGCCGACGCCGAGCACTCCGCGCCGCTGCCCGGCGCCGACGGCGTGGTGGTGCTGGACACCGGGGTCACCCCCGAACTGGCCGCCGAGGGGTTGGCCCGGGACGTCGTGCGGGTGGTGCAGCAGGCCCGCCGCGACGCCGACCTGGACGTCTCGGACCGGATCGTGGTGACCGTCTCGGCGACGGAGGAGGTCCGCGCGGCGGTGTCGGCGTACGCCGGGTTCGTGGCCCGGGAGGTGCTGGCCGACTCGGTCGACTTCGCCGACGGGGTCGACGGCTTCACCGGCGAGGTCGGCGAGGGCGACCGGGTGACGGTGGCCGTGCGACGGGTGTGACGACCTGACCATCCGGGGGCCGGCGGATTCCGCCGGCCCCCGGGCCGCCCACCGGCCGGACCGTCCGCCACCCGCAGAGGGCGCGGTGCGACCGTCCGCTACGGTGACACCGCCTGTTCGGACACGATCTGCCGGAGGACCAGTGCCGCTGCTCTACACCATCGGCAAGCTCACCGTGGCTCCCACGATGCGGCTGGCGCTCCGACCGACCGTGGAGGGGCTGGAGCACATCCCGGAGACCGGCGGTGCGATCTTCGCCGGCAATCACCTGTCGGTCGCCGACGAGTTGCTCCTCGGCACGGTGGTGCCCCGCCACCTGGCCTTCTGGGCCAAGTCGGAGTACTACAAGGGCACCGGGATCAAGGGCGCGATCCAGCGGTTCGTGCTGGAGGGCCTGGGGGCCATTCCCGTCGAGCGGGCCGGCGGGCGGGCGGCGCTGTCCGCCTTCGACGCGGCGATTCCCGCGCTCAGGGGCGGCGACCTGGTCGCCATCTACCCGGAGGGAACCCGGTCGCCGGACGGGCGGCTCTACCGGGGGCGCACCGGCACGGCCCGGTTGGCCCTGGCCGCGGGAGTGCCGGTCATCCCCGTCGGCATGATCGGCACCGACAAGGCCCAACCGATCGGGGCGCGGATGCCCCGGCCGGGCCGGGCGAAGATCATCGTGCGGTTCGGTAAGCCGTTGGACTTCACCGGGCGTTCGGACGACCGGACGTCGCTGCGGCAGATGACCGACGAGTTGATGAGCGAGATCCAGAAGCTCACCGGCCAGGAGTACGTGCCGCGCTACGCGCCGCCGCGTGGTCACCCGCCGGTCGCCGGCGAACCCGACGGGGCCTGAGCCGTCCCGACGGGTTGAGCCGTCCCGACGGGTTGAGCCGTCCCGACGGGTTGAGCCGTCCCGACGGGTTGAGCCGTCCGACGGGTTGAGCCGTCCCGACGGGCTGAGTCGCCCGGGGCGCGGGAACCCCGGCTCACTGCGCGTCAGTGGTCACGATCTGTTGCCGCAGGGTGTCGAGCAGGCGGGCGCTGTCGTCCACCGACAGGCCGGTGAACACGGCGCTGGTGATGCTGCCGTGGTCGACCGAGGTGCAGACCACCACGCCGGTGCCGTTGGCCCGGCCCACGGCGCAACGCCCGTACCGACCCCGGACGTTGGTCTCGACGACCTGGCTTTCCCGCAGCGCGTACTGGCCGGAGAGGCGTTCGATCTCCGCCTTCGCGTCGGACTCCGGGGTGAACCGGATGCCGGTGCCGCCGAAGACCGTGATCCGTTTGCCGGCGGGGGTGGTGTAGATGCCGGCGAAGGTGTCCTCGGCGAGCCAGTGTGCCTGGCGTACCTCGCTCTTCAGCTTCCTGACCGCCTCCTCGCTGCGGTCGTCCTCGCGCAGGCGCAGGTCGTTGACCTGGGCGGGGAGGGCGGCGTCGACGGGGTACTGGCTGAACATGGGCGTGCCGTAGTAGGCCGGGCAGCCGCAGCAGCAGGCGATGGTCAGCAACAGCAGCCAGGGCCAGCGGCGCCGCTTGCGCTTGACGGCCGGAGGCGCCTGCGGGCCGGGTGGCGGCGGGGCCGGGCGCGGCGTGCGGCCGCGCCGCTGCTTCGTCGCAGGCGCGGCCACCGCCGGTGCCGGGTGGGGCGGCGGGTAGGCCGGCGACGGGGAGACGGAGCGGGCCACCTGCGGGGGCGGCGGGGCGACGTGCCGGGCCGCCGGCGGGGGCGGTGAGACCGGGTAGGCGACCGGGGCCGGCGGTGGGGAGGTCGGGCGGGCCATCGGCGGGGACGCCGGGGCGGGCGACACGGGCGGCACCGGGTACGGCCGGGTCGGCGCCGGTGGGGGTGGAGGCGGCGGCAGGGCCGGGAAGTCGGCGGACGGCAGCTCCCAACCGCCGGTGTCCGCGCCCGCCCACGGGTCGACCGGCACCTGGTGTTCCGGCTGCGGCGTCGGTGTCGGCGGCACGGGGGTCGGCTCGGCCGACTCACCCCATGAGCGGCGGCGCACGGGCGGCGGCGGAACCGCTGCCGAACCACTGAAGCGTGCCGCCTCGTCGGTCGCCTGCCCGTCGGTCAGTTTGCGGGTGCCGTGCGGGCCGGCCGCCGGCCCGTCGGTCGGTTTGCGGGTGCCCTGGTGGTCGGCGTCCACGGCTTCGGCGGAGAACCTGCGGGTGCCCTGAGGGCCGGCCGCCAGGGCCTCGGCGGACAGCTTGCGGGTGCCCGACGGCCCCGAACCGGCGTCCGGGTCGGGCGTCGTCGTGGCGGCGTCCCGCGCCGGCAGCTCGTGGGTGCCGTTCGGGCCGGCGCTCGGCTGCTCGGCGGTGGGGGCACCGGTGGATGGGGCAGGGGTGGGGTTCGCGATGGGATCGGCCGCCGTGGCGTCGGCCGGCGGCACGGCCGCGCCGTGCTCCTCGGTGACCGCCTGCTCCTCGGTGACCGCCTGCTCCCCGTGCCCGCGGGGGTCCGGGGTGTTCCCGTCGACCGGCCGGTCTGCTCCCGGCTGCGGCTCCGGCATCGTCGGCAATCTCCTCTCACGCCGATCCGAGGTTAGTACCGTCGTGCCACCATCGACGAGCCGGCCGGGCCCGGTGGGCGTCTGCGCAGGTCGGGCAACCGGCTGTCGGCGCGGTCACCGGATGACGACGGCCCGGGGGCGTACGCCGTCGGCGGTCGGCGGCGGGCAGGCGCGTACCCTTGGGCATCATGAGTGTCCCGTCCACCACGGCGCGCCCGACGGCGGCCAGTTCCGATGACAACTCCGGCTCGACGCGGCCGTCGCCGCGCCGCGACCTGGAACGTTCGGTCTGGTCCCGGCTGGAGCCGCTGCTGCCCCAGGTGACCAAACCCATCCAGTACGTCGGTGGTGAGCTGGGCGCGGTGGTCAAGGACTGGGATGCGGCGACCGTCCGCTGGGCGTTGATGTATCCCGACGCGTACGAGGTCGGCCTGCCCAACCAGGGCGTGCAGATCCTCTACGAGGTGCTCAACGAGTTGCCCGACGTGCTGGCGGAGCGCACCTACGCGGTCTGGCCCGACCTGGAGAAGCTGATGCGCGCCCACGGCGTGCCGCAGTTCACCGTCGACGCGCACCGCTCGGTACGCGACTTCGACGTGTTCGGCGTCTCGTTCTCCACCGAGCTGGGCTACACCAACCTGCTCACCGCGATCGACCTGGCGGGGATCCCGCTGCTGGCCGTCGACCGCACCGACGCCGACCCGGTGATCGTGGCCGGGGGGCACGCCGCGTTCAACCCGGAGCCGATCGCCGACTTCGTCGACGCGGCCGTGCTGGGCGACGGCGAGGAGGCGGTCCTGGAGATCACCGCGATCGTCCGGGAGTGGAAGGCCGAGGGCTCCCCGGGTGGCCGCGACGAGCTGCTGTTGCGGCTGGCCCGCACCGAGAGCGTCTACGTGCCGCGCTTCTACGACGTGGACTACCTGCCCGACGGCCGGATCCAACGGGTCGTGCCGAACCGGGCGGACGTGCCGTTCCGGGTGCACAAGCGCACGACGATGGACCTGGACGCCTGGCCGTACCCGAAGAAGCCCCTCGTCCCGCTGGCCGAGACGGTGCACGAGCGGTACGCGGTGGAGATCTTCCGGGGTTGCACCCGGGGCTGCCGGTTCTGTCAGGCGGGCATGATCACCCGCCCGGTGCGGGAGCGTTCGATCACCACCGTCGGGCAGATGGTGAAGGAGGGGCTGGAGTTCTCCGGCTTCCACGAGGTGGGCCTGCTGTCGCTGTCCTCGGCCGACCACTCGGAGATCGGTGACATGTGCTCCGGTCTCGCCGAGCAGTACGCGGGCACCAACGTGTCGCTGTCGCTGCCGTCGACCCGGGTGGACGCGTTCAACATCGACCTGGCCCAGGAGCTGTCCCGCAACGGGCGCCGCACCGGCCTGACCTTCGCCCCGGAGGGCGGATCGGAGCGGATCCGCAAGGTCATCAACAAGATGGTGTCCAAGGAAGACCTGATCCGTACGGTGGTCACCGCGTACACCAACGGCTGGCGGCAGGTGAAGCTGTACTTCATGTGCGGTCTGCCCACGGAGACCGACGCCGACGTCCTGGAGATCGCGGACATGGCGCACGAGGTCATCAGGGCGGGTCGGGCCGCCACCGGCTCGAAGGACATCCGCTGCACGGTCTCCATCGGCGGTTTCGTACCGAAGCCGCACACCCCCTTCCAGTGGGCGCCGATGGACCGGCCGGAGGTCATCGACCACCGGCTCAGGATCCTCAAGCAGGCGATCAACTCGGACCGTTCGCTGGGCCGGGCGATCGGCTACCGCTACCACGACGGCGAGCCGTCGCTGATCGAGGGCCTGCTCAGCCGCGGTGACCGCCGGGTCGGCGCGGTGATCCGCCGGGTCTGGGAGGACGGCGGCCGGTTCGACGGCTGGAGCGAGCACTTCTCGTACCAGCGTTGGGTGGACGCCGCCGCCGAGGTGCTGCCGGCCTTCGGGGTGGACCTCGACTGGTACACCACCCGGGAGCGTGACGAACTGGAGGTCCTGCCCTGGGACCACCTTGACTCGGGTCTGGACAAGGACTGGCTCTGGCAGGACTGGCAGGACGCGCTGTCCGAGTACGAGCAGGACGACTGCCGGTGGACCCCGTGCTTCGACTGCGGTGTGTGCCCGTCGATGGACACGGAGATCCAGATCGGTCCCACGGGCCGCAAGCTGCTCCCCCTGACCCCGGTCAGCGGCCTGAAGCTCCCCCCGACCCCTGCCAACTAGCCCTGGGCCGGGGGCCTCCGGTCAGGGGTCTCCCGCCAGGGGCCCCGGGCAGGGGTCTCCGGCCCCCCGCGCGCCCCGCCCCCGAAACGTTGATCATGAAGCTATCCTCTCTTGCACGACGTGTCGCCGGTGACAACGTCATGATCAACGGGGTCTGACTCGACGAGGAGCACGACGATCAGCAAGAGAACGCAACCCGTGGGCGGACAGGCGCCGGTCGTCCAGCGCGTCCGGATCCGGTACGCCAAGCGTGGGCCGCTGCGGTTCACCTCGCACCGGGACTTCGCGCGGGCCTTCGAGCGGGCGCTGCGCCGCGCCGGTGTTCCCATCGCCTTCTCCCAGGGTTTCACCCCTCACCCCAAGATCTCCTATGCCAGCGCGGCCCCGACCGGTGTGGCGAGTGAGGCCGAATACCTGGAGATCGCCCTGCGCGAGCCGGTCGACCCCGCCGCGCTGCGGGTCGCGTTGGACGCCGCGCTCTCGCCCGGGCTCGACGTGCTCGACGCGGTGGAGGCGACGGGCGGCAGCCTGCCCGACCGGATCCAGGCGTCCCACTGGCGGATCGAGCTTCCCGAGGTGGAGCCGGTCGCGCTGGGGCAGGCGGTGGCTGCCTTCACCAGCGCGGACGAGGTGCTGGTCGAGCGGATGACGAAGCAGGGACGGCGCACCTTCGACGCCCGGTCGGCCGTCATCGCCATCGATGTGATCAACCCGTCGGAGATGCCTTCCGGGGCTCCGGCCGTACCGTGTGCGATACTCGAACTGGTCGTGCGGCAGGTCACCCCGTCCGTACGACCCGATGACGTCCTTTCCGGCCTCCGCGTGGTGGCCGGCCTGGAGCCGGCGGTCTCGCCGAAGGTGATCCGGCTGGCTCAGGGCACGCTGACCGCGCAGGGCGCGATCGTGGATCCGTTGGACGCGGACCGCGACGGGGCAACCATCGGCGGGCGCTGACCGACGGTCAGGGCCCAGGCAGGCAGACTTCGCCGGTCGCGTAACGCGCCTGGCGGAAACACCTTTTTGCGGCGACCCTGCGTGGCAGCGCTCACCCGCGCCCGGGGCAGCCAGAACTGGAGAACGTCCATGCTCGAGAACGAGCCCGAGGGCGGCGAACGGACCGGTTCACAGCCGGCCGGGGAGACCGCCGACCACCGCACCGTCGACGGCGTCGACCGGACGCCCGGCACCGACCGCCGGGGCGGTGCCGCCGGGGCGACGCCCGAGGCTACCGGTCCGCGCTCCGCCGAAGGCGGGTCGCCCGAGGCCGACCCGGAACCGGCCGGCGAGGGGGAGTCGACCGACGCGGGCCTGACCGTCGAAGCCGAGCCGGCTGCCGAAGCCGAGCCGGACGTCGGTGCCGGCACGGCCGACGGGGCCGGTGCCGCCGACCTCGGTCCCGCCGCCGGCACCCCCACGGCCACCGTCGACCCGGGCGCCCCCGCCGGGTCGGGGCTGACCAGTGGCACCGCGGCGATCGAGGGACCGACGGTGGCGGAGGCAGCCCCGCCGCGCAAGCGGGCCACCCGCCGCCGGGCCACGTCCGTCGCCCAGCCCGAGCAGACCGAGGCCCCGGTCGAGGCCCCCACCGGGACCGTTCCCGGCAGCGGCGAGGCCCCCCAGGCCGAGGTGTTCGCGCCGGTCTCCGGTGACCTGGACGCCGCCCCGAAGACCACGCGCCGCCGCCGCAAGGCCACCACCAGCACGAAGGCCGCCGAGGAACCGGCCCTCTCCGCCGCCGAGCCGGCCGCCGAGGAGGTGCCGCCGGTGAAGGCCACCCGCACCCGCCGGCGGAAGACCGCCACGCCGACGCCCGAGCCGACCGCCGCGGACACCGGTGTGGAGCCCGCGGCCGGCACGGACTTCGGTGCCGCCGCGCCTTCCGCGCCGACCGGCGCCGCCGCGTCCTCGACCGTGGTCGAGGACGCAGCGTCCGAGTCCACCGGGTCCGCCGCCGCCACCCCGGCCGAGCCCGCCGCGACGGAGCCCGCGACGACCGGCGAGCCCGAGCCGGAGCCCCGGACCCGACGCCGCCGGGCTGCACTCGCCGCGCCCACCGTGCTGTTCATGGCCCCACTTCCGGAGGACGCCCCGATCGTCCGGCCCGCGGCGCCCGAGCCGGTCGTGGAGGAGGCCGCCGAGGAGCCGGCCGAGCCGTCGCGCCGTCGCCGGCGGGGCCGCCGGGACGTCGACACCACCGAGGCCGTCGAGGCCGTCGCGCCGGTGGAGCCCGTCGAGAAGGCGGAGGAACCGGCGACCGAGGCCGACGAGACCGCCGACGATGACGAGGACGACGACACCGCCGCCGCCCGGCGCCGCCGCCGGCGTGGTCGCCGGGGACGCGGGCGGGGCAAGGGCGGCGCCGACGACACCGACGACGAGGAGTCCGAGGAGGAGGCGCGCACCGAGGACGAGGCCGACGAGGAGGCCGAGGACGACGCCGAGGGCGGCGAGGGGATGACCCGCCGTCGGCGTCGCCGTCGCCGCCGGGGCGCGGGGGACGCCGAGGGCAGCGCCGACGACGGCGTGCCGACGGTGGTCAAGATCCGTGAACCCCGCCGTACGGTCGACGAGGTGCAGGGCGTCTCCGGTTCCACCCGGCTGGAAGCCAAGCGTCAGCGCCGGCGCGACGGCCGGGAGCAGCGGCGGACCCGTCCGCCGATCCTGAGCGAGTCCGAGTTCCTGGCCCGCCGCGAGGCTGTCGACCGGGTGATGGCCGTGCGGCAGCGCGGCGACCGGACGCAGATCGCGGTGCTCGAGGACGGCGTGCTGGTCGAGCACTACGTGACCCGCAACTCCGCCACCACGATGGCCGGCAACGTCTACCTCGGCAAGGTGCAGAACGTGCTGCCCAGCATGGAGGCGGCCTTCGTCGACATCGGGCGTGGTCGTAACGCCGTCCTGTACGCCGGTGAGGTCAACTGGGACACCACCGGCCTGGAAGGGCGGGCGCGTTCCATCGAGCAGGCCCTCCGGTCGGGCGACTCGGTGCTGGTGCAGGTGACCAAGGATCCGATCGGCCACAAGGGCGCCCGGTTGACCAGCCACATCGCGCTGTCCGGTCGGCACCTGGTCTACGTGCCCGGCGGCAACGCCTCCGGCATCAGCCGCAAGCTGCCCGACACCGAGCGCAAGCGGCTGCGCGACGTGCTGAAGAAGCTGGTGCCCGAGGGCGCGGGCGTGATCGTGCGTACCGCCGCCGAGGGGGCCAGCGAGGACGAACTGGCCCGGGACGTCAAGCGGCTCCAGGCGCAGTGGGAGGACATCCAGGCCAAGGCCACCGAGGGTGGCGCGCCGGTGCTTCTCTACGCGGAGCCCGACCTGGTCATCCGGGTCGTGCGGGACCTGTTCAACGAGGACTTCCGCGACCTGGTCATCGAGGGCGACCAGTCGTACGACATGGTCGAGTCGTACCTGTCGCACGTGTCGCCGGACCTGGTCGAGCGGCTGCGCCGGCACGTCGGCACCACCGACGTGTTCGCCGAGTACCGGATCGACGAGCAGATCCTCAAGGGCCTGGACCGCAAGGTCTTCCTCCCCTCGGGCGGTTCGCTGGTGATCGACCGGACCGAGGCGATGACCGTGATCGACGTCAACACCGGCAAGTACACCGGCACCGGGGGCAACCTGGAGGAGACGGTCACCCGCAACAACCTGGAGGCGGCCGAGGAGATCGTCCGACAGCTGCGGCTGCGGGACATCGGCGGCATCGTGGTGATCGACTTCATCGACATGGTGCTGGAGTCGAACCGTGATCTGGTGCTGCGCCGGCTGACCGAGTGCCTGGGCCGGGACCGCACCAAGCACCAGGTCACCGAGATCACCTCGCTGGGTCTGGTGCAGATGACCCGCAAGCGGATCGGCGCGGGCCTGCTGGAGGCGTTCAGCGAGACCTGCGACTGCTGCAAGGGCCGGGGTCTGATCATCCACACCGAGCCGGTTCCGGAGAAGTCCCGCTCCGGTGGCGGTGCGGGGGAGAAGGTCAAGGCGGTCGCCTCGGCGGTGACCGGCGGTGAGCAGCCGACCACGTCGTCCCGCCGCCGGGCCCGCAAGAGCGCGCCGACCGAGCGGACCGTGGTCGAGGTCACCGAGGACGAGGTCGCCGAGGAGATCGCCGCCCCCACCGTCGAGGCGGACTACCACGACACCATGGGCTACGACCTGTCCCGGTACGAGTCGGACACCGCCGCCGCACCCGAGGTCGCCGACAGCCAGCAGGGCGAGTCGGCGCGGTTGGCTGCTCCGGACGACCCGGACGCCCTCGGCGACACCGACGAGGACACCGCCGAGGGGGGCGCCGGCCGGCGCCGGTCCCGTCGGGGTGGGGCACGGCGGCGTACCCGGCCGTGACCGACTGACCGTGGCGCGACGCGGCCCCTTCCGACGGTGGTGTCCGACGGGAGGGGCCCTGTCGTATGGTCGAGCCCGGCCGGACCGCCCGGCGGGTCACAGCCCGGGTGCGGGCCGGCCGGAGGGTCACAGCCGGGCAACCGGGCCGGCCGGCGGGCCACAGCCGGGCAACCGGGCCAGCCGGAAGGTCGGACCGGTTGAACCGGGCCGGCCGGGAGGAGAAGAATGCGTCGCCTGCTCGCCGCCACCGCGGTCACCACCGTCCTGTTCGCCGGCACCGCGTGCGGGTCGGACGACCGGTCCGGGGCCGCCGCCCCGACCACCGCGCCCGCGACGGCGGGTGCCCCCACCGCCGGCACGCCGGGCGGGCCGCCGGCCCCGGGCACGCCCGGTGGGACGACGGTTCCCGGCACGCCCGGCGTGGGTTCGGGAGCCGCCGGGGGCAACGCCGCCGAGGTCTGTGCCGCCGCGCAGCAGGCCGGCAGCACCGCCGTGCGCAGCTACGTCGAGGAACTCGGCAAGATGATCGCCGCTGTCGGGGCGAACGACCCGGCGGCGGCGCAGACCGCCCGGAAGCGGGCCGAGAGCGCGTTGACCGGCTGGGCGGCGGCGCTCCGACAGCAGTCGAACCGTGCCGAGGACCCGCAGCTCAGGACGCTGCTGACCGAGCTCGCCGCGGAGGTGTCCGGCCTGGGTACCGACCTCGACTCGGTCGACGAGACCGAGCTCGACCGGCTCCAGCAGCGCCTCGACCAGCTCTGCGCCCGCTAGGGGCGGCTCGTGCGGATCGCGGTCCGGGGCCGGTCGCACGCGCGACCGGGCAGCCAGGGCGGCGGGCCCGGTTTGGGTGACGGCCCGACCATGGCGTACGCTTGCCTGCGGCACACTTTGGTGTGCCGTGTTCCCGCGTGCCCGCGCCGCCGCGCCTCTGCTACCCGGCGAGCCGCCGTGGGAACGACCGACCGGCAACGGTGGGGAAAACGACGCCAGCAGCCTCAACGACAGGGAGTCCGCCTCCGATGTACGCGATCGTCAAGACCGGCGGCAAGCAGTACAAGGTCGCCGAGGGCGACGTGATCGAGGTCGAGAAGCTCGCCGGTGCCCCCGGCGACGCGGTGAAGCTTGCCGCGGTGCTCCTCGTCGACGGTGACGACCTGGTGACCGACGCGGCGAAGCTTGCGAAGGTCTCGGTGTCCGGCGAGATCGCCGCGCACACCAAGGGCCCGAAGATCCGGATCCACAAGTTCAAGAACAAGACCGGCTACCACAAGCGCCAGGGTCACCGTCAGCCGCTGACCCAGGTCAAGGTGACCGGCATCTCCAGCGGGAAGTAGGTCGTCCTCAGATGGCTCACAAAAAGGGTGCGTCCAGCTCGCGTAACGGCCGGGACTCCGCGGCCCAGCGACTCGGCGTGAAGCGCTTCGGTGGTCAGGTCGTCAGCGCGGGCGAGATCATCGTCCGGCAGCGTGGCACCAAGTTCCACCCCGGTGACCTGGTCGGCCGCGGCGGGGACGACACGCTCTTCGCGCTGTCCGCCGGTGCCGTCCAGTTCGGCACCCGGCGCGGTCGCAAGACCGTCAGCATCGTGCCGCAGCAGTAGGCAGCAGCAGTTCAAGGCGCTGCGGGCCGCGGACCTCGGGTCCCGGCCCGCTTCGCTTTTCTTGGGCGGGGGTCCGCCCTCGCTGGAAGTCGTGCGGGGGTTCCCCCTCGCTGGAAGGATTGAGGCCCGTGGCGACGTTCGTGGACCGGGTCGTCCTGCACCTGCAGGCCGGCGATGGTGGGCACGGCTGTGCCTCGATCCACCGGGAGAAGTTCAAGCCCTTCGGCGGGCCCGACGGCGGTAACGGCGGGCACGGCGGCAGCGTCTCGCTGGTGGTCGACCCGCAGGTGACGACGCTGCTCGACTTCCACTTCCGCCCGCACGTCAAGGCCGACAACGGCAAGGGCGGCGCCGGGTCGAACCGGGACGGGGCCAACGGCCGCGACCTCGTCCTCACGGTGCCCAACGGCACGGTCGTGCAGACCCTCGACGGCACCGTGCTGGCCGACATGGTCGGTGCCGGCACCACCTTCGAGGTGGCCCGGGGCGGGCGCGGCGGGCGCGGCAACGCCTCGTTGGCCAACGCCCGGCGCAAGGCCCCCGGCTTCGCGGAACTGGGCGAGCCGGGCGAGCAACTCGACGTGGTGCTGGAGCTGAAGAGCGTCGCCGACGTCGGCCTGGTGGGTTTCCCGTCCGCCGGGAAGTCGTCGTTGATCTCGGTGATCTCCGCCGCGAAGCCGAAGATCGCCGACTACCCGTTCACCACGCTGGTGCCCAACCTCGGCGTGGTCCGGGTGGACAACCACACCTTCACCGTCGCCGACGTGCCCGGCCTGATCCCCGGCGCGGCCACCGGCAAGGGGCTCGGCCTGGAGTTCCTCCGGCACGTCGAGCGCTGCGCCGTGCTGGTCCACGTGATCGACGCCGCGACGCTGGAACCCGGCCGTGACCCGCTGGCCGACATCGACACCATCGAGGCGGAGCTGAACGAGTACGGCGGTCTCGCCGACCGTCCCCGACTGGTCGCGGTCAACAAGATCGACGTACCGGACGGTCGGGATCTGGCCGAGATCGTGCGGCCCGATCTGGAGGAGCGCGGTTACCGCGTCTTCGAGGTTTCCGCCGCCACCCGCGAAGGGCTCAAGGAGCTGACGTACGCGATGGCCGAGCTGGTCGAGCAGGCCCGTCGCGCCGCCCCGCCGGCCGAGCCCGCCCGGATCGTGATCCGGCCGAGGGCCGTCGACGACGCCGGCTTCACCATCGAGGCCCAGCCGGACGGCTCGTACACCGTGCGGGGCACCCGGCCCGAGCGGTGGGTGCTCCAGACGAACTTCGACAACGACGAGGCCGTCGGCTACCTCGCCGACCGGCTGGCCCGCCTCGGCGTCGAGGAGAAGCTGGCGAAGGCCGGCGCGCAGCCCGGCGACCTGGTCCGGATCGGTGAGCGCGAGTTCGACTGGCAGCCCACCCTGTACGCCGGCGTCGACTTCGTGCCGGGCAACCGGGGCACCGACGTGCGGCTGGAGGACAAGTCGACCCGGGCCACCGCAGCCGAGCGGCTGGCCGCGCGCAAGGCCCGCCGGAAGCGGCCCGAGGACGAGTTCGAGGGCACCGACGCCGACGTGTCGGACGACGTCGACGAGCGCGGCGACGCCGAGTAGCCCGGCGACGCCGAACAGCCCGGCGTGGTCCGCGACGGGGTCGACTGCCGGAAACCTGCGCGAAATCCGTCCGGCCTACCGTGACGGAGTGTTGATCGAGTCCCGTCCCGCCACCGATCCGGAGATCGCGGCCCTGGTCACGGCCCAGCAGCGCGAGCTGCGCGAGGCCGACGGGGGCCTCGACGGTCAGGTCACCGTCACCCACGACGACATCCGCTACCTGGCGGTGGTCGTCGACGGGCGGGCAGTGGCCTGCGGCGGCCTCCAGTCGCTGGACGCCACCACCGGCGAGGTCAAGCGCATGTACGTGCGGCCGGCCCACCGTGGGCGCGGCATCGCCCGTCAGCTCGTGGCGGCCCTGGAGGAGTTGGCCTTCCAGCAGGGGCACTGCGTGGTCTGCCTGGAGACCGGGACGTACCTGCCGGCAGCCATCGCGCTCTACCGGTCCTGCGGGTACGAGCCGATTCCGGTCTACGGGCAGTACGTGGACAACCCGTACAGCGTCTGCTTCGCCAAGCGGCTGCCGGTCGCGGCCTGAGACCGCCGGGTCAGGGCCGGTCGATCGGGGTGTCGGGGCGGCCGCCGGTGCCGGAGCGGGGGGACAGCAGCAGCCCCAGCGCCAGCATGCCGAACCCCAGAACGAGGTGCAGCCAGTCACCGGCTGCGTCGACGGGCAGCCAGTTGGCCCCGCTGTCGTCCGCGATGGCCAACCCGTACACCCACACCCCGAGATAGAGCGCGCCGCCGACGCCGAGGAACACCCGCGCCCCGACGACGCTGCGGGCCAGCGCGAGTCCGAGCAGGCCGGAGCCGAGGTGTACCAGGTTGTGCAGGACCGACACCTGGACCAGGCCGAGCAGCATCGCCCCCGAGTGGTGCCCGGCGAAGGCGAGGTCCCCGTAGTCCGTGGTGACGCCCGGTATGAAGCCCAGCACACCGATCAGCAGGAAGATGCCGGCGACCGCCGCGGCGGCGAGCTGCACCCGGGCCCGATCTCGGGCCGGACGACCGCGCATGTGACGCGCCATCGATGTCACCTCCCTGGATCCCCGGGGCACCCGCCCCAGGCCCGGGCCGAACACCCGCCCGGGCCGACGATCCTCCATTGTGTGTGTCGATCCGGCGGTCGCGCAGAGAAACGGCAAATCAGGCATGGGCGCGCCGCCGCAGGGTAGGTCATGAGTCGAGGCCGGTCCAGAGCCGGCGCAATCCCCCTGACCACCGCGACGACTCCTCCGAGCGGAAGGGACATCATGACTTACGATCTGTCACCTACCCCTGCCATCTACGAATCCCAGTCGAGCCACGACTCGCAGTCGAGCAACGGCAACGGCGTCCGGAACCAGGCCCAGCAGGTCGGGTCGGAGGCCGCGAAGGCCGGTGGCGCAGTCGCCGAGACCGCCAGGGAGCAGGGCCGCGAGGTCGGCCACGAGGCGGCCCGGCAGGCCCGTGACCTGTACGGCGAGGCGCGTACCCAGCTCTCCGGGCAGGCCGGCGAACAGCAGCGCCGCGCCGCGGGCGGGCTCCGCTCGCTGGCCGACGAGATGCGTTCGATGGCCGACAACGGCGGCCAGGGCGGACCGGTGAGCGAGATCGCCCGCCAGGCCGCCGACCGGGTGCACGGCGCGGCCGGCTGGCTGGAGCAGCGGGAACCGGGCGACCTGCTCACCGAGGTGCGCGACTACGCCCGCCGCAACCCCGGCACGTTCCTCATCGGCGCCGCGGTGCTCGGTGTGGTCGCCGGCCGGCTGACCCGCAACCTCGCCTCGACCGGCGACGGTGGACCGGGGCAGACCAACGACGGGTACGACCCGGACCGCACCGCGGTCATCCCCACCCCGGCCTCGCGTGCCGTGCCGGACGCGGTGCCGCCGGGCGGCTACCTCGACCCGCAGCCGGGCAGCTACGCCGACCCGCAGACCGGGTACGCCGACCCGCAGCCGGACGCCTACACCGACCCGACCCGCGGCGGGTACGCCGAGCCGACCGGCACCGGACAGCCGCTGCCGCCCCCGAGCCAGACCGACCCGCTGCCCGGCGTGCCGGCGAGCGGGACCAACCGGCCGTGAGCGCCGCGAAGGGAGGCACCATGACCACGCCCACCCAGGATCCCGGGCTGGCCCCGGGCTACCACCCGCACGAGGCCGACGAGGTTCGCGGCAGTTCCCTCGGCGAGTTGATGAAGCAGGTCACCAGCGACCTGTCGACGCTGGTCCGGCAGGAGGTCGAGCTGGCCAAGGCCGAGATCCGGCAGGAGGGGAAGAAGGCGGGCAAGGCCGCCGGCTTCTTCGGCGGTGCCGGTCTCGGCGGCTACATGGTCGCGCTGTTCCTGTCGCTGGCGCTGTGGGCCGGCCTGTCCAACGTGATGGACGGCGGCTGGGCGGCGCTGATCGTGGCCGTGCTCTGGGGCGCGATCGCCGCGGTCCTCTACTCGATGGGCCGGAAGAACGCCGAGCACATCCGTGGGCTGACGCAGACCAACGCCACCGTGCAGCGCATCCCCGACGCGCTGAAGCCGCACTCGGAGGGAGTCACCCGATGAGCACCGACCCCGACCAGATCCGCCGGGAGATCGAAGCCACCCGCAACAACCTCAGCTCCGACGTGGACGCGCTGGCGTACAAGGTCAGTCCGGGCCGCATCGTCGACGACCGCAAGCAGCGGGTCCGTTCCGCGCTGCAGAATGTGAGGGAAACAGTCATGGGAAGCGCGTCCGACCTCGGCCACGCCACGTCCAACGGCGCGCACTCCGTCGGCGACCGGGCCTCGTCGGCGGCCGCCACGGTCGGTGACAAGGCGCACTCGGCCGCCGCCTCCGTCGGCGACGCCGCCCACCGGGCACCGCACGTGCTCCGGCACAAGTCCGAGGGCAACCCGCTGGCCGCCGGCCTGATCGCCTTCGGGGTGGGCATGCTGGCCTCGTCGCTGATCCCGGCGACGCGCCGCGAGCAGCAGGTGGCGACGCAGGTGCGGCAGAAGGCGGGCGAGCACGGCGGAGCCGTGACCCAGAAGCTGGGCGAGGTGGCCACCGAGCTGAAGGAGGAACTGCGCGAGCCGGCGCAGCACGCCGCCGAGTCGGTGAAGTCGACCGCCCAGGACGCCGCGCAGACGGTGAAGGACGACGGCCGGTCCGCCGCGCACGGCGTGAAGGACCAGGCCCAGCACGCCCGCGACCAGGTGCGTTCCTGACGCAGCCAGCACAGTCGGCACCTGCGGCCACGGTCCGGACCCGTCCGGACTGTGGCCGCGCCGCATGGACCTGCGGGTGGGGTTCAGGGGCGCAGGGTACGCACGGGGTGGGCGGCGCGGGGGATGCGGGTGCCCGCGTACCGGGCCCCGCCGCGTAGCCGGGCGCCCAGAGCCAACCAGCCGCACACGCCCCGCTCCAGCAGCCATGCCGGCGCGGCCAGGGCCGTCGAGGGCGGATAGACCCGGCGTCCGCCCGCGCGGCGGCGACCGGCCTCGGCCAGCGCGACGATGGTCGCCGCCGCGCCGATCAGCAGCCCCGGACGCCGGGACGCGACCGCCACCGCCAGCGCCGGCAGGACCGCGAGCGCGGCCACCAGCCGGGCCGGCTGGGCCAGGTCGTCGTACGCCTGACGGATCCGCTGCCCCCGGAAGTGCGCGGCGGACGGCGGCAGTCGGCGCACGTACAGCCCCGCCGGTGCCACCTCGACGCCCCCGTACGCCCGCACGGTGCGGATCAGCTCCAGGTTCTCGAAGAGCACGTCGGGGTCGTACCCGCGCATGGCGAGGAAGGTGCTGCGGCGTACGGCCAGCGTGCCGGGATAGTCGCCGCCGAGCGCCCGGTTGAGCAGTGTCCGCCCGGTGTCCCACCAGGCGTGCCAGGGCAGCGGGTCGAAGTAGTTCTGCGGGCGCACCAGGTCGGCGGAGTCCAGCAGCCGGTGCACCGCACGCAGCCCGGCCCCGTCGTAGCGGACGTCGTCGTCGGCGATGACGACGTGCTCGTGGCGGGCCAGCGGCACGCCGGTCAGCACTCCGACGACCTTGCGGTTGAGTCCGTGGATCGCCGGGTCGGGGGCGAGGTGGCGGACCAGGCCCCGCCACAGCAGTTGATGCCGGGCGAACAGTTCCGCGGGGGAGTCGTCGACCACCACCACGTCGACCCGCTCGGCCAGCCACCGCAGGTACTGCGTCAGTTCGGTGAGATCGGTGTCGTCCCGCCCCCGCAGCGGCAGCACGTACGACAGGGCGAGCCGGCGCGGCGGACACAGCGACCAGTCGGCGGCCCGGGCGGTCCCGACGGGCGCCGCCACTCGCGCCGATGCGTTGTCCGATGCGGAACCGCTGGTCGCGGCGTCGAAGGCCATGGCGTCTCCCGGGACGGCAGGTGCCGCACCGTATCCCCGACAGGTGAGGCGGCAAACCGGCTGGCAGTTTCGAGCAGCTCACGCCGGGTAGCGCACCCACGGGCGGTCCGACATTGGACGCCGGGAGGAGACGTGATGGCCAGCAACGCAACGAGGTGGACGCTGCTCGGCGCCACGACGGTGGCCGTGGTCGGGGTGGGCCGGGTGGTGGCCCAGCGGCGTCGGCGCCACCAGCCGCAGCGGCAGGACGGCTGGTACGTGGTGCGCCGTGGCGTGACGGTCGACCGGCCGGTGGCGGCGGTGGTGGGCTTCTGGACCGACCAGGCCCGGCTGGACCGTGCCCTGGCCGAGTGGGCGACCCTGGAACAGATCGACGACGAGCGCTGGCGCTGCGTGGCCGTCGACCCGGACGATGGTGACACCGAGTGGCGGGCCGAGATCACCGTCACCGGTCCGGGTCGGCTGAGCTGGCGGGTCTCCGGCGGCGTCGAGCAGCGGGGCACGGTCGAGCTGGTGCCGGCCCCGCAGGGCCGGGGCACCGAGATCCGGGCCGAGCTACGGTACCGCTCCGGGCGGCTGCGCCGGGCGTTCGGCCTCGCCGCCGGCCACGAACCCGACCTGGCGTTGCGGACCACGCTGCGCCGGATCAAGGCGCTCATCGAGTGCGGCCAGGTGATCGCCACCCGCCACGACCCGTCCGGGCGTGGCCGCGCGAAGGAGAAGGCCACCGACTCGGTCCGCGAGCGGTTGACGACGGGAGGACGGGCGTGAAGGCGCTGTGCTGGGAGGGAGTCGGCGAACTCGCCGTCCGGGACGTGCCGGAGCCCCGGATCCGCGCCGAGGGCGACATCGTGGTGAAGGTGCGGGCCAGTAGCGTCTGCGGCTCCGACCTGCACCTGATCAACGGGTACGTCCCCGCGATGCAGGAGGGCGACGTCCTGGGGCACGAGTTCACCGGCGAGGTGGTGGAGACGGGTCCGGGGGTACGGAAGCTGTCCGTGGGCGACCGGGTGGTCGTCGGCTCGATCGTGGCGTGTGGGGGCTGCTGGTACTGCCGCACCGAGCAGTACTCGCTGTGTGACAACTCCAACCCGCAGCCGGTCTTCGCGGAGAAGCTGTGGGGGCACTCCCCGGCGGGCATCATCGGCTACTCGCACGCCACCGGCGGCTTCACCGGCAGCCACGCCGAGTACGTCCGGGTCCCCTTCGGGGACGTGGGTGCCTTCAAGGTGCCCGAGGGGGTGTCCGACGACGCTGTCGTGTTCGCCTCCGACGCGATGCCCACCGGCTGGATGGCCGCCGACTTCTGCAACCTCACAGGCGGGGAGGTGGTGGCGGTCTGGGGTGCCGGCGGGGTCGGGCAGATGGCCGCCCGGGCCGCGCAACTGCTGGGCGCGGAACGGGTCATCGTGATCGACCGGCTGCCGGAACGGCTGGCCACGGCCGCCGACCGCCTCGGGGTGGAGACCGTCAACTACGCCGAGACCGACGTGTTGGAGGCCCTCCGGGAGATGACCGCGGGCCGTGGGCCGGACGCCTGCATCGAGGCCGTCGGCATGGAGGCCCACGACGTCGGCCCGGCGTACGCGTACGACAGGGCCAAGCAGAGCGTCCGGTCGCAGACCGACCGGCCCACCTCCGTCCGCCAGGCGATCATCGCGGCCCGCAAGGGCGGGACGGTCAGCATCGTCGGCGTCTACGCCGGGCTGGTCGACAAGTTTCCGCTTGGCGCGGCGATGAACAAGGCCCTGGTGCTGCGGATGGGGCAGATGCATGCGCAGCGCTACATTCCCATGCTGCTCGACCGGTTGGCCGCCGGTGAGATCGACCCCGGCTACCTGGCCACCCACCCGATGCCGTTGAACGAGGGCGTGCGGGGCTACGAGGTCTTCGAGAAGAAGCAGGACGGCTGCCTGCGCAGCGTGCTGCACCCCTGATCGTCGGGCGGGCCGCCGGGGTGTCGTCGTCGGCGGATGACCTCACGCGGCGGCCCGCCGGCGGTCGTCAGGCGGTGCGACGAACCCCCGTGACCAGGAACCC
Source organism: Micromonospora nigra (assembly GCF_900091585.1). Classification (NCBI taxonomy): domain Bacteria; kingdom Bacillati; phylum Actinomycetota; class Actinomycetes; order Micromonosporales; family Micromonosporaceae; genus Micromonospora; species Micromonospora nigra. The sequence goes on along the minus strand of NZ_FMHT01000003.1, from coordinate 1,562,226 downwards.
GCTGGCCGGTAGGGACGGCATCCGCCGCAGGCTCACCGAGAGATCCTGCGGGGGGACGTCGTACCGCATCGCGCCCGTCAGCATGGCCAGCGCCTGCTTCATCAGCTCGATGGTGATCCACTCGCCGGCGCACCGGTGGCCGGTGAGGTGCCCGCCGCCGCCCTGCGGGACCAGTGCGAACGGGTCCTCGCGCCAGCCGGCGAACCGTTCCGGCCGGAACAGCTCCGGCTCCGGCCACAGGGCGGGGTGGTGGTCGGTGCCGTACAGGTCCAGCAGCACCCGGCGACCCTGCGGGAAGTGGTGACCCCGCCACTCGAAGGAGCGCCGGACCCGGGCGGCGGCCACCGGGAAGAACGGGTAGTACCGGCGTACCTCCTGCACGAACTGCTCGGCGACGTCGTCGCTGCCGCGTACCTCCTGCCGCCACGCGGGGTGGTCGTGCAGCGCCAGCGCGGCGAAGACCGCGAAGCGGTCGACGGCGACGGTGGGACGCAGCACGTTGAGCAGTTCGACCGCGGCGATCCGACGCGGCAGCGGCCGGCCCTGTTCGTCGTGGTGCTCGGCGATGACCCGCAGCGCACTGCCCTCCGGGGCGGGCAGCGTCCCGGCCCGGACCCGTTCGACGAGGTCCCCTGCCCAACGTTCGCCCGCCCTGCGGGCCAGTCGTCCCCGCAGGTGCCGGGGGCCCAGTGCCGCCGCGCTGTCGATCATGGCGTGCAGCTCGGTCGTCCGCCGGTCGACCTCCCGCTCGGCCAGTGGCACCCCGGCCCAGGCACACACCGCCCGGGTGAGCAGGCGACCCACCTCGGGGTACAACACGATCCGGTCGGCCGACTCCCAGGTGGGGATCCGGGCCCGCCACTCGTCGGCGAACAGTTGGCCCAGGTGCCGGACAGCGGTCGGCGTCATCAGGGACATGAACATGGCCTTGCGTACGCGGTGGGCCGCGCCGTCGAGCCCCTGCACCCCGCCCACGCCCGTCAGCGTCCGCTGCCCGCGCCTGGGCAGCGCGCCCGCGCGGACGAAACGCTCGGGGTTGTAGAACAGTTCGGCGGCCTCCCGTCCGCGCAGGCAGATCGTCCGCTCCAGCAGCAACCGGGCCTGGAAGATGTCGGAGCCGTACCGTTCGCAGCGCTCGCCGACGAACCGGTACCCGCTGCGGAGGAAGGCGACGGTGCTGTCCGGGAGGCGGTCGGACGGGATGGTCGCCATGGTTCGCTCCCCGCGGGCGTGCCCGACTGCGCCGGGCGGGCGGTCTGTCCGGTCGCTTCTACCCGGGTCAGCGGCGCTGAACCCTGCCGGCGTGGGCCACCACCGGGGCCGGCGAAGGTGACGTCCGCTGGCCCCTCCCCGGAGGGCGGAAAGCTGATGAGGTGGGGACGGCCCGGTCGACCGGGCGGGTCGGGCAGGGCCACACCTCGGTTCCGGGACGGGCCACACCTGCGCCCGGAGTGGCCGGGACGGCCGGACAGACAGGGGAGGATCGGTGCGGGACAGATCGATGCGGGACAACAGGCCGGCCTACTGGCGGCAGCGGCGGGTGGTGGCGGCGCTCGGCGGCGGGGGAGACGGGCCGCTGGTCGCACCGCCCGTCGCCGCCGGCAGGCCGGAGGGCTGGTTCACCGTGCACCTCGGCTTCACCGCGCCCGGCCCGGCCGTCGCGCGGGAGCGTGCCGTCGGGTACGCCGAGGCGCTGAGCCTGCTGTGTCCCGAACTGGCCCTCGGGGCGTCCGCGCTGTCGCCGGCCGACGCCTGGCACCGCGCCGAGCGGCTGTTCTGCGGTGCGCCCGGCCCGGACGGCGAGCGGTGCGCCGACGTCGCCGGGCACCCCGGCTTCCACCACGCCCCCGGGCCGGGCGGTCTGGGCTGGGGCGACGGTGACTGACAGCCGTACCGCGCGGCGGGACCGCCCCGGTCGGGGCGGTCCCGAGGCCGGGCGACCGCGCTGGTCGGCGTGTCAGTCGAGGTCGAACTCGCCGTCCTGGGCACCCGCGACGAAGGCGTCCCATTCGGCCTGGGTGAAGACCAGCACCGGGCCGTCCGGCTCGGCGGAGTTACGCATGCCGATCAGGTCGTCGACGAAGGCGACCTCGACGGCGGCCTCGGAGGTGTCGCCCTCGGCCCGCTGCCAGACCGCCCGGGAGAGGTCGAAGTCACCCTTGGGGTGCGAAGCCATCGTTCAGTCCTCCAGTGCCGGGGGTTGTCGGGGAACCCGTCCGGTTCCCCATCGGGCAGGATAAGCGGATGCCGAGCCTGAGCCGTGTAGAGGCGACCGCGCGTGGCGCGTCGATCACCGTCGAGTCCTACCAGGTGGACCTCGACCTGACGGGCGGCGGAGAGCGGTTCCGCTCCCACGTCACCATCCGGTTCCGGGCCACCCCCGGCTCCGGGACCTTCGCCGAGGTGAAGCCGGCCCGCCTGCTGGCCGTACGTCTCAACGGCGCCGACCTCGACCCGGCGACGCTGGCCGACAACCGGCTGCCCCTGACCGGGCTGGCCGAGGCCAACACGCTGACCGTCGAGGCCGAGATGGCGTACTCGAACACCGGGGAGGGGATGCACCGCTTCGTCGACCCGGCTGACGGCGAGACGTACCTGTACGCGATGAGCTTCCTCGACGACGTGCAGCGCATCTTCGCCGCCTTCGACCAGCCCGACCTGAAGGCCCCGTTCACCCTGACGGTGACCGCACCGGAGCACTGGACGGTGGCGGCCAACGGCGAACTGGCCGGCAACCCCCGGCCGGGCCGCTGGGAGTTCGCCCCCACCGCGCCGCTGGCCACGTACTTCTTCTCGCTGATCGCCGGCCCGTGGCACGTACGCCGTGACACCCACGACGGCATCCCCCTCGGCATCTGGTGCCGACGGTCCCTCGCGGCCCACCTGGACGCCGACGCCGAGGAGATCCTCACCGTCACCCGGCAGTGCCTGGACGGCTTCCACGAGCTGTTCGACGAGCGCTACCCGTTCGGCAAGTACGACCAGGCGTTCGTGCCCGAGTTCAACGCCGGTGCCATGGAGAACCCGGGCCTGGTGACCCTGCGCGACGACTATGTGTTCCGGTCCGCCGTCACCGACACCCAGCGTGAGCTGCGGGCCACCACCATCGCCCACGAGATGGCGCACATGTGGTTCGGCGACCTCGTCACCATGCGCTGGTGGGACGACCTGTGGCTCAACGAGTCGTTCGCCGAGTACCTGGGCATCCGGGTCACCGCCGAGGCCACCCGCTTCGACCGGGCGTGGACGACCTTCGCCATGCGGCGCAAGGCCTGGGGCTACGCCGCCGACCAGCGGCCCTCCACCCACCCGGTCGCGCCGGGGGAGGTGGTCGACGCCGCCGAGGGCCTGCTCAACTTCGACGGCATCTCGTACGCCAAGGGTGCCAGCGTGCTGCGCCAGCTCGTGGCCTGGCTCGGCGACGCCCCGTTCCTCGCCGGCCTCAACGCCCACTTCGCCGCGCACCGGTTCGGCAACGCCACCCTCGCCGACCTGCTCGCCAGCCTGTCCGCCGCCAGCGGGCGGGACCTGACCGGCTGGGCCCGGCTGTGGTTGCGGGAGGCCCAGGTCAACACTTTGCGGGCCGAGGTCACCGTCGACGCCGACGGCCGGTACGCCGAGGTGGCCGTCGCGCAGAGCGCCCCGCAGAGTCACCCCGTGCTGCGCCCGCACCGCATCGGCGTGGGCCGGTACGCCGCCGACGGCACCCTCGCCGGGCGCACCGAGGTCGACATCGACCCGGACGCGCGCCGGGTCGAGCTGACGGGGCTGGTCGGCGAGCCGGCGGCGGCGCTGCTGCTGCCCAACGACGGCGACCTGACGTACGCGAAGATCCGCCTCGACCCGGCGTCGGCGGGGGCCGTGGCGGGCCTGCTGCCCCGGCTGGACGACCCTCTCGCCCGCGCGCTGCTGTGGCGGGAGGCCCTCGATGCGGCGACCGACGGGGAACGACCGGTCACCGCGGTGGTGGACCTGATCTCCGCGGCCCTGCCCGCGGAGACCGAGGTGATCATCACCGAGGACGTGCTGACCCTCAGCCGCTCGCTGGTCGACCGCTACCTCGACCTGCCGACCCGTGCGGCGGCCCTGGCCCGGATCGCCGCCACCTGCCGGCGGCTGCTCGACACCGCCGCGCCGGGGCGGTCCCACCAGTTGGCGGCGGCGCGCGGGTTGATCCGCGCTACCACCGAGGTGGACCTGCTGGCGGGCTGGCTCGCGGGTCGCGACGTGCCGGCCGGTCTCGCGGTCGACGCCGAGCTCCGCTGGGCGCTGCTGTACCGGCTCGTGGTGCTGGGGGCCGCCGGGGAACCGGAGATCGCCGCCGAAGCGGCCACCGACCCGAGCGCGGCCGGTGCGGAGCGGGCCGCCCGCTGCCGGGGGGCGCTGCCCGACGCGGCGGCGAAGGAGGCCGCCTGGCGGATCGTGGTGGCCGACACCGAGTTGTCCAACCGGCTGGTGGAGGCCACCGCCGAGGGCTTCTGGCAGCCGGAGCAGGCGGACCTGACCGCGGCGTACGTGCCGCGGTACTTCGCCGACATGCCGGCTGCCGCCCGGCTGCGTACCCCGTGGGTGGCGGACCGGGTGGCGAGCCTGGCGTTCCCCAGCTACGCCGTGGCGCAGCCCACCCGGGAGGCCGCCGCGGCGCTGCTCGACCGCGACGATCTCACGCCCGGACTGCGCCGGACTGTCGTCGACGCCGACGACGACCTGCGTCGGGCCCTGGTGGCCCGCACCGCGGTGGCCGCGACCGTCGCCTGATCCGTGGCTTTGCCGGGGGTCGGAGAGCGGCCCCCGGCATCGGCCTAGGATCGCGGGGTGGAGGAAGACATCCGGCGGGTCGGCATCATGGGTGGCACCTTTGATCCGATCCACCACGGGCACCTCGTGGCCGCCAGTGAGGTGGCGGATCGGTTCGGGCTGGACGAGGTGGTGTTCGTGCCGACCGGCCAGCCGTGGCAGAAGGCGGACCAACCGGTCACGCCGGCCGAGGACCGTTACCTGATGACGGTGATCGCGACCGCCTCCAACCCGCGTTTCCAGGTCAGCCGGGTCGACATCGACCGGGGTGGCCCGACCTACACCGTCGATACGCTGCGTGACCTGTACGCCGAGTACGGCGCTAAGGTGCAGCTGTTCTTCATCACCGGCGCGGACGCGCTGGAGCGCATCCTCAGCTGGAAGGATCTGGCGGAGATCTTCGAGCTGGCGCACTTCGTCGGGGTGACCCGGCCCGGCTTCGAGCTGACCGACGCCCACCTGCCGGCCGACACGGTCAGCCTGGTGCAGGTGCCCGCGATGGCCATCTCGTCCACCGACTGCCGCGCGCGGGTGGCCCGAGGCGAGCCGGTGTGGTATCTGGTGCCCGACGGTGTGGTGCAGTACATCGCAAAACGGCGGCTCTACCAGGGGTGATCGCCCCAGTTCGTGCCGTTTTGCAGCAAGAACTGGCGAGTCGATCGTCCGGCGCATATGAGAGGCTTGGAGCCTCGCACGGATGATCGAAGGAGAACGGTGACAGTTTCCGACCGCGCTCAGGAGCTGGCGCTCGCCGCCGCCCAGGCCGCCGCCGACAAGAAGGCGCAGGACATCGTCATCATCGACGTGGGTGACCAGCTCGCCATCACCGACGCGTTCCTGCTCGCCTCGGCCCCCAACGAGCGTCAGGTGCTGGCCATCGTCGACGCCATCGAGGAGGCCCTGCTGGAGCTGCCGGAGAAGGCCAAGCCCATCCGGCGCGAGGGCGAGCGGGCCGGGCGCTGGGTGCTGCTCGACTACGTCGACATCGTGGTACACGTCCAGCACACCGAGGAGCGCGAGTTCTACGCCCTCGACCGGCTCTGGAAGGACTGCCCGACCATCCCGTTCGTCGACCGGGACCTCGCCCGGGCCGACGCCGGTGCCGGCGAGTGACCCGCCTGATCATCTGGCGGCACGGCAACACCGACTGGAACGCCGCCAGCCGGGTGCAGGGGCAGACCGACGTCCCGCTCAACGACCTCGGCCGGGAGCAGGCCCGCATCGCCGCGCCGCTGCTCGCCGCACTGCGTCCCGACGCCGTCGTCGCCAGCGACCTGCGGCGTGCGGCGGACACCGCCGCCGCGCTGGCCGCGCTGACCGGACTGCCGGTCCGCACCGACGCGCGGCTGCGCGAACGGCACTTCGGCCGGTGGCAGGGCCTCGCCCTGACCGAGGCCGCCGCGCGTTTCCCCACCGAGTACGCCCGCTGGCGGGCCGGCGACCCCGACCCCGGCGCCGACATCGAGAGCATGGACGACCTCGGCAAGCGGATCGGCACCGCCCTGCAGGAGGCGGTCGACGCCGTGCCCGGCGGGACGGTCGTCGTGGCCACCCACGGCGGCGCGGCCCGGCAGGGTTGCGGCTATCTGATCGGGTGGGACCATCTGGTGCTGCGCACGATCGGCTCTCTGCAGAACTGCCACTGGACGGAACTGCGCCACAACGATCTGCGGGGCTGGCACCTGCGGGCCCACAACGTCGGCCCGATCACCATGCCCCCCACCCCGGATCCGGTCTGAGCGCAGGCGGCGACCCGGTGAGCGGTGGGCCGGTGAGCGGCGACCCGGCGGGCGGTGGGCCGGTGGGCAGTGGGCCGGTGGGCGGCGACCCGGCGGGCGGTGTTCCCGCCGGTGCGGGTGCGCACCCAGCCCGATCGGCTACCGTGCCGGTCATGCCCGTCGCGGTCGTGACCGACTCCACCGCCTACCTTCCGCCCCATCTGCTGCGCAGCCACGAGCTGACCGTGGTGCCGTTGACCGTCGTCCTCAACGGCGCCGAAGGGCTGGAGGGCGTCGAGACCTTCCCCGCCGACGCCACCCGTGCGCTCAGCGCCCGGCGGGTCTCCGCCAGCACGTCCCGGCCCTCGCCCGAGCAGTTCGCGCAGACGTACCGCCGGCTGCTCGACGCGGGCGCGGCGGGCGTGGTCTCGGTGCACCTGTCGGCGGAACTGTCCGGCACGGTGGCCGCCGCCCGGCTGGCCGCCGCCGAGATCGGCGACCGGGTCGCCGTGGTCGACAGCCGTTCCTGCGGGATGGGCATCGGTTTCCCGGCCGTCGCCGCCGCCGAGGCCGCCGCGCGGGGGGCCGACCTCGACGGGGTACGCGAGGCCGCCTCCGCCGCCGTCGCGCGGACCACGATCTTCTTCTACGTCGACACGCTGGAGTTCCTGCGGCGGGGCGGCCGGATCAACGCCGCCGAGGCCCTGTTCGGCACCGCCCTGTCGGTCAAGCCCATCATGCACATGCCCGACGGCGGGATCGTGCTGCTGGACAAGGTGCGCACCGCCAGCCGTGGCGTGGCGCGGCTGGTCGACCTCGCCGTCGAGTCCGCCGGCGAGGCCGACGTCGACCTGGCGGTGCACCACCTGGCCGCCCCGCAGCGGGCCGAAGCGCTGGTCGCGGCCCTGGCCGGGCGTCTCGGCGACCGCCTGCGCGACACCTACGTGTCGGAGGCGGGCGGCGTCGTCGCGGCCCACGCCGGACCGGGCCTGGCCTGCGTCGTGGTTCACCGCCGCACCCCGACCGTCACCTGACGCGGCTTCCTGGTCGTGTCCACGCGGCTGGGTGGTCGTCCGCAGGGCTGTCCGCGTGGCGTCGTGGGCGTCCGGTGGTCCTGCGCGTTTCCTGGCGGTGCTGCGGGCGTACACGGGCTCCGATCCCGCCGGGTATAGCACGCGATCGCCATGATCAGGGGCTTGTCCACAGTGGGCCGCGTCGTCCACAGCAGGACGCCGGCCGATCCCGTCGGTGCCGCCGGGGACCTACGGTCGCGCCGTGTCCAACATGGAGGAGACGGCGGCCAGCGTGCGCCTGCGCCGCCTGATGCCCGGTCAGGCGGAGCCGACCTGGTTTCCAGCGCCATCGCGACCGGAGGTGCCCGCATGGCCGCCGGTCACGACGGTCACCGAGACCGACGCGGGCCAGGCGGCGGGCGGAGGGCAGGATCGCGGTGACGATCCTCCGCCGGCTCCGCTGCTGGCCGGGCCTGGTGCTTTCGACCCCGGTCGGCGGGGCGTGCGGGCCCTGGCCGCCGTCGCTGTCGTGGTGGTGCTCGTCGCCGGGCTCTGGGCGTGGCGGTCCCGGCCGCAGGCCGAACCGCTGGCCGCCGCGAGGGCTGGCGTCCCGTCGGACGCCCAGGTGGCGCCGGTGGTCGACGACCCGACGGCCACCCCCGCCGACGAACTGGTCGTCGCCGTCGCCGGCAGGGTGCGCCGACCAGGGCTGGTGCGGGTGCCGGCCGGTGCCCGGGTCGCGGATGCCGTCGAGGCGGCCGGCGGGGCTCTGCCCGGCGTCGACGTGGCGTTGCTCAACCCCGCCCGCAGGCTCACCGACGGGGAACTGGTCCTGGTCGGGGTGACGCCGCCACCGGGTGTGCCGGCGGTTGGCGGGCCCGTGCCGGGTGGGCAACCGGGCGCGGGTGCTCCGGTCAACCTCAACACCGCCACACTGGCGCAGCTCGACGCGCTGCCAGGGGTCGGTCCGGTGCTCGCCCAGCGGATCCTCGATCACCGTGACCGGCAGGGTGGTTTCCGGTCGGTCGGCGACCTGCGGCAGGTCAACGGCATCGGCGACGCCCGCTACGAGCAGCTGAAGGACCTGGTGACGGTGTGACCGCCGGCGACCGCATACCCGACCTGCGACTGGCCGGGATGGCCGTCGCCGCCTGGCTGGCCGCGCTCGCCGGGCTGCACCTGGACGCCGGCAGCACCGCGCTGCTGGCCACCGTCGCGGGCGGCCTGGCGGTGGCCGGCGCGTCGCACCTGCTCGGCATCGCGGGCCGGCCTCGACCGGCGGCCCGGCGGCACGGCTGGATCGTCGTCGCCGTGCTCATCGGGGTGCTCTGCGGGGCGAGCGCCACCGCCGCCCGGCTGACGGTGCGCGATGCCGGCCCGTTGCGCACCCTCGCCGACGAGCGGGCCCGGGTCAGCGCCGAGCTGGTGGTCCGCGACGATCCCCGCCCGGTGCGCGGCGCGGTGGGGCGGCCGGCCATGCTGGTGGTGCCGGCCAACCTGGTGTCCGTCACCGGCCCCGACGGGCGGCGGCTCGCCCTGCCGGCCCGCATCCTGGTGCTGGCCACCGACCCGGCGTGGCGGGGGCTGCTGCCGGGGCAGCGGGCCAGCGCTGCGGGCCGGCTCGCCGAGCCACGCGGTGGCGACCTGACCGCCGCCGTGCTGAGCACGACCGGCCCTCCCGACCGGCACGGGGCGCCCTCGGTGTTCCAACGGGCCGCCGGGCAACTGCGGGCCGGGCTCCAGCGGGCCTGTGGGCCGCTGCCCGACGAGCCGGGTGGGCTGCTGCCCGGCCTGGTGGTGGGTGACACCAGTCGGCTACCGCCGACGGTGGAGGAGGACTTCCTCGCCACCGGCATGACCCACCTCAACGCCGTCTCCGGGTCGAACGTGGCCATCGTGGTCGGGGCGGTGCTGCTGCTGGCCCGCTGGGCACGGGCCGGGCCCGGGGCGGCCGCCGCGCTGTGCGGGCTGGCACTGGTCGGTTTCGTCATCCTGGTCCGCCCCTCGCCCAGCGTGGTGCGGGCGGCCACGATGGGCGCGATCGGTCTGGTGGCACTCGCCTCGGGCCGGTCCCGCGCGGCGGTGCCCGCCCTGGCCGCCGGGGTGGGAATCCTGGTGCTGGTCGACCCCGAGCTGGCCGGCGACGCCGGCTTCGCGTTGTCGGTGCTCGCCACCGGGGGTCTGCTGCTGCTCGCCCCGCGCTGGCGGGACGCGTTGCGCGAACGGGGTGTGCCGGCGGGTGTGGCGGAGGCGCTCGCGGTGCCGGCCGCCGCCCAGCTCGCCTGCGCACCCGTGGTCGCCGGCATCTCCGGCACGGTCAGTCTGGTCGCGGTGCCGGCGAACCTGCTGGTGGTCCCCGCCATCGCTCCGGCCACCATTCTCGGCGTGCTGGCCGCGGTGGTGTCGCCGCTCTGGCCGGCCGGTGCCGAGTTCCTCGCCTGGCTGGGCAGTTGGCCGGCGTGGTGGCTGGTGACCGTGGCGCGGCACGGGGCCCGCCTGCCGGGTGGCAACCTGCCCTGGCCCGGGGGTGTGCCGGGCGCGTTGCTGCTGACCGGGTTGACCGTCGCCCTGCTGGTGGCGGCCCGCCGCCCGCTGGTGCGTCGGCTGGTCGCCGTGGGCACGGTCGCGGTGCTGCTGGGCAGTCTGCCCGTGCGGCTGGTGGCCCCGGGTTGGCCGCCCGTGGGGTGGGTGGTGGCCGCGTGCGCGGTGGGGCAGGGCGACGTGGTGGTGCTACCGGTCGCCGACGGGGAGGCGGTGGTCGTCGATGCGGGGCCCGACCCGGGGGCGGCGGACGGGTGCCTGCACCGGCTCGGCGTCCGGGCGGTGCCGTTGTTGGTGATCAGCCACTTCCACCTCGACCACGTCGGCGGTGTCGCGGGCGTGTTCCGGGGGCGTCCGGTCGACGCCGTCCTCACCCCACGGTGGCCGGAGCCGGCCGCCGGCCGGGAGCTCGTCCGGGCCACCGCCGCCGCCCACGGGGCCCGGGTGGTGGCGGCCCCGGCGGGGTGGCGCTACGGGACGGGCGCGGTCGACCTCGTCGTGCTCGGGCCGCCCTACCCGATCCGGGGCACCCGTTCCGATCCGAACAACAACTCGCTGATGCTGATGGCCACGGTAGCCGGGGTGCGGATCCTGCTCGCCGGGGACGCCGAGACGGAGGAGCAGCAGGCGGTGCGGGAGCGCCTGCCGTCGGGTGGGCTGCGGGCGGAGGTGTTGAAGGTCGCGCACCATGGCAGCGCCTACCAGGATCCGGAGTTCCTGGACGCCGTAAGGCCCCGGGTGGCGCTGGTTCCCGTCGGGGCGGGCAACGGCTACGGGCACCCCAACCCGGCGGTTCTCGGCCGCCTGACCAGGGGCGGAGCGCGGGTACTGCGTACCGACACCGACGGGGACGTGGCGGCGGTGGTGGGCGGCCCGGGGTTGGCGGTGGTGACGCGAGGGCCCGGCACCGGGGTGCGGCGCGGCCGTCGCCGAAGCGCAGACATAGACGCCGATTCGCCGGACTGACGGGATAACAAGGTAAATGTCTGGATTTGCGCTGAGTGCGGGGTCTGCCAGTACAGTCCGGACGAGCGGGCTGGCCTTGACCCGGGAGCGTGCGAATATGGGCGGCGTGACCGCCAGCGCCGATCCCATTCTGCTCGTCCTCGGGGACGAGGAGCTGCTCGCCACGCGCGCGGTGGCCGAGACCGTGGCGGCTGCCCGCGCCGCCGATCCGGGCGTGGACGTCCGCGAGTACCAGGCGGGCTCCCTGACCGTCGGCGAGATCGCGGAGATGCTCAGCCCGTCCCTGTTCGGCGGGCGGCGGGTGCTGGTGCTGCGCGCCGGCCAGGACGCCCGCAAGGACCTGGCCGCGGCCCTGCTGGCGTACGCGAAGAACCCCGACCCGGACGTCCAGCTGGTCGTGCTGCACCTGGGCGGGGGCAAGGGCAGGGCCTTCGCCGACGGGCTGAAGGCGGCCGGCGCCCGGGTGGTGCCGGCGGTCAAGCTGAAGGGGCACCGGGAACGCGTCGGCTTCGTCCGCGACGAGATCCGTCGGCACGGCGGCTCGTGCGGTGAGGACGCGGCCGAGGCGCTGCTGGCCGCCGTCGGCAACGACCTACGGGAACTCGCGGCGGCCTGCTCCCAGCTCGTCGCGGACACGGGCGGGCGGATCGGGGCCGACACCGTGGCCCGCTACTACCGGGGGCGGGTCGAGGTGACCGGGTTCACCGTCGCCGACGCCACCATGGTCGGCGACGTGCCGGCCGCCCTGGAGGCACTGCGGTGGGCGCTGCACGTGGGTGTCGACCCGGTGCCGATCGCCGACGCCCTCGCCGACGGGGTGCGTACCGTCGCCCGGGTCGCCTCGGCCGGTCGGGGTAGCCCCTACCAGTTGGCGAGCAGCCTGGGCATGCCGCCGTGGAAGGTGGAGCGGGCGCAACGGCAGGGCCGGGGCTGGACACCGGAGGGCCTCGTGGTGGCGATGCGGGCCGCGGCCGACTGCAACGCCGCCGTCAAGGGCGGCTCCGACGACCGGGCGTACGCGCTGGAACGGGCCGTCTTCTCCGTGGCTGCCGCCCGACAGGGCGCTGCCCGGTGAGCGGAGCCTCCCGTGGCACGTGGGCCACTGTCCCGGTCGAGGAGCAGTGGCACCGGCCGCTGTACGCGAGACTTCTCGGTCTGCGGTTCGTGAATCCGGGCGGCGTGCTCTGCTTCGTCTTCTTCGAGGGGTCCGTGGCGCTCGCCGCCCTGCTCGCACTCGCCGAACTGGTCACCTGGTGGGCGGTGCTGGTTCTGCCGGCTGCGGTGGCGGTGATGGTGAAGCTCAACGACCTGGTGGCCGCAACGGTGATCCGCTCGGCGGCCGCCGTACCGGAGCAGGAGCGGGACCGGTTCCGACGGCAGATCGAGCCCGTCGTGGGGCGGGCCAGGGTCGACTGGCTACGACACAGCGTGCCCGGCGAGGTCGTCACCGCCGAGGCCGGACCGGCCGATCGTCCCACCACCGGCCCCGGACACGCGGAACTGCGTGCTGGGAACCCCCACCTCTGGGGTGGGACACCTTCGGGTGGCCCCACCTGGTCCGCAGGTCACCACGCGGATCCGCCCGCCCCGTCGCGCCGCCGGACGGCCCGTCGCCCCGAGTGGTGACCGCCGGCGGTCACCCCGCGGTGCCGCCGGATCAGCCGGCTCGGGTGAACCGTGGGCAGGCGGAAGCCCCGGGGCGGCGGCCCCGGGGCTTCCGGTCAGGGTCTGGCGTCGCTCGTCAGGCGGAGAGCGTACCCACGCGCTTGGCGATCGCGGACTTGCGGTTCGCGGCCTGGTTGGAGTGGATCACGCCCTTGCTGACGGCCTTGTCCAGCTTGCGCGAGGCGTCACGCATGAGCACGGCGGCCTTCTCGGCGTCACCGGCCTCGGCGGCCTCGTTGAACTTCCGGATGGCGGTCTTCAGCGACGACTTGACCGACTTGTTACGCAGCCGGCGCTTCTCGTTCTGCCGGTTGCGCTTGATCTGGGACTTGATGTTCGCCACGCGACAGCCTCGTCTTGATAGCTCGGGTTGGTCAGCTTGTGCGCCCGACGAGCATGCGTCATCGCTGCGCGAAGAGCCAGGCTACCAGGTCGCCGTGGAACGAGCCAAAACGCCCCCCGTCGGAGGAGCGTGGCGGCCGGGCGACGTCAGGTCCAACCCTGCCGCCGCGCCAGCCAGTCCAGCGCGTGGCCGCCGGTGCGGCGCTGGTGCGCCGGCCGGTCGGCCGAGGCGGTCGCCGGGGACGAGGCCGCCGCGGTCAGGTGGTAGCCGGCCAGGGCGGCCAGCGTGACGTCGAGGGCGTCCGGCGGTGCGTCGGCGGCGGCCGGGTGCTCTGCGAAGGCGCAGTCGAGGTCGGGTGGGTCGGCGGTGGCCGGGGGTGGTTCGGCGGTGGCCGGGGGTTCCGTGCGGCGGGCGTCAGGTGCCGGCGCGGAACCGGCTGCCGCCGGGTGGTCCCGCCCGGACAGGAGCAGGGTGGCCAGGTCGAACCAGGCCGGCCCCCGGCACAGCCAGGTCCAGTCGCAGCACCAGGCCCGCCCCTCGCGGTCGACCAGCACGTTGTCCCGCCGCAGGTCGCCGTGGACCAGGCCGCCGGCCGCCGCCGCGTACCCGGGCAGCCGGGACTCCAGGGCGACCAGCTCGGGCAGCCGCGCCCGCAGGGGCGGGGGCAGGCCGGCCGGCACGGATTCGCGACCGGCGGCCACCTCCTCCCACCAGAGGATGTCGGTGCGGGCCAGGTCCGCCAGGTGGGGCAGGCCCAGCGCCACCAGCTCGGCCGGCGGCTCGGCCAGGGCGGCGGCCACCCGGGCGTACGCGTCGAGGGTGGCCGTCAGCTCCGCCGGGTGCCACGGCGACCGGGGCACGCGCCCGTCGACGGCGTCCAGACACAGGGCGTACCAGCCCGCCTCCCGCAGCGCCCAGCGGAGGCGGGGCGCGGGCAGGTCCACCGGCAGCCGGTCGAGGATCGCGGCCTCCCGGGCGTACCAGTCGACCAGGTGCGGTTGCCCGGCGGCGGGCGCGGCCTTGACGAAGGCCCGATCCCCGTCGGCGGTGGTGAGCACGCCGGCGAAGCCCCGGGTGAACCCGGCCTCGGCGGTGCGGACCGCGACCACCGGTGCGCCGAGCCGGCCGGCGAGGGCGGCCCGCAGCCGCGGCGGCAGCGCGGCCCAGCCGGGCCGCCGGGTGCTCGTCGGGTACGCCGGGTGCACACCCCCATCGTGCCGGGTGCAGACCCATACCGCGCCGGGTGCACACGCCCCCGGTCGTGCCGGGTGCACATCCACGCCGCGCCACCGTCGACGCCCCTGGGTCTGTCAGACTGCCAGGCCATGAGGACCGACGACTTCTGGCAGCTGATCGACCGGGCCCGCGCCGGGGGCGGGGGAGAACCGGGTGCGGTCGCCGCCCGGACGGTCGCCCTCCTCGCCGAGCGCGACCCGGAGGAGATCGTCGGGTACGCCCGCCACCAGGCCCGGGTGCTGTCCGCCTCGCACACGGCCGACCTGTGGGGTGCGGCTTACCTGGTCAACGGTGGGGTCTCCGACGACGGCTTCCACCAGTTCCGGGGCTGGCTGATGACCCAGGGCCGGGCCGTCTTCGCCCGTGCCGTCGCCGACCCGGACTCGCTGGCCGAGCTGCCGCAGGTCCGGGCCGCCTCGCTGACCGGCGAGGAGTGCGCGAGCGAGGAGATGCTGACCGTGCCCTGGGACGCCCACCGCAGGGCCACCGCAGCCGAGCTGCCGGTGGACCGCATGTCGGCGACGATGCCCGACCTGGCGGACCTGTGGGACGTCGACGACCCCGACGAGGCCCGACGGCGGCTGCCGAAGCTCGCCGCTCTGTTCGTCGAGCCGCCCGTGGAGTGAGGCCGGGCCGGGAGCCCGGTGGCGGCGTGGGAGCATAGAGGGGGCCGGCGGTACGCCGGCCCGCTCACGTCAGCCGACCAGAACGGACCGCTGTGCCACCGACGCTCGATTCCGGCGCGAACGCTCCTGGTGCCACCGACCCGGCGCGTATCAGGAACTTCTGCATCATCGCCCACATCGACCACGGGAAGTCGACCCTGGCCGACCGGATGTTGCAGCTCACCGGCGTGGTCGATCCCCGGCTGATGCGTGCGCAGTACCTCGACCGGATGGACATCGAGCGCGAGCGCGGCATCACCATCAAGAGCCAGGCCGTCCGGATGCCGTGGGTCATCCGGGAGGGTGACCGGGTCGGCGAGACGGCCGTGCTCAACATGATCGACACTCCCGGGCACGTCGACTTCACCTACGAGGTGTCCCGGTCGCTGGCGGCCTGCGAGGGGGCGATCCTGCTGGTCGACGCCGCCCAGGGCATCGAGGCGCAGACCCTGGCGAACCTCTACCTGGCACTCGAGAACGACCTGCACATCATCCCGGTCCTCAACAAGATCGACTTGCCGGCCGCGCAGCCGGAGAAGTACGCCGAGGAGCTGGCCCACCTGATCGGTGGCGACCCGGCGGACTGCATCAGGGTCTCCGGCAAGACCGGCGAGGGTGTGCCGTACCTGCTCGACGAGATCGTCCGGCAGTTCGTCCCGCCGGTCGGCGACGCCGACGCCCCCGCCCGCGCAATGATCTTCGACTCGGTGTACGACGTCTACCGGGGCGTGGTCACCTACGTCCGGGTGGTCGACGGGCGGATCAGTGCCCGGGACCGGATCAAGATGATGTCCACCGGCGCGGTGCACGAGCTGTTGGAGATCGGGGTCATCTCCCCCGAGATGGTCAAGGCCGACGCCCTCGGCGTCGGTGAGGTCGGCTACCTGATCACCGGCGTGAAGGACGTCCGCCAGTCCCGGGTGGGTGACACGGTCACCATCAACGGGCGGCCGGCCGGCGAGGCGCTCGGCGGCTACAAGGATCCGAAGCCGATGGTCTACTCCGGCCTGTATCCGATCGACGGCTCCGACTACCCGGCCCTGCGGGACGCCCTCGACAAGCTCAAGCTCAACGACGCCGCGCTGACCTACGAGCCGGAGACCTCCGGCGCCCTGGGGTTCGGCTTCCGCTGCGGCTTCCTCGGCCTGCTGCACCTGGAGATCATCGGGGAGCGGCTGGAGCGGGAGTTCAACCTCGACCTCATCTCCACCGCGCCGAACGTGGTCTACCGGGCCATCCAGGAGGACGGCGTGGAGATCACGGTCACCAACCCCAGCGAGTACCCGACCGGCAAGATCGCCGAGGTGTACGAGCCGACCGTGCGCGCCACCGTACTGACCCCCAACGACTACGTCGGCGCGGTGATGGAGCTGTGCCAGGGCCGGCGGGGCAGCCTGCTCGGCATGGACTACCTCTCCGCCGACCGGGTGGAACTGCGGTACACCCTGCCCCTGGCTGAGATCATCTTCGACTTCTTCGACCAGTTGAAGAGCCGCACCAAGGGCTACGCCTCGCTGGACTACGAGCCTTCGGGTGAGCAGGCGTCCGAACTGGTCAAGGTCGACATCCTGTTGCACGGCGAGCCCGTCGACGCGTTCAGCGCCATCGTGCACAAGGACAAGGCGTACAACTACGGCACCACGATCGCCGCGAAGCTGCGTAACCTCATCCCGCGCCAGCAGTTCGAGGTGCCGATCCAGGCGGCCATCGGCAGCCGGGTCATCGCCCGGGAGACCATCCGCGCCATCCGCAAGGACGTGCTCGCCAAGTGCTACGGCGGCGACATCAGCCGTAAGCGCAAGCTGCTGGAGAAGCAGAAGGAGGGCAAGAAGCGGATGAAGATGGTGGGCCGGGTGGAGGTCCCGCAGGAGGCCTTCATCGCCGCGCTGTCCTCCGACGCCGGCGACGGTAAGGCTTCGGGCAAGAAGTAGCGCGGGTGGCACCCCGGTTGCGGTGGGTGCATTGACGGACGACAGCGTGATCGACGCCGCGCGGTTTGGGGTTTCGGCAACCCGGGAAGTCGACGGTGCCAACCGGAAAGCCGCCGGGTGGCAATTTCTCGAGGGAGAGTGATCATGGAGCTCACCGTGTGGGGCATCCTCACCGCGCTCGCCGTCGGTCTGATCGTCGGTGCGCTGGGCCGCCTGGTCGTGCCGGGCCGCCAGAACATGCCGCTCTGGCTGCACATGCTCATCGGTGTGGGGGCCGCGCTGCTGGGCACGGTGCTGGCCCGGGCGATGGGCATCGCCACCGTGACCGGCGGTGTCGACTGGGCCGAACTGGCGGTGCAGGTGGTGCTCGCCGCGATCGCCGTCGCGCTGGTGGCCGGCGTGGGACGTCGGCGCAGCATCACCCACCGGTAGCTCCGATCCCGACTCCTGACGACGGGCCCCCGACCGGAAGGTCGGGGGCCCGTCTCGTCGTGCGTGCGGCTGTGGGCGCTGGCGTGGGTGTGGGCGCTGGCGTGCGGGGTGCTGGTGAGCGGGTGGGGGCGTGCGAGTGCTGCCGTGCGGTGCGGGCGGTACGGCGCGGGGTGGGCCGTGTCCGGTTGTGGGTCGGTTGGGGAATTCGGGCTGGCGAAGCCGGTTTGGATTTTCGGAGGGTCGGGCACTACAGGGTCACTAGAGCAACACCACCGAATGTGGTTACAGATTCTTTATCTATCAAGGAGGGTTACCGTGGAGCTGACCGTGTGGGGCATCATCACTGCACTCATCGTTGGTCTGATCGTCGGTGCGCTGGCCCGCCTGGTCGTACCGGGCCGTCAGAACATGCCGATCTGGCTGCACATGCTCATCGGTGTCGGCGCCGCTCTGCTCGGTACCGTCATCGCCCGGGCCAGCGGCTTCGCCGAGACCTCCGGTATCGACTGGCGCGAGCTGATGCTGCAGGTCCTGCTGGCCGCCGTCGCGGTCGCGCTGGTGGCTGGTGTGGGTCGTCGCCGCGGCGTCACCCACCGGTAACCACTGAAGCTCGAAAGCGCCCGGCCCTCGTGGGGCCGGGCGCTTTCGTCTGCGTACGACCCTTTCGTCAGGGTCCTCCGGCCGGGCGGTTCAGCCCTCTGCTGGGATACGGTCGCCTCGCCCCGGCACCGGCCCTGTCGTAAAGGAATTTTTCGTACTAGGGTGCCGCAGGGAAGGTAAGTGCCAACGACGGCGCGAGGGAGTTGTGGCGTGAACAGGTGGAAGCGGCTGACCCCGGTCACCGCCGTCGTGGCCTCGGCCGCGATGGTGCTGTCCGGCTGCGGTGGCTCGGGCGACGAGGCGGCTGACAACAGCAAGCTGACGGTCTGGATGATGGGCGAGGGCAGCGAGGCCCAGACCGCCTTCCTCGACGGCGTCGAGGCCGAGTTCCGGCAGAAGCACCCGGATACCGACGTGGTGGTGCAGTACGTCCCGTGGCTCGAGGCGCCCAAGAAGTTCCAGGCCGCGCTCGCGGGCGGCGAAGGGCCCGACATCACCGAGTTGGGCAACACCGAGACCCAGGGCTGGGCCGCCCAGGAAGCCCTGGCCGACGTCACCGACCGGCTCGACGGCTGGGCCGACGGCAAGGACATCCTTCCCGACCTCGTCCGCAACGCCCAGCTCGACGGCCGGCAGTACGGCGTCCCGTGGTACGCGGGCGTGCGGGCCATGTTCTACCGCGCCGACTGGTTCGCCGAGGCCGGCGTCCAGCCGCCGACCAACTGGGCCGAGCTGGTCTCGGTGGCCAAGGCGGTGCAGGCCAAGAAGCCGGGCACCTACGGCATCGCCCTGCCCGGCAACTCCGAGCTGCCCTTCTACTCCTTCCTCTGGGGCGCCGGCGGGGAGATCGCCACCAAGGAGGGGGACGCCTGGAAGTCCGGCTACACCTCGCCGCAGGCGCGGCAGGCGGTCACCTACTGGACCGAGCTGGTCACCGTGCACAAGGTGGCCCCGCCCGCCGCCGCCGGCTGGAACGAGATCGACGCGCGGACCCAGTTCGCGACCGGAAAGGCGGCCATGGCCTTCGCCGGCAGCTGGCAGCAGGCCGCGATCAAGAAGGACAATCCCGAGATCGAGAAGGTGTGGGGCACCTTCCCGATCCCCGGCCCGAACGGCCAGCCGGCCCCGGCCTTCGCCGGCGGTTCCGACCTCGCCCTGTGGCGCGACAGCAAGCGGCAGGACCTCGCCTGGGACTACCTCACGGTGCTGCTGAACAAGAAGAACGCCCAGACCTTCGCCGACAGCCTCGGCTTCTTCCCGGTCTACTCCGACCTGGTCAGCGGCGGCAGCTACGCCGACGACAAGATCATGGCCGCGTTCGCCACCACGCTGAAGAGCACCAAACTCACCCCGCTCACCCCCAACTGGGTCGAGGTCAGCCGGAACAAGACGGTGACCCAGGCGATGAACAGTTCGGTCATGAAGGGTCAGAAGACGGTCGACCAGGCCACGGCTGACGCGGCCGCGGAGATGGAAAGCATCCTCAACGCCAAGTGAGCACCCTGACCGAGGCGCCACAGACGTCCGCCGCGCGGGAGACCCCCGTGCGGCGGCGTCGTCGCGTCGACCGCCTGCCGTACCTCCTGCTGTTGCCCTGCCTCCTGGTGATCGGCGTCCTGCTGCTCTGGCCCCTCGGCCAGGTGGTGGTGATGTCGTTCCACCGGCTCGACAACGTCCGCCAACTGCGTGGCGACCGCGAGTGGCCGTGGGTGGGCCTCGGCAACTACGCCCAGATCCTGGCCGACCCCTTCTTCCACACGGTGTTGCGCAACACGGTGTTGTTCGCCGCCGCCAACGTGGCGCTGACCATGGTGCTCGGCACGATGGTCGGACTGCTGCTCAACCGGCTCGGCAGCAGGATGGCCACGTTCGTGGCGAGTTGCGTGATGCTCGCCTGGGCCACACCCGCGCTCACCGGCACGATCGTCTGGAAGTGGATCTTCGACGACACCAGTGGGCTGGTCACCTGGCTGTTCAACGCGCTGCCCGACGGGCTGTCGCAGGGCCTGTTCGGGCGCAGCGACTGGACCGGCTACGGCTGGTTCAACTCGCCGCTGATGTTCTTCGCCATCCTCACCCTGGTGGTGGTGTGGCACTCGTTCCCGTTCATCGCGGTCAGCGTCCTCGCCGGCCTCAAGAGCGTCCCGAGTGAGTTGCACGAGGCCGCCCGGGTCGACGGGGCCGGCCCGTGGAAGGTGTTCTGGAAGATCACGTTCCCGCTGCTGCGCCCCGTGTTCGGGATCCTGGTCGTGCTCAGCACGATCTGGGACTTCAAGGTCTTCACCCAGCAGTTCGTGCTCGCCGGTGGCACCCAGGACCGGCCCACGTTCATGCTCTCCATCTACTCGTACGCCGAGGCGTTCTCACCCCCGCCCAAGTACGGCCTCGGCGCCGCGATCGCGGTGATCCTCACCCTGATCCTGCTGGCGGTGACCGGGATGTACGTCCGCATGGTGCTCAGGCAGGAGGAGGACGCGTGACTCCGCAGGCGACGGCGCACCCCGCGCCGGCAGCAGGCCCACCCCGGCGTACGCCCGGACGCCCCGCCGGTCGCCGTGCGCGCCGGTGGGCGCTCAACGGCGCGGGCCTGCTCGTGGCGTTCTTCGCGGCCTTCCCCGTCTACTGGATGATCGCCACCTCGCTGAAGCCGAGCCGGGAGATCTTCTCCAGTACGCCCCGGCCGGTGCCCACCGAACCGACCCTGGAGCACTACCGGGAGATCCTCACCGGAAACCTGATCCCCGGCGTGACCTTCGGTGACTTCTTCCTCAACAGCGTGCTGGTCGCCGGGAGCACCGTGCTGCTCAGCGGCCTCGTCGCGCTGTTGGCCGCCACGGCCGTCGCCCGGTTCCGGTTCACGCTGCGGACCAGCTTCCTGATCATGCTGCTGATCGTGCAGATGATCCCGCTGGAGGCGCTGGTCATCCCGCTGTTCCTGATGATCCAGCGGCTCGGGCTCTACAACACGCTGCCCAGTCTCGTCCTCACCTACCTCGGCTTCTCGCTGCCCTTCGCGGTGTGGATGCTGCGAGGCTTCGTCGCCGCGGTGCCGAAGGAGTTGGAGGAGGCCGCCGCCATCGACGGGGCGAACCGGGCGCAGATCTTCCGCCGGATCCTCTTTCCGCTGGTGGCGCCGGGCCTGGTGGCGACGAGCATCTTCTCGTTCATCACCGCCTGGAACGAGCTGATCTTCGCCCTGACCTTCATCAACGACCAGGACAGCTACACCCTGCCGGTGGCGATGACGTTCTTCTTCGGCCGGGACGACACGGCCTGGGGGCCGGTCATGGCCGCCTCCACCCTGTTCACCCTCCCCGTGATCGTGTTCTTCCTGCTCGTGCAGCGCCGGATGGTCTCCGGCCTGGTCGCCGGCGCGGTCAAGGGCTGATCCGCCCCGGTTGTCGCGAGCAGGTTGGAGGGGCGGTCCGGTCGGTGGGGCGATCCGCTCGGCCAGCGCGACGCGACGGCCGTGGAGGCGACCAGCTTCGGCGGGTAGGCTGACGATCATGACGGGTAGGGTGACATCGGTCAATGTAGGCGGCGTTACCGAGGCGGCCTGGGCGGGTGCCGCGAACGGGCGCAGCGGCATCGACAAGCGGCCGGTCGAGGGGCCGGTGTTCCTCCGCACCGACGGGGTGGCCGGCGACTTCATCGGGGAGCCCGCCCACCACGGCGGCCCCGACAAGGCGGTGTACGCCTACGCCGAGGAGGACGCCGCCTGGTGGGCGGCCGAGATCGGCCGCGCCGTCCGCCCCGGCGGGTTCGGCGAGAACCTGACGACGTACGCGGTGGACGTGACCGGTGCGGTGATCGGGGAGCGGTGGGCGATCGGCCCAGTCGTGCTCCAGGTGAGCATGCCGCGTACCCCGTGCACCACGTTCGCCGGCTTCTGGGGCGTACCGGATCTGATCAAGCGGTTCACGGCCCGGGGGACCCCCGGGGCGTACCTGCGGGTACTGCGCGAGGGAGAGGTGAGCGCCGGTGACCCGGTGGAGGTGGTGCACCGGCCCTCGCACGGGGTCACCATCGGCGAGGTGTTCCGGGCCACGAGCCTGGAGCCGGCCCTGCTGCCCCGGCTGCTGGAGGCCGAGGACCTTCCGGAGTGGATCCGGGAGAAGGCCCGCCGCCGCCTGGCCGGAGCGGACAACTCCTGACCGCCGCGGGGCGCTGACGCCGACGGGCCCCCTCCCGCAGGGGAGGAGGCCCGTCCGGGCGCGCGGGGTCAGCGCAGCCAGGGGATGTTGCGGTCGAGCAGACCGCGCTCCTTCAGCTCCTTGCGCAGCGGGATCTGGTCGTCGATGTAGCCGTCCCAGTTGATGCCCCAGTAGTTCGCGGTGTGGGTGCCCTCACCGCAGAGCTGGCGCTGCACCGGGGTCCGGTTGGCCCACCACTCGCCGTCCTTGTCGATGTGCAGCTCGTCCAGCGGGCGGATCCACCGGTACGTGTAGCCGACGAACAGCATCTTGCGGGTGATGGTCGACAGGTTCGTCGACCGGGAGTGCCACTGCCGCCGGTCGAAGATGAACGCGTCACCCGGGTTGGCGGTGATCTCCACCGTGCCCTCCGGGTCCGGGTTGTGCACGGTGGTGTCCGCCGGTCGGGGCAGCGAGTTCCACAGGTGGCTGCCCGGGATCACCTTGGTCGCCCCGCGACCGTTCTCCGACAGGTCGGACAGCACGTAGGCGACCTTCAGCGAGAACATCGGCCGGGGCAGGTTCGGGTCCATCGTCTCCGGGTCGGAGTTCTGCCGGTACCCGTCCTGGTGCCACCCCCAGTACGGCTTCTCCGGCTCCAGCGCCGGCGGGGTGACGTCGAGGTGGTTGTGGTGCGTGTAGATGTTCCACCCCGCCAGGCCCCACATGTAGGGGAAGGCGATCGGGTGGGTCAGCAGGTCGCCGAAGAGCTCGTCACGATCGAGGAAGCCCAGCAGGTGCAGGGTGCCGTCCTTGGTCGTGTTGCCCTTGGCCTTCTCCTCCGCGTAGACGCGGTCGACCGCCGCCTCGAGCGCGGCCCGGTGGTCCTCCGTCAGGACGTTGCGCAGCAGGAGGAAGCCCTGCTCGTGGAACTCCTTGCGGTCGATGTCACTGATCGGTTCGTAACCGGTCCGGTCGCCGTAGTCGAACACCGCGTCGTACCCTCCCCCTGAGGTGAAACCTTTTCTGGCACAGGCCGCTGATCGTAACGCGCGTACGTGAGACCGGGGGACGCGCGTGGAGCGATCCCACGGGCGCGGCGACCGAGGGCGGTGGCGCGGCTACCGAACGTTGCTCAGCGCGCCATCGCTGGGGGATATGAAGGGATTGGCCGGAATGTGCGGTGACTGTAGGTAAGGCGATCGGGGTCGCTCACACGTCGGCGTGGACCTCGGCGAGGACCTGGGTGTCGCCCCGGTCGCTGTCCGGCAGGCGCTTCCAGTCGCCGCGTTTGGCGGTCCACTCCCGGCCGTCATAGACCACCCGCTTCACCCCGTGCGGCTTGGCGTGGGAGACCAGCCAGTGCGCATACCGCCAACCGGCCCGCACGCCTTCGGCGGAGGTCATCAGGCTGCCTTCGGGGCTCCGCTCGAAGTCGTTGACCCCCACCTTCAGCAGGGTCGGGTCGCCGTCGACGTCGGTGCTGAAGTAGCCCCTCCCTGCCGGCTGGTCGTCGCCGGAGGCGAAGGCCGCCACACCCCAGTCGAGCGTGAGACCCCGACCCAGCGCGTCGAGGGCCGCCGCGCCCCGCATCGCCGGATCGCCGCCGAGCGTGCAGGTGACCGCCGTGGTGGCGTGGCCGAGCAGCGCCTGGGTGAGCACCTGCGACTCGTCGGCCCACTTCTCGTACGCCTCGGGGAAGGCCGAGCGCTGGACCTTCTGCGCGGCGTCGGTGACGCGCATCTCCTCCCAGCCGCGCACCTTCTTCAGCGCCGCGTAGAACTTCCTCGTCGCGTACCGGGTGTCGCGGATCTGTTCGGGGGTGCCCCAGCCCTGGCTGGGCCGCTGCTGGAACAGCCCGATCGAGTCGCGGTCGCCGCCGGCCAGGTTGCGCAGCCCCGACTCCTGGTAGGCGGTCGCCAGAGCCACCACGACCGCCCGTTCGGGCATGCCGCGCCGGCTGCCGATCGCCGCGATCGTCGCCGCGTGGGCCATCTGTTCGGCGTTCAGCGACACCTGCCCGTCGTCGGTCTGCACCGTGCAGGCACGGCCGGTCAGCGGTAGCCGTAGCCGGTCACCGACCTGCCGGAGCCCGAGGACGATCCCGACCACGGCGACGAGCACCAGGACCACTCCGCCCGCCACGACTGCCCGAGTCCGCACCCACACCTCCCGTACGACAAGTGCGACAAGAGTACGTCCCCGAACGAGCGGTCCGTGGCCACCCGGACGGTTCGGGCGCTTCCCGCCCCCGCCCCCGGCCAACCCGTTCCCGCTCCCGGTTCCCGGGCGGCGGGCGGTCAGTCGGCGTCGGTGGCGGGCACCCAGCGCGCCGGCCGCTTCTCCCGGAACGCCAACACGCCCTCCCGGCCGTCCTCGGACAGGAAGTAGCCGGTGGACAGCTCGGTCAGCTCGGCGATCTCGGCCCGCAGGTCGGTGGGGGCCGGCCGGCGCAGCAGTTGCTTCGCCCCGGCGAGGGCGCCCGGCGCGCCGCGCACCAGCGAGTCGCAGTACCGGGCGACGGTCGCGTCCAGGTCGGCGGCCGGCACGGCGGTGGTGACCAGGCCGACCTCGGCGGCCCGCCGGCCGTCGAAGGTGTCCCCGGTCAGATACAGCTCCGCCGCGGCGCGCGGGTGCAGGCGGGGCAGCACGGTAGCGGAGATGACCGCCGGGATCACCCCGATCCGCACCTCGGTGAAGGCGAACGTCGCCTCCTGTGCGCAGACCGCCAGGTCGGCCGCCGCGATCAGCCCCAGGCCGCCGGCCCGCGCCGGCCCGGCGACGCGCGCCAGCACCGGCTTGGGGCACTCCCAGACGGCCGCGAGCACGTCGCCCAGCTTCCCGGCAGGCACCGTGCCACTGGCGTACGCGGCGGCCGTCTCCTTCAGATCCGCCCCGGAGCAGAACACCGGGCCGGTGTGGTCGAGCACGATTGCCCGGACCGTGTCGTCGGCGACCGCGGCGGCCAGTCCCGCCAGCAGCTCGGTCATCAGCGGGGTGGAGAGCGCGTTGCGGTTGTGCGGGCTGTCGAGGGTGAGGGTCGTCACCCCGCGGGTCGTGGCGACCCGCACGAGCGCGTCGGGAGAGGTCATGTGAGGGCACACTAGTGCGCATGCCCGGCGTCCTTCCAGCAGGCGAACCCGTCCCCGTCGACGGGTCGCTGCCCGCCGCCGCCACCCGCGCGGTGGGCGCCAGCGGCTTCGGGGTGTACGTGCACGTGCCGTTCTGCGCCAGCCGGTGCGGCTACTGCGACTTCAACACCTACACGGCGGCGGAACTGGGCGGCGGGGCGAGCCGGGAGACGTACGCCGACACCGTGCTGGCCGAGCTGACGCTGGCCGCCCGGGTCCTGGGCGACACCCCGCCGTCGCGGGTCGACACGGTCTTCGTGGGCGGCGGCACGCCCACCCTGCTGCCGCCGGACGACCTGGCCCGGATCCTCGACGGGATCGACCGCGTCTGGGGGTTGGCGGCCGACGTCGAGGTGACCACCGAGGCCAACCCCGAATCGGTCGGCCCGGCGACCTTGAAGGAGCTGCGGTCGGCCGGCTACACCCGGATCTCGCTGGGCATGCAGTCCGCCGCGTCCGGGGTCCTGGCGGTCCTCGACCGCACGCACCGGCCCGGCCGGGCCGTCGAGGCCGCCGTGGAGGCCCGGGAGGCCGGATTCGACCACGTCAACCTGGATCTGATCTACGGCACGCCGGGGGAGCGCGCGGAGGACTTCGCCGCCTCCCTCGACCAGGTGGTCGCCGCCGGGGCGGACCATGTCAGCGCGTACGCCCTGATCGTCGAGGACGGCACCCGGCTGGCCGCGCGGATGCGGCGCGGCGAGCTGCCGTACCCCTCCGACGACGTGGCGGCGGACCGTTACCTGGCCGCGGAGGCCGCCCTCGGCGCGGCCGGGTTCTCCTGGTACGAGGTGTCGAACTGGGCGCGCTCGGGGGCGGCCCGCTGCCGCCACAACCTGCTGTACTGGACCGGCGCCGACTGGTGGGGCCTCGGCCCGGGGGCACACAGCCACGTCGGCGGGGTGCGCTGGTGGAACGTCAAGCACCCCACGGCGTACGCGAAGCGCCTGGCCGATGGTCGGTCACCCGGCCTCGCCCGGGAGGTGCTGACGCCCGACGAGGCGTACACGGAGGACGTGATGCTGCGGCTGCGGCTCGCCGACGGGCTGCCGCTGGCCGCCCTGGACGACGCCGGTCGGGCCGCCGCCGCGCGGGCCGTGGCGGACGGGCTGCTGGCTGCGCCCGCGCACGCGGCCGGGCGGGCCGTCCTGACGCTGCGCGGCCGGCTGCTCGCCGACGCCGTGGTCCGCGACCTGCTGCCGTGAGCCACCCGGCCGGCCGCGGGGAGAGCGGCCGGCCCGGAGGCGTCAGCGCTTCACGAACGCGTAGCTCATCGGGTAGCCGTAGAGCACGCCCTCGATCGCCTTCACGCCGCCGATGATCCCGAAGATCACCGGAATGATCCAGACGATCATCGGTACGAAGAACAGCAGCCCGCAGGTGATGGCGGTGAGCACCCAGCTCAGCACTCCGACGATCGCCCAGGTGAGCTGGAAGTTCAACGCGGCGACCGCGTGCGCCCGCGCCGTCGGCGACTGCTGTCCCCTGGTCATCATGGCGATCAGCGGCGCGACCCAGCCGAGCAGGCCACCGCCGACGATCACCCCGGCGGCTCCGCCGAAGTGCGCGATCAGCGCCCAGGTCTTGTCGTCGTTGTTCTGGTAGCCGGAGGGCGCCGGACCGTAGCCGCCGCCGGGCGGGTAGCCGCCCGGCGGGGGATAGCCCCCGGGCGGTGGGTATCCGGCCGACGGCGGCTGGTCGCCGGTGGGCGGTGGGTAACCGCCGGGCGGCGGATAGCCACCGGGCGGGGGATAGCCGGCCGGGTCCGCCCCGCCGGACAGTGGTGCGGTGGGTTCGTCGGGGCTGGACCCGGGGGGCCCGGGCGGGCGAGGTGGTTCAGTCATGGAGGTCACGGTAGGTGCCGGGGGCAACGGCGCACCAGAGCGACACCGACCGGGATGTGCTGGACGATCGGTTCGGGCACGTGCCGGACCGGACCGACGGTCCGAGGTTGATCATCGCTTTGGCGGCTCCGCCGACGTAGACTGGCACTCGTTACAGTCGAGTGCCAGGATCCCGGCGGGGCCCGCCTCCGCCGGGCATCGACCTGCGACAGGAGGTGGGGGAGTGGGTCTCGACGACCGCAAGCTCGCCGTGCTCCGCGCGATCGTCGAAGACTACGTCGCCACGCAGGAGCCGGTCGGCAGCCGTGCCCTGGTGGAGCGCCACCAGCTCGGCGTGTCACCCGCGACGGTCCGCAACGACATGGCCGTGCTGGAGGAGGAGGGCTACATCCGCCAGCCGCACACCAGCGCCGGTCGGGTGCCCACCGACCTCGGCTACCGGCTCTTCGTCGACCGGTTGTCCCGGGTCAAGCCACTCAGCCCCGCCGAGCGGCGGGCCATCGAGCGGTTCCTGGCCGGCGCGGTCGACCTCGACGACGTGGTGTACCGCACCGTGCGGCTGCTGGCGCAGCTCACCCGGCAGGTGGCGGTGGTGCAGTATCCGAGCCTGGCCCGTTCCACGGTGCGACACCTGGAGCTGGTGCCGCTGTCCACCACCCGGCTGATGCTGGTGATGATCGCCGACACGGGCCGGGTCGAGCAGCGGCTGGTCGAGCTGCCCGCGCCGACCCCCGCCGACGACGTCACCGACCTGCGCCGGCTGGTCAACGACAAGCTGGTGGGCACCCGCCTGTCGGACACCCCGCCGCTGGTCCAGGCGCTGGTGGAGGAGTCCGCCCCACACCTGCGCCCGGCGATGACCACGCTCTCCACGGTGCTGTTGGAGACCCTGGTCGAGCGGCACGAGGAGCGCATCGCCCTGGCCGGCACGGCCAACCTCACCCGCAACGGTCTGCTCGACTTCGAAGGCACGCTGCGCCCGATCCTCGAAGCCCTCGAGGAGGAGGTCGTGCTGCTCAAGCTGATCGGCGAGGTGGAGCCCAGCACGCTGCGCGTACGGATCGGCGACGAGAACGAGATCGACAATCTGCGTGCCGCCTCGGTGGTCAGCACCGGCTACGGCCCGGGTGCCACCATCGTGGGGGGCCTGGGGGTGCTGGGGCCGACCCGGATGGACTACCCCGGCACCATCGCCACGGTGCGGGCCGTGGCACGCTACGTGGGCGAGCTGCTGGCCCAGAACTGACCAGTCAGGGCCGACGGCCGGCTCCGGCCGCCGACCGGCGCAACGCGAGACGAACATGAGGACACGGGAACGCAGTGGCCAGGGACTACTACGGCATCCTCGGCGTGAGCCGGGAGGCCTCCGACGACGAGATCAAGCGCGCCTACCGCAAGCTGGCGCGGAAGTTCCACCCGGACGTGAATCCGGACCCGGAGGCACAGGAGAAGTTCAAGGACATCAACGCCGCGTACGAGGTCCTCTCGGACGACCGTAAGCGCCAGATCGTCGACCTGGGCGGCGACCCGCTCGCCCCGGGCGGCGGGGGCGCCGGTGGGCCGGGAGGTCCCGGCGGGGCCGGCCCGTTCGTGGGCTTCCAGGACATCATGGACGCCTTCTTCGGCGGCGCGGCCGGTGGCGCTCGGGGTCCGCGCCCGCGTACCCGGCCGGGTGCGGACGCGATCCTGCGGCTGGAACTCGACCTGCACGAGACCGCGTTCGGCGTCGAGGCCCCGATCACCGTCGACACGGCGGTGCTCTGCACGACCTGTTCCGGGGCGGGCACCGCCGCCGGCACCCACCTGGCCACCTGCGAGGCGTGCGGGGGCCGGGGCGAGGTGCAGTCGGTGCAGCGCACCTTCCTCGGCCAGGTGGTCTCGGCCCGGCCCTGCACGGTCTGTCAGGGCTACGGCACCACGATCCCGCAGCCCTGCCCGACCTGCGCGGGCGACGGCCGGGTCCGCACCCGCCGCTCGCTGACCGTCAAGATCCCCGCCGGGGTCGAGGACGGCATGCGGATCCGCCTCGCCCAGCAGGGTGAGGTCGGCCCGGGCGGCGGCACGGCCGGCGACCTGTACGTGGAGATCCACGAGCGACCGCACGACGTCTACTCCCGCAAGGGCGACGACCTGCACTGCCGGGTCACCGTGCCGATGACGGCGGCGGCGTTGGGCACCCGGCTGACCATCAAGACCCTCGACAGCGAGGAGACGGTCGACGTGAAGCCCGGCACCCAGCCCGGCAGCACGCTGCGGCTGCGGGCCCGGGGCGTGCCGCACCTGCGCGGCACCGGCCGGGGCGACCTCTACGTGCACCTCGACGTGCGCACGCCGACCAAGCTGGACGCCGAGCAGGAACGCGTCCTGCGGGACTTCGCCAAGACCCGGGGCGAGGAGGTCGCCGAGCTGACCAAGCAGGGCGGCTTCTTCTCCCGGATGCGCGACGCCTTCAACGGCCACGCCTGAGGTGTCCGCCCCACTGTTCCTGGTCGAGGCGCTGCCCACCGGCGACTCGCTGACCCTCGACGGCCCCGAGGGGCACCACGCCGCGACCGTGCAGCGCCTGCGGGTGGGCGAGGAACTGCTGCTCACCGACGGTCGCGGCGGCACGGCCACCGCCGTGGTCACCGCCGTCGGCCGGGGCACCCTCGACCTCGACGTCACCTCCCGGGGGTACGCCGACGCCGCGAACCCCCGGCTGGTCGTCGTGCAGGGCATCGCCAAGGGCGACCGGGGCGACCTGGCCGTGCAGGCGATGACCGAGGTCGGCGTGGACGAGATCGTGCCCTGGGCGGCGTCCCGTTGCGTGGTGCAGTGGCGTGGCGACCGGGGCGGGCGGGCCCGGCAGAAGTGGGTCGCCACCGCTCGGGAGGCGGCGAAGCAGGCCCGCCGGCCCTGGCTGCCGGTCGTCGCCGGTTCGCCGGACGAGTCCACCGCGACGGTGGCCCGCCGGGTCGCCGGGGCCGCCGCCGCGTACGTGCTGCACGAGGACGCCACCGACCGGCTGACCACCGCCGACCTGCCCGACAGCGGGGAGGTCGTGCTGGTGGTCGGCCCCGAGGGCGGCATCACCGACGCGGAGGTGGGGGTCCTCGCCGGGGCCGGGGCGCGTCCCGTCCGCCTGGGCCCGTCGGTGCTGCGCACCTCCACGGCGGGGGTGGCCGCGTTGAGCGTGCTGTCCACCCGGCTCGGCCGCTGGTGACGCCCACCCGCGAGCCGGCTCAGCTGCGCAGGTAGGACGCCCCGTTCAGGTCGACGATGGTGCCCGAGGCCCACTGCGCCTGCGGGCTGGCCAGCCAGTGCACGGCGGCGGCGATCTCCTCCGGACGGGCGACCCGACCGAACGGGCTCTGCGCCCGTACCGCGTCGCCGCGCGGCGACTTGAGGTGCTCGTTGGTCATGTCCGTCTCCACGAAGCCGGGCGCGACCGTGGCGACCGCGATGCCGTACGGCGCCAGCGCCACCGCCAGGGACTGACCCATCGCGTTCAGTCCCGCCTTGCTCGCCCCGTACGCCGGGTTGCTCGGCTCGCCCCGGAAGGCGCCCCGCGAGGAGACGTTGACGATGCGCCCGCCCCGCCCCCGCATGTGCTGCGCCGCGCACCACGAGGCGTTGGCCGCCCCGAACAGGTTCGTGTCGAGGACCTCCCGCCAGCGCTGCCGCCACTGCTCGTAGGAGGTCTCGAAGACCGGGTGGGGCGGGTCGGCGGGCCCGAACACCCCGGCGTTGTTGACCAGCACGTCCAGCCCACCGAGCCGCTCGGCGGCCAGGTCCACCATCGCCCGCACCGCCTCCGGGTCGGCCAGGTCCGCGCGGACCACCACGTGCCCGTCGCCGGGCAGTTCCGCCCGCAGCCGCTCGGCCAGCTCCGCCGAGTCGCGGTGGTGGATCGCCACCCGGTCGCCGCCCGCCGCGAACACCCCGGCCACCGCGCGCCCGATGCCGCGCGAGGCCCCCGTCACCAGTACCGCCCGTGAAGTCACGCGGCCATCATGCCGGCACCCCGACGGGCCTGTCCGCCCGCCCCCGGTCCGGCGCTTACCATGCCCGGATGGGAACCGACTGCCTGTTCTGCCGCATCGTCGCCGGGGAGATTCCGGCCACCGTGGTCCGCGAGACCCCCACCACCCTCGCCTTCCGCGACATCGACCCCAAGGCGCCGGTGCACGTGCTGGTCATCCCCAAGGAGCACTACGCCGACGTGGCCACGCTCGGCCAGGGCGACCCGGCGTTGGCCGGCGAACTGCTCGCCACGGCCGCCGCCGTGGCCGAGGACGAGGGCCTGCTCGGTGACGGCTACCGGCTGATGTTCAACACCGGCGCGTACGGCGGCCAGGAGGTCTTCCACGTGCACGCGCACGTTCTCGGCGGCACCCCCCTCGGCCCGATGCTGGCCCGGGGCGTGGCGTGACGGTGACCGACCGGCTGGACCGGATGGTCCGCCGGGTCCAGGCCGACGCCCGGATCCCGGCGCTGGCCGCGGCCCTGCACCGGGCCGACCGGCCAGCGTGGGGATGCGCGGTCGGCGACTCGGGTGCCGGCACGCCGCTCGGGCCGGACTCCCGGTTCCGCATCGGCTCGGTGACCAAGACGTTCACCGCCGTGCTGACCCTCCAGTGCCGCGACGACGGCCTGCTCGACCTCGACGACCCGGTCGGCCGTCACCTGGACCTGCCCGCACACGGCGAGGCGACCGTGCGGCGGTTGCTCTCGCACACCGCCGGCCTGCAACGGGAGCCGGACGGCGACGTGTGGGACACCCTGCGCGCGCCGGACGCGCAGGCGTTGGTGGCCGACCTGGCCCGGGCCGAACGGGTCCTGCCACCGGGACGGCGCTTCCACTACTCGAACCTCGGCCTGGCCCTGCTCGGCCGGCTGGTCGGCGAACTGCGCGGCGGCACGTGGGCCGAGGTGCTCGCCGACCGGGTGTTGACGCCGCTCGGGCTGGCCGCCACGACCGTGGCGCCCGGCCCCACCGCCGTCACCGGGTACCTGGTCGACGCGTACTCCGACGAGGCCCGGCCGGAGCCGCCGGCCGACTTCGGTGCGGTGGGTCCGGCGGCCCAGCTCTGGAGCACGGCCGCCGACATGGCCCGCTGGGCGGCCTTCCTGGCGGACCCGGCGGCGCTGGACCCGGCCGGGGCGGTGCTCGCCCCGGCCACCCTCGACGAGATGCGCTGGCCGGCCACCGTCACCGACGAGACGCTCTGGTCGGCCGGGTTCGGCCTCGGCCTGATCCTGGTCCCGCAGGGCGAGCGGGTCGTGCACGTGGGGCACGACGGCGCGATGCCCGGCTTCCTGGCCGCCGTGTACGGCCGGCGGGGCGGCGAGGGCACCCCGGGGGCGATGGGCGCCGCCGTCCTGGGCTCCTCCGGCACGGCCGCCGAACTGTTCGACCTGCCGCACCGGCTGCTGGCCGCCGCCGTCGAGCACGACCCGGCCGACGTCGTGCCGTGGCGGCCCGGCCCGCCCGCCCCGGCGGAGGTGCGCGGCCTGCTCGGCCGCTGGTGGGGGGAGGGCTTCGAGTACGTCTTCTCCTGGCACGACGGGGCGCTGCGGGCGCGGGGCGCCGGCGACCCGGCGGGCAAACCGCCCGCCGTGTTCGCGCCGGTGCCCGGTCGCCCCGACGTCTACCGGACGGTCTCCGGCCGGGAGGTGGGGGAGCTGCTGCGGCTGACCCGCGACGGCACGGGCCGGGTGGTGCGGATGCACTGGGCGACCTACCGGTTCACCCGGGCGCAGGAGACGTTCGACGGGTACGACTTCCGCGTCGGGGACTGACCGCGACGGGCGGAGAATGGGCGCGGTGCCGGTGCGGGTGAACGGATACCATGGAGGTCGACGTCCGCACGCCGGGCCAGCAGGCCGTACCGCCCGCCGACCCGCGCCGAGATCGAGAGCAGGTGGCGCAGGGCCCCACGGCCCGACCTATGACCGGCACCCCACCTCCCGGCCCGCCCCGGGTGCAGACCAGGATCACGGTCCCCGACCCCAAGATCATGGTGAACCTGCTCGGCGCGGGTGACGAGATCCTGCGATTGGTCGAGCGCTCGGTGTCCAGCGACGTGCACGTGCGGGGCAACGAGATCACCATCACCGGCACCCCCGCCGACAACGCCCTCGCCGAGCGGCTGTTCAGCGAACTCCTCGAACTCATCGAGAAAGGCGAGACCCTGACCACAGACGCGGTCCGGCGTACCGTCGGCATGCTCGAGCAGGGCGGCGCCGAGCGGCCCGCCGAGGTGCTGACGCTCAACATCCTCTCGCGGCGCGGTCGCACGATCCGCCCCAAGACGCTCGGACAGAAGCGTTACGTCGACGCGATCGACGTGCACACCGTCGTCTTCGGCATCGGGCCCGCCGGCACGGGCAAGACGTACCTGGCCATGGCGAAGGCCGTGCAGGCGTTGCAGGCCAAGCAGGTCAACCGGATCATCCTCACCCGGCCGGCGGTCGAGGCGGGCGAGCGGCTCGGCTTCCTGCCCGGCACGCTGAACGAGAAGATCGATCCCTACCTGCGCCCGCTGTACGACGCGCTGCACGACATGCTCGACCCGGAGACGATCCCGAAGCTGATGGCCGCGGGCACGATCGAGGTCGCCCCGCTGGCGTACATGCGGGGAAGAACCCTGAATGAGGCGTTCATCATCCTCGACGAGGCGCAGAACACCACGCCCGAGCAGATGAAGATGTTCCTGACCCGGCTCGGCTTCGGTTCCAAGATCGTGGTCACGGGTGACGTCACCCAGGTGGACCTTCCCGGCGGGACGACCAGCGGACTGCGGGTCGTCCGGGAGATCCTGGGCAACGTCGAGGACGTGCACTTCGCCGAGCTCTCCAGCTCGGACGTGGTGCGCCACCGGCTGGTCGGGGAGATCGTCGACGCGTACGCCCGCTGGGATGCCGAGCGGGAGAACCAGCAGGCCCAGGGCGTGCACGCCGTGCCCGGGCGTTCCGCCCAGGGCGGCCGGTCCGGCCGGCGCCGCTAGCCAGAGGAACGAAGTTGTCCATCGAGATCGCCAACGAGTCCGGGGTCGACGTCGACACCGACGCCGTGCTCGCCGTCGCCCGGCACGCCCTCGACGAGATGGGGGTCAACCCCCTCGCCGAGCTGTCCGTGTTGCTGGTCGACATCGAGTACATGGCCGAGTTGAACCACCGCTGGATGGGCGGTGACGGGCCGACCGACGTGCTGGCCTTCCCCATGGACGAGGGCAGCGTCGACCACGGCCCCGGGGAGAGCACGGCAGCCGGTACCGAGCCGGCCCTGCTCGGCGACATCGTGCTCTGCCCCGAGGTGGCGGCGAAGCAGGCCGCCGCAGCCGGCCACGCGGCCGCCGACGAGCTGCACCTGCTCACCGTGCACGGGGTACTGCACCTGCTCGGCTACGACCACGCGGAGCCGGAGGAGGAACGGGAGATGTTCGGGCTCCAGGCCAAGCTGTTGGACAGCTGGCGGTCGACCCGGTCCCGATGATGTCCACTCCGTTGTCCGCGGCGGCCCCTGCCGGCCTGCCC
Source organism: Micromonospora nigra (assembly GCF_900091585.1). Classification (NCBI taxonomy): domain Bacteria; kingdom Bacillati; phylum Actinomycetota; class Actinomycetes; order Micromonosporales; family Micromonosporaceae; genus Micromonospora; species Micromonospora nigra. The sequence continues at coordinate 1,527,693 of NZ_FMHT01000003.1, read as the reverse complement.
GACCTGCAACTGATCGTCTTCGCGGCCGGGCTGGTGGTGCTGGCCGGGGTGATCGCGATGACGGAGGCCGCCCTGGCCGCGGTCTCCCCGGCCCGCGCCGCCGAACTCGCCCGGGACGGGGCGCGTGGCGCGCGTACCCTCCAGGTGGTCGCCGGTGACGTGGTCCGTCACCTCAACCTGTTGCTGTTGCTGCGGTTGCTGGCCGAGCTGACGGCGACCACCCTGGTCGCTCTCGTCGCTGTCGACAGCTTCGGCGCGGGCTGGCGCGCGGCGCTGGTCACCGCCGGGGCGATGACCGTGATCAGCTTCGTCGTGGTGGGGGTGGGCCCGCGCACGTTGGGCCGGCAGCACGCGTACGCGGTGGGCCGTGCCGCCGCTCCGCTGGTGCGCTGGCTGGGTCGGGTGCTCAACCCGCTGGCGTCCCTGCTGATCCTGATCGGCAACGCGGTGACCCCGGGTCGTGGTTTCCGGGAGGGCCCGTTCGCCACCCAGGTGGAGCTGCGGGAGCTGGTCGACCTAGCCGAGCAGCGCGGTGTCGTGGAGCACGGTGAGCGTCAGATGATCCACTCGGTGTTCGCCCTGGGCGACACGATCGCTCGCGAGGTGATGGTGCCCCGCACCGAGATGGTGTGGATCGAGCGGCACAAGACACTCGCCCAGGCCCTGGCCCTCTTCCTGCGCTCCGGCTTCTCCCGGATCCCGGTGATCGGCGAGAGCGTCGACGACGTGCTCGGTGTGCTCTACCTGAAGGACCTGATCCGTCGTACCCAGGGCGGCGCGCCGGAGGACCGTCGGCTTCCCGTCGCCGAGCTGATGCGTCCGGCCACCTTCGTGCCGGAGTCCAAGCCGGTCGACGACCTGCTGTCGGAGATGCAGGCGGCCCGCAACCACCTGGTGATCGTGGTCGACGAGTACGGCGGCACGGGTGGCCTGGTCACCATCGAGGACATCCTGGAGGAGATCGTCGGTGAGATCACCGACGAGTACGATGTCGAACGCCCACCGGTCGAGCACCTGACGGACGGGGCGGTGCGGGTGACCGCACGGCTGCCCGTGGAGGATCTGGGCGAGCTGTTCGACACCGAACTGCCCGCCGAGGAGGTCGAGACCGTCGGTGGTCTGCTCGCCCAGTCCCTGGGCCGGGTTCCGATCCCCGGGGCCGAGGCCGAGGTGGCCGGGCTCCGGCTGCTCGCCGAGGGCACCACCGGTCGCCGCAACCGGATCGACACCGTGCTGGTGCGTCGGGTCGCGGCGGCCGACCCGCAGGACGAATCCGGCGGCGCGCGGACCGCGTCCCGGGGCGACACCGACCGATCCGAGGAGAGGCAACCCGCCGATGCCTGAGACACCCACCGCGCCGGCCGTCCGGCCCGTCGGCTCCGCACTGAGCGCCGAGGACGGCAAGCTGGTCGTTCTGGCCCGGGGAGCCCGGGGAAGGGTCGGTGCCGTGGAGGGCGCCGCCGTACGCGACCAGGACGGTCGCACGTACGCGGCGGCCAGCGTCGCCCTGCCCTCGCTGACCGTCACCGCGCTCCAGTTGGCGGTGGCGTCGGCGGTGGCTGCGGGTGCGACCCGGCTGGAGGCCGCCGTGGTGGTGACGGAGGCGTCGACCGTGGACGGCGCGGGGTACGCGGCGGTGCGCGACCTCGCCGTCGACGCGCCGGTCCACCTGGCCGCGCCGGACGGCACGGTCCTGGGCACGGTGTCCGAGTGACGGTGCGGACCGTGGGGCCCGGGGCGGCCCCGCGCGTCGGCGCGCAGCGGATCGGGGTGGCGCGGTGAGTGATCGTGGGGAGCGGCCCTACCGGGCCGGGTTCGCCTGTTTCGTCGGGCGGCCCAACGCCGGCAAGTCGACGTTGACCAACGCGATCGTCGGCCAGAAGATCGCGATCACGTCGAACAAGCCGCAGACCACCCGGCACGTCATCCGTGCGGTGCTGCACCGGCCGGATTCGCAGCTGGTGCTGGTCGACACCCCCGGCCTGCACCGACCCCGGACGCTGCTCGGGGAGCGCCTCAACGACCTGGTCCGGCAGACCTGGAGCGAGGTCGACGTGATCGGGCTGTGCATCCCCGCCGACGAGGCGGTCGGCCGGGGTGACCGGTTCATCACGGGTGAGCTCGCCGAGCTGAAGGCCACCGTGCTCGCGGTGGTCACCAAGACGGACCTGGTGGACAAGAAGCGGCTGGCCGAGCAGTTGCTGGCGGTCAGCGAGCTGGGTGAGTTCGCCGCCGTCGTGCCGGTCAGTGCGGTCTCCGGCCACCAGGTCGACACCCTGGTCGACGTGATGACCGGCTACCTCCCTCCGTCGCCGCAGCTCTACCCCGACGACATGCTCACCGAGGACCCGGAGCAGGTGCTGGTCGCGGAGCTGATCCGGGAGGCCGCGTTGGAGGGCGTGCGCGACGAGTTGCCGCACTCGATCGCGGTGGTCGTGGAGGAGATGGTCCCCGAGGGCCAGCTCATGAAGATCTACGCCGACGTGTACGTGGAGCGGCCCAGCCAGAAGGCCATCGTCATCGGGCACCGGGCGAGCCGGCTCAAGGATGTCGGTATCCGGGCGCGGCGGCAGATCGAGGAGTTGCTCGGCATCCGCGTCTACCTGGACCTGCACGTACGGGTGGCGAAGGACTGGCAGCGCGATCCGAAGCAGTTGCGCAAGCTCGGTTTCTGACCGCGTCCTGCCGGGGGGATCACCACACCCCCAAACGGTCAGGTCTATGGCGACTGTCACTCTTCTCCTGGATCCTTCGTCGTTTCACGACGGTCCGGCGCAGGGTAGAAACATATGCTCCCTGCCCGCCGGACATAGATGCAGGCTGATGAGAAACAGATACCTGGACCTGTTGCGGTTCCTGGCCATCGTGCGGGTCGTCGTCTACCACGTCACCGGGTGGGCCACGCTGACCCTGCTCTTCCCGGCCATGTCGGTGATGTTCGCGCTCGCCGGATCGTTGATGGCGGCGTCGCTGCGGCGGTCCGGCGGTCCGGCGGTCGGTAGGCGCCTCCGCCGCCTGCTGCCGTCGCTGTGGGTGCTCGCCGCCGTGTTCGTGCCGGCGATGCTGCTCACCGGGCTGCCGCTGAGCCCACGGGTACTGCTCTGGCTCTTCCCGGTGGTGGACCCGCCCGCCAACGGGTGGGGGGCGTTGGCCCTGAGCCCCATCTGGTACCTGCGGGACTACCTGTGGTTCGTGCTCGCCTCGCCGGTCGCCCTGTGGCTGTACCGGCGGGCCCCCCTGCCCACCCTCGTCGCCCCGTACCTGCTGCTCGCGACGATCGAGTTCGACCTGTATTCGAACGCGCCCGTGGTGGCCCGGCACTTCGGCCTGTACTTCGGCGCCTGGCTGCTCGGCTTCGCCCACCAGGACGGAACGCTGCGCCGCCTCGGCAACCGGGTGCTGTGGCCGGTCGTGCTGGTCCTGGCCACCGTCGGCGGCACCTGGCTGGTCACGCATCCGGGGCCGCGCGGGTACGACCTGAACGACAACCCGTTCGGCAACGCGCTCTGGTCGGCCGCCTTCATCCTCGTGCTCCTCGGCCGAGGGCCGGCGGGTGCGCAGTGGATCGACCGCAGCCCGGTGTTCGGCCGCGTCGTCACCGTGTTCAACCGTCGCGCGCTGACCGTCTACCTGTGGCACATGGCGTTCGTGGTCGCCCTGACCCCGCTGGTGGACGTGGTCGGCTGGTCCCACCAGGACCCGATCGGCCTGGCGATCCGGGTGGCGCTGGTGTTCCTGCTGGTCGGGCTGGTCACCGCGCTGGTCGGCTGGGTCGAGGACGTGGCCGCCGGCCGCCGGCCGGAGCTGCTCCCCGGCGGTCCCCGGCCCCGCCCGGCCGGGAGCGTGGTGCCGGAGCAGCGCCGCCGCCCGGTGGAGGACGGCACGGGCGTCAGCGTTGGATCACCCTGATGTCACCGCTGCCCGTGGCCACGTCCAGCACCAGCGGCGCGCCCAGGCGGTGCAGCACCCCCAGCTCGACGTCACCCGAACCCGCCTCGGAACGCACCTGGTATGCGGCTGCGGGCACCGTCACCTCCACGTCGCCGCTGGAGGCGTGCGCCCGCACCGAGTTCGGCTGGTCCAGCTCCACCGTGACGTGACCGGAGCTGGCCTCCGCGTCGACCCGTCCGGCGATCCGGGTGGCGGTCACGTTCCCCGACGAGGCGCGCAGCGTGACGGGTGCGGCGACGTCGTACACCTCGATGTAGCCCGACCCCGTCTCCACCCGCACCGCCCCGCCGGCCCCCGCTATCCGGACGTTGCCCGAGCCCACCCGCAGCTGCACCGCACCGACCCCGCTCAGGTCGACGTTCCCGGCACCGCTCTCGCCCTCGACGGCGACGCCCGCGCCGACGGTCACCTCGTAGGAGATGCTGCACAGGTTGCCGCAGTCGGTGTCCAGCACCAGCTCGCCGCCGGTCACCTCGTACGTCGCGTCGGGTTGCGTGCCCTGGTAGCGCAGGCTGCGCTTGACGCGTACCTCGGCGGGGTCGCCGGAGGCCCGGACCACCACGTCCCCCGCGCCGGGAAGCACCCGGACCGAGGTGACCTTCACCGGCTCGACGGTGTCGAAGTCGAGCTGCCGGAAGGAGAGGTTGTCACACCCGGCGAGGACGATCAGGGCGGCGGTCGCGGCGGTCGCGGCGACGATGCGGTGCAGGGCCATGGCGAGCACGCTACGACCGATGCCCGCCGCCGCACATCCGGGTCGCCCCGACCGTGTACCCCGAGCCGACCCTGACGTCGCACCCCGAGGGAGAATGGCCGGATGGCCGGGTACCGCCGACAGCTCTACCGCGACGACGCGGTGGTTCTGCGTGTGCAGAAGCTCGGTGAGTCCGACCGCATCATCACCCTGCTCACCCGGCGACACGGCCGGCTGCGCGCCGTCGCCCGGGGCGTGCGGCGCACCACCAGCAGGTTCGGCGCGCGGCTGGAGCCCTTCGGTCACGTCGACCTGCAACTGGCCGGCGATCCCAAGGGGGAGACGGGCAGTTCCCTGCACACGGTCAGCCAGGTCGAGGGGATCGACCTCTACGGCAAGCGGTTCCTCGGCGACTACCCCCGCTACACGGCGGCCAGCGCCGTCGCCGAGACCGCCGAGCGGCTCACCCCCGTCGAGCGGGAGCCGTCACTGCGGCTGTTCCAGCTGACCCTCGGCGCGTTGCGGGCCCTCGCCGAGGGCAGCCACGCCACCACCCTCGTGCTCGACGCGTACCTGCTGCGCGGCATGGCCCTCGCCGGCTGGGCGCCGGCCCTGACCGCCTGCGCCGTCTGCGGCACGCCGGGGCGGCACCGGGCGTTCTCCGTACCGGCGGGCGGGGCCGTCTGCCCCGACTGCCGGCCCCCCGGCGCGGCCCACCCCGCGCCTGCCACCATCGACCTGATGTCCGCTCTGACCAGCGGCGACTGGCGGATCGCCGACGCCACCGAGACCGGGGTACGCCGCGAGTGCAGCGGCCTGGTCGCGGCGCACCTGCAATGGCACCTGGAACGCGCGCTACGCTCGCTGCCGCTGGTCGACCGGGGCGGCCCGGAGACCGGGCCGGTCCCGCCGCGCGCGGGTGCCCCGGCCCCGCGCCGGCAGGACGGGAACAGGGAGAGAGCCGAGTGATCCGATCGACGAGGGCCGGCCGGCGTACGCCGACGCCGCCCACCCCACACCCGTCGGGTGCCCGCCCGCCGGCACTCCCGCCGGATGCGGTGCCCCGGCACGTCGCCGTGGTGATGGACGGCAACGGGCGGTGGGCGAAGGATCGCGGACTGCCCCGCACGAAGGGCCACGAGGCGGGGGAGTTCTCCCTGTTCGACACGATCGAGGGCGCGATCGAGCTGGGCATTCCCTACCTGTCGGCGTACGCCTTCTCCACCGAGAACTGGCGGCGCTCGCCCGACGAGGTGCGGTTCCTGATGGGCTTCAACCGGGACGTCATCCGCCGCCGCCGCGACCAACTCGTCGACCTGGGCGTCCGGGTGGTCTGGTCGGGCCGGGCGGGGCGGCTGTGGAAGAGCGTCATCTCCGAGTTGCAGACCGCCGAGGAGATGTCCCGGGGCAACTCGACGCTGACGTTGCAGTTCTGCGTGAACTACGGCGGGCAGGCCGAGATCGCCGACGCCGCCGCCGCGATCGCCCGCGACGTCGCCGCCGGGAGGCTGGATCCGGCGAAGGTCACCGAGAAGACGGTGGCGAAGTACCTCTACCATCCCGAGATCCCCGAGGTGGACCTGTTCCTGCGCCCCTCCGGGGAGCAGCGGACGTCGAACTTCCTGCTCTGGCAGACGGCGTACGCGGAGCTGGTCTTCCTCGACACCCTCTGGCCCGACTTCGACCGCCGCCACCTGTGGTACGCCTGCGAGCTGTACGCCCAGCGGGACCGCCGGTTCGGGGGCGCACTGCCCAATCCGGTGGCACCGACCACCTGAGGGCTTATCGGAGGGCGATCCGGGGTATCCCTGTCGTCACGAGCCACTGACGGAGGTGAACCCACATGATCCAGAAGCGCATTGCCCAGTGGGCGATGATGGCCATCGCGGTCCCCGTGGCCGCAGCCGGCGCCCGCCGGCTGAGCCACGCGCTGGAGGCCCGACGTGGTGCCTCCGGGATCACCCGCCTGCTCAACAAGGGCGCCGACATGCTCCGCCCGCAGAAGGCCAAGCGTCGTCGCTTCTTCTGACGCGCCGCAACCCGCGTCGTCGCGGCTGGCCCACCGACTCCGACGCCCCGCTGTGCTGACCTGCCAGCGGGGCGTCGGAGTCGGTGAGCGCCGGTCAGGCGTCGACCTCGGTGCGGTCGGGGGTGGCCCAGAGGGTGTGGAACGAGCCGTCCCGGTCGACCCGGCGGTAGGTGTGCGCGCCGAAGTTGTCCCGTAGCCCCTGGATGAGGGCGGCCGGCAGGCGCTCCGCGCGCATCGCGTCGAAGTAGGCCAGTGACGAGGCGAACGCCGGTGCGGGCACCCCGGCCCGCGCCGCCTCGGCCACGACCCGCCGCCAGCTCGGCACCCCGTCACGGACCGTGTCGGCGAACCACGGGGCCACCAGCAGGGTGGGCAGGTCGGGCTGGTCGTCGTACGCCTGCTTGATCCGGTCGAGGAAGCGGGCCCGGATGATGCAGCCGCCGCGCCAGATGGTGGCCGTGCCGCCCAGGTCGATGTTCCAGTCGTACTCGGCGCTGCCGGCGCGGATCTGGTCGAAGCCCTGCGCGTACGCGACGATCTTGCTGGCCAGCAGCGCGCGTCGCACGTCCTCGACGAAGGCGTCCCGGTCGGTGACCTGCCACTTCTCGCTGGTGTCGGGGAACGCCCGCGCCGCGGCCTCCCGCTGGCCGACATGCCCGGACAGCGACCGGGCGAAGGTCGCCTCGGCGATGCCGGTGATCGGGATGCCCAGGTCGAGGGCGATCTGCACCGTCCATCGGCCGGTGCCCTTCTGCTCGGCCCGGTCCTGCACCACGTCGACGAAGGCCCGCCCGGTGGCGGCGTCGGTGTGCGCCAGCACGTCGGCGGTGATCTCGATCAGGAAGGACTCCAGCTCGCCGGAGTTCCACTCCCGGAAGATCTCCGCGATCTCCGCCGGCTCCGCCCCGAGCCCGGCCCGCAGCAGGTCGTACGCCTCGGCGATGAGCTGCATGTCGGCGTACTCGATGCCGTTGTGGACCATCTTGACGAAGTGCCCGGCACCGTCCGGCCCGACGTGCCGGCAGCACGGCTCGCCCTCGACCTGCGCGGCGATCTTCTCGAAGATCGGCCCGAGCTTGCGGTACGACTCGGCCGAACCGCCCGGCATGATGCTCGGCCCGAGCAGGGCGCCCTCCTCGCCGCCGGACACGCCGGTGCCGACGAAGTGCAGCCCGTGGGCCCGCAGCGCCTCCTCCCGGCGCCGGGTGTCGGCGAAGTGGGCGTTGCCGCAGTCGATGACGATGTCACCGGCCTCCAACAGCGGCACCAACTCGTCGATCACGGCGTCCGTCGGGCCGCCGGCCTTCACCATGACGATCACCGCGCGGGGCCGCTCCAGCGCCGCCACGAAGTCCGCCAGGGACTCCGCCGGCACGAAGGTGCCCTCGTCGCCGTGCTCGGCCACCAGGGCGCGGGTGCGTTCCGGCGAGCGGTTGTGCACCGCCACGGTGAACCCGTTGCGGGCCAGGTTCCGGGCCAGGTTCCGCCCCATCACCGCCAGCCCGGTCACACCGATCTGCGCCGTCGCCCGATCCGCCATCCTCGTCGCCACCTCTCACGTCGGTCAGTAGTGCTGCGACCGTATCGCGGGCGGCGGATATCCGCGCTGTCGTCTCGACGGGCGGGCAGCGGGGAGTCGCCGTGGGCAGCGGATGTTCCAGAAGGTGGACCCTCCTTCGCCGGTGCCGGCTCCCGTCCGCCCGGCGCCGGGCGCACCCCGGCCCGCTGCGCCGTCCGGGGGAGGGCCACCGGCTCAGACGATCGGGCGGAAGGTGCCGAGCAGCACGCTGACGGTCAGCGCCCCGCCGGCCAGCAGCACCGCCCCCACGACCAGCAGCGCGTCGGCCATCCCGAAGTGCTGCCGCCGGGCGACCGTGCGGGGCGTGCCCGCGTCGAAGCCCCGGGCGTCCATCGCCACGGCCAGCCGGGTGCCCCGGCGGATCGCGCCGACCAGCAGCGTGAACGCGGTCGAGACGAACAGCCGCAGCCTGGCCACCGGGTTGCGTCCGGCCTCGACACCGCGCGACCGGCGCGCCATGCTGATCATCTGCCACTCCTGCCCGAGCAGTGGCACCAGGCGGAACGCGGCCAGCGCCCCCACCGCGAAGCGGGCCGGCGCCCGCACGTTCTGCACCAGCGCGTCGGCCAGGTCCGTCGGGTCGGTGGTGGCGAAGACGATCACCCCGGGCAGCGCGACGGCGAACGTCCGCAGCACCAGGCCGAGGGCGGTCAGCAGCACCCCGGAGGTCACCACCGCCGGACCGGCCTCCAGCAGCACCCGCCCCGAACGGTCGGCCGCGAACAGCACCAGGGTGACGACGACCCCGACGGCGCTGACCAGCAGGGGCCAGGCGCGGCGCAGCAGCAGGCCGGCGCGTACCCCGAACAGCGGCAGCAGCGCCATCTCGACGCCGATCGCGATGGCCGGTGTGACCGGGTCCAGGGTCGCCACCAGGATCAGCGAGAACAGCAGTGCCGCGGCCAGCTTGGCGACCGGGTTGCGCCGGGCCAGGGGCGCGTCCGGCCGGGCGACCGGCTCGACGCCGATCACCGGCCCGCCCAGCCGGGCTGGTTCGGGGCGTCCGGGGCGTCCAAGGTGTCCGGGGCCTCCGGGGCCTCCGGGGCCTCCGGGGCGTCCGGAGCCATGCCCGACGGGTCGGCCGGGCCGGGTGTCGACGGGCCCAGGGCGACGGTGCGGTCGGCCAGCGCGGCCACGAAGTCGATGTCGTGGGTCACCGCGACCAGACCGTGCCCGGCGTCGCGCAGGTCGGCGAAGAGGTCCAGCAGTTCCCGCCAGGTGCGCCGGTCCTGACCGAAGGTGGGCTCGTCGCAGATCAGCAGGCGGGGGGCGGTGGCAAGGGCCGTCGCGACGCTCAGCCGCCGCGCCTCGCCGCCCGAGAGGGTGTACGGGTTGGCCCCGGCGAGCCGGGTCAGCCGCAGCCGTTCCAGCAGGGTGTCCACGGTGGACCGGACGGCGGCGTCGGGCTGGCCGGCGCGGCGTGGGCCCAACGCGAGTTCGTCGAAGACGGTGCGGGCGACGAACTGGTGCTCGGGGTCCTGGAACACCGAGCCGATCCGGTCGGCCAGGGCGGGGCCCCGCCACCGGTGCGGCGGGGTGCGGGTGTCGGCTCCGGCCAGGGCCCGACTTGCGGTGACCCGCCCAAGGCCCGGCCGGAGCAGCCCGCCGAGCAGCAGCGCCAGCGTGGACTTGCCGGTGCCGTTGCGGCCGAGCACCGCCAGGGCCTCACCGGCGCGTACGGTCAGGTCGGTGGCGGCCAGCCGGGGCGGCAGGCCGAGCCGGTCGGCGGTGAGCAGCACGTCGCCGGCCGGGTTGCGGGCGCGGCGGGGCGGCACGGTGCGGCCGGGCACCCACACCCCCTCGGCGGCGAGGGCGTCCCCGTACCGGCCGAAGACGTCGTCAGGCGGGCCGTCGGCACGGACACCGCCGCCCGGGTCGAGGACGACCACCCGGTCGACCAGCGGCAGCGCCTCGGCCACCCGGTGCTCGACGAGGACCAGGGTGGTGTCGGCGTCCATCGCCCGACCGATCGCCTCCCGCACCAACGCCGCCCCGGCCGGGTCGAGGTTGGCGGTGGGTTCGTCGAGCAGCAGCAGGCGCGGCCGCAGGGCCAGCGCCCCGGCCAGGGCCAGCCGCTGCTGTTCGCCGCCGGACAGGGCGGCGGTGAGCCGGTCCCGCCGGTACGGGAAGCCGACCCGGTGCAGGGCCTCGTCCACCCGGGGCCAGATCTCCCCGGCCGGCACACCCCGGTTCTCCAGCCCGAACGCCACGTCGTCGCCGCAGCGCGCCATCACCAACTGGGTCTCGGGATCCTGGAAGACGATGCCGACCCGTTCGCGGGCGTCGCGGGGTTCCAGCCCGTCGACGGTGACGTCGCCCTCCCGTTCACCGGAGTCGTCGGGCAGCAGCCCCGCGAGGGCGGCCAGCAGGGTGCTCTTGCCCGCACCGGATGGTCCGAGCAGCAGCACCCGCTCGCCGGGCCGCACCCGCAGGTCGACCTGCCGGACGGCCCAGGCGCGTCGCCCGGCGTGCCGCCACCCGAACCCCCGCAGGTCGACGCCGCTCATCCCACCTCCTCGTGGCCCGGCTCGCCGGTTCAGTCGGTCGGGTCAGACGAGGGCACGGTCGCGGCCGGCGGGGAACCGGTCGAGGACGCCGGTGGTGGCCAGGGCGCGGGTCAGGGCGTACGCCCCGGCGCCGGCGAGCACGGTCGCGCTGAGGATGGTGATCAGCGCGTAGGGGATCCGGTAGCTGGTCAGGTCGGTGGCCACGTTCCAGTAGAAGAAGTCGAACAGCGCGGCGCCGAGGCCGGTCAGCGCGCCGGCCAGCAGCGCGGTGGGCAACCGGAAGGTGCGGTACCGGAAGGCGGCGAACGCCAGCTCCGCGCCGAGGCCCTGGGACAGGCCCTGCACGATGGTCAGCGCACCCCACTGGCTGCCGAGCAGAGCGGAGACGATCGCGGCCAGCAGCTCGCAGTAGACCGCCGCTCCCGGCTTGCGGATGACCAGCCCGCCGAGCACGGCGGGCACCAGCCACATGCCGTAGATCAGCGCCTGGGCCGGTGGGAAGAAGGCGAAGGCGGCCTCGGTAGCGCTCCAGAGCAGGCCCCAGGCCCAGAAGATCACGCCGAAGGCGACGGCGATGACGGAGGCGACGACGATGTCGATCGTGCGCCAACGGTTGGTGTCGGTGTGCTTCATGCGGTTGCTCCCCAGTCCGTGGTGAACCAGGCAAGACGCACGCCGCGCCCGGTGGTGGCCGGACGACGGCGCGGCTGGAGGTCGACCGAACTCCCTGCGCTGGCATTACCCAGATCAGGTTCGAGGGTCTGCGGGCGGACCCGCACTCTCAGCGCTGCGCGCTCCCCTGTCGGAGGTGACGTTGTCGCACCGACGCTAACACCAGCGAAGATCATCAGGCAAAGTGATCTTTCCGCAGGTCATGGCGACGCACCTTCGAGGCCGCGAACCCGCCGAAGGGTGTGACATCCATCGACGTGAACGGCTGCACGCGGTAACCTCATGCCGCCGATCCGGACGGGCAGAGGACGAACACGTGAGCACAGACACCCAGCACTCCGCGCCGCCCGGCGAGCCGCCCGGGCGCGCCCCCGCCCCGCCCGACGCCCCGGCCGACGACCGGCGGCTGTTCGGTGGCCGGATCGGCTCGGTCGAGGTCCTCGCCGCGCTGCTGGTCCTCCTGATCATCTTCCGGGCGCCGCTGGCCACCGCTCTCGCCGAGCCCCGGTTGCAGACCTGGACCACCGTCTTCGTCTCGATCATGGTGCAGGCGGTGCCGTTCCTCGCCTTCGGCGTGGTGTTGTCGGCCGTGATCGCGGTCTACGTGCCCCGCTCCTTCTGGGCGAAGGCGCTGCCGAAGCATCCCGCGCTCGCCGTGCCGGCGGCCAGTGCGGCCGGCGTGGTGCTGCCCGGCTGCGAGTGCGGCGCGGTGCCGATCGCCGGGTCGCTCATGCGTCGGGGAGTCACCCCGGCCGCCGCCCTGGCCTTCCTGCTGGCCGCCCCGGCGATCAACCCGATCGTGCTCACCGCCACCGCGGTCGCCTTCCCGAACAACCCGGAGATGGTCCTGGCCCGGGGGCTGGCCAGCCTGATCGTGGCGATGGTCATGGGCTGGCTGTGGCTGCGCCTCGGCCGCGCGGACTGGATCCGGCTGCCCCGCCGGCCCGAGCTGGACGACGCCTCGCGCGGGCGCGCCTTCTGGGCGGCCGTCCGACACGACGTCACCCACGCCGGGGGCTTCCTGGTGCTCGGCGCGATGGCCGCCGCCAGCATCAACGTGCTGGTGCCCGAGCGGTGGCTGCAGACCCTCGCCGACAACGCCTGGCTGTCGGTGCTGGCCCTCGCGGTCCTCGCCGTGCTGCTGTCGCTCTGCTCGGAGGCGGACGCCTTCGTGGCGGCCTCGCTGTCGCAGTTCTCCCTCACGTCCCGACTCGTCTTCCTGGTGGTGGGGCCGATGGTCGATCTCAAGCTGATCTCGATGCAGGCGGGGGTGTTCGGCCGCCGGTTCGCCTTCCGGTTCGCCCCGACCACCTTCGCGGTGGCCGTGCTGGTGGCCGTGGGCGCCGGGGCGGTGCTGCTGTGAACCGGCAGGCGCAGGCGGTCGTCCTGCTCCTGCTCGGCGGCGCGGTGGTCCGGGCCAGCGTCACCGACCTCTACCTGCGCTACGTCAAGGAGGGGCTGCGTCCCTTCCTGATCGCCGCCGGCCTGCTGCTGATCGTCGCCGCCGTGATGACCCTGTGGTACGAGCTGCGCCCGGCCGCCCGGGTGGCCGTCCCGGCGGGGAGCCCGGACGTGGCCGGTGACGTGCCGGCGGGCGGCCCGGGGAACGCCGGGCACGGACCCGCCGTGGCCGGGTCGGAGCACGACGGGCACGGCCACGGTCACCACGAGCCGCGGGTCGGCTGGCTGCTGATCCTGCCCGTGCTCGGGTTGCTGCTCGTCGCGCCGCCGGCCCTCGGGTCGTACGCGGCGGGGCAGGCGGGCACGGCGCTGGCCAGCCAGCAGCAGTCGGACTACCCGCCCCTGCCCGACGGCGATCCGGTGCAGGTGAGCGTGCTCGACTACGCCTCCCGGGCGCTGTTCGACAAGGGCGCCTCGATCGGTGGTCGGCGGGTGATGCTCACCGGCTTCGTCGCCGCCGGCCCCGACGGCCAGCCCATCCTGGCCCGGATGGTGATGTCCTGCTGCGCCGCCGACGGCCGGCCGGTCAAGCTCGGGCTGACCGGCGACGTGCCGGCCGGGCTGGCGAACGACACCTGGATCGAGGTGACCGGCCGCTACAGCGACCGGCTGGGCCGCGACCCGGTCAACGACGCGGAGATCCCCTTCATCGAGGTGGAGTCCTGGCGGCAGGTGCCCACCCCCCGGCGTCAGTACGAGTGACCCCGGGGCGGCCCGCGGGTAGGGTGCCGATCATGCGAATCGCAGCCAGGGGCTTGGAGTTCGAGGTACGCGTCGGCGGTCCGGAGGGCGGTGAGCCCGTCCTGCTGCTGCACGGCTTCCCGCAGCACTCCGGCGAGTGGGACGACGTGGTGCCCGCCCTGCACGCCGCCGGACTGCGCACGTACGCGCTGGACCAGCGGGGATACTCGCCCGGGGCCCGGCCGGCTGCGGTCAAGGCGTACCGGATGCCGGAGCTGGTCGCCGACGCGGTGGCCGTGCTGGACGCCCTCGGCGTCGAGGCCGCGCACGTGGTCGGTCACGACTGGGGTGCGGTGGTCGCCTGGAAGCTGGCCGCCGGGCACACGGACCGGGTCCGCACACTGACCGCCGTGTCGGTGCCGCACCCGGCCGCCATGGCGCACGCGCTGACCACCGACACGCGGCAGAAGGCGCGCTCGGCGTACATGGTGCTGTTCCGTCAGACGGGCCGGGCGGAGCGGGCGCTGCTGGCGCTGAAGGGGTTCGGCCTGCGCCGGTTGCTGCGCGGGGTGGGCGGCCGGGCGAGGGTGGCGGCGTACGCGGATCCGATGCGCGAGCCGGGCGCGTTGACCGCCGCGCTGAACTGGTACCGGGCCATGTCCCGGAGGGACATGGCCACCACCGGGCCGGTGCCGGTGCCGACCACGTACGTCTGGAGCGACCGGGACTTCGCGATCGGCCGCACCGCTGCCGAGGCGTGCGCCGCGCACGTGCCCGGCGACTACCGCTTCGTGGTGCTGCCCGGGGTGACCCACTGGATCCCCGACGAGGCGCCGGCGGCGCTGGCGGAGGCGATCCTGGCCCGGGTGCGGGCCTGACCCGCCGCCCGGTTGGCGAAGCGGTTTCATGCCGCTTCCGTTGGGGCACAAGCGTTCCGCCGGCGTGTCGCACACCGCCGGGGGTACGCTCACCGGAGGTCGCCCGTGTCGAAGGAAACCGAGAAGCAGCGCTGGCAGCGCAACTTCACCGATCTGTTGCAGGAGCTGCGGGTCGCGCAGACCGGCGTGCAGATCCTCTTCGCGTTCCTGCTCACTCTGCCCTTCAGTGCCGGCTTCGAGCGGACGACGCAGTTCCAGAAGGACGTCTACATCGTGGCCCTGCTGGCCGCGGCCGGTGCCACCGCGATGATCATCTCTCCGGTGGCGTTCCACCGGGCGCTGTTCCGGCAGGGGCGCAAGCCGGAACTGGTGCGCTTCGCGCACCGGATGGCCAGCGGCGGGCTGGCCCTGATGCTGATCTCGATGGTCAGCGCGGTGCTGCTGGTCACCGACTTCGTGCTCGACCGGCCGGTCGCCTTCGTGCTCAGCGCGATCACGGCCCTGTGGTTCCTGACGTTCTGGGCCGTGCTGCCGTTCTCCCGGCGCAACTGGGGTGACGACGACGAGGACGACGACGAGGACGACGACCGGATCGCCTGACGCCTCGATATCCCTCGATATTTGCGCGACGCTACCCCTGGGTAACACCCGGGGGTAGCGTCACGTTCGTCGAGCACATGACGCAGCACACCGAACCGAGGTTCGAGGGGGCAGCCGTGACCACGACAGAGCACACTCCATCCACCTCCGACGGAGCCGGGCCCCTGCCCGGCGAGGCGGGCCAGGTGTCCGAGAAGGAGGCCCGCCGGGTCGCCGAGGCGGCCCGCGAATCCGCCTGGGACCGACCGAGCTTCGGCCGGGAACTCTTCCTCGGTCGGCTCCGCGTCGACCTGATCGACCCCTGGCCGCGTCCGGACCCGGCCGACACCGCCCGGGCCGAGGACTTCCTCGGCCGGCTGCGGGAGTTCTGCGCGACGGAGGTGGACGGCGCCGCGATCGAACGCGACGCCCACATCCCCGACGAGGTGTTCCACGGGCTGGCCCGGCTCGGCGCGTTCGGCATGAAGATCGACCGCGCCCACGGCGGGCTCGGCCTGAGCAACCTGCACTACTGCCGGGCGCTGATGCTGGCCGGATCGGTCAGTCCCGCCCTCGGCGCGCTGCTGTCGGCGCACCAGTCGATCGGCGTCCCGCAGCCGTTGAAGATGTTCGGCACCCCCGAGCAGAAGGACCGGTTCCTGCCCCGCCTGGCCGCCGGGGAGGTCTCCGCCTTCCTGCTCACCGAGCCGGACGTGGGCTCCGACCCGGCCCGGTTGGCCACCACCGCCGAGCCGACCCCCGACGGCAGCGGCTACCGGCTCAACGGCGTGAAACTCTGGGCCACCAACGGCACCATCGCCACCCTGCTCGTGGTGATGGCCCGGGTGCCGGCCGCCGACGGCCGACGCGGCGGCATCACGGCGTTCGTCGTCGAGGGCGACGCCGAGGGCATCACCGTCGAGCGGCGCAACGCCTTCCTCGGACTGCGCGGCCTGGAGAACAGCCTCACCCGCTTCCACGACGTGTTCGTGCCGAAGGAGAACGTCATCGGCGGCGAGGGCAAGGGGCTGAAGATCGCCCTGACCACGTTGAACACCGGCCGCCTGTCGCTGCCCGCCATGTGTGTCGGCGCCGGCAAGTGGGCGCTCAACGTGGCCCGGGAGTGGGCCGCGGACCGGGTGCAGTGGGGCCGGCCGGTCGGCGAGCACGAGGCCGTGGCGCAGAAGCTGTCGTTCATCGCGGCGACCACGTACGGCATGGAGACCATGCTCGACCTGTGCTGCCTGCTGGCCGACGACGACCGAAACGACATCCGGATCGAGGCGGCGCTGGTCAAGCTCTACGCCAGCGAGATGGCCTGGCGCGTCGCCGACGAGCTGGTCCAGATCCGTGGCGGTCGGGGTTACGAGACGGCCGACTCCCTGGCTGCCCGGGGCGAACGGCCCGCCGCCGTCGAGCAGATGCTGCGTGACCTGCGGATCAATCGCATCTTCGAGGGCTCGACAGAGATCATGCACCTGCTGATCGCCCGGGAGGCGGTCGACGCGCACCTGTCCGTGGCCGGCGACATCATCGACCCGGACGCCGGTCTGGGCCGCAAGGCGAGGGCCGGGGCGCGGGCAGGCGCGTTCTACGCCCGGTGGCTGCCCACCCTCGCGGTCGGAGCGGGCCAGCGTCCCACGGCGTACGCCGAGTTCGGCCCCCTCGCCGGACACCTGCGCCACGTCGAGCGCGCCTCGCGGAAGCTGGCCCGGTCCACCTTCTACGCGATGTCCCGCTGGCAGGGGAAGATGGAACGCAGGCAGGCGTTCCTGGGCCGGGTGGTGGACATCGGCGCGGAGCTGTTCGCGATGAGCGCGGTCTGCGTTCGGGCCCGCGCGGAGCGGGAGACCCGCCCCGAGGGGGTGGAGCTGGCCGACCTGTTCTGCCGGCAGGCGCGGGTGCGGGTTGCTGCCCTGTTCACCGCCCTGTGGGAGAACACCGACTCCGTCGACGTGGTCGCGGCGCGGCGGATCCTCGCCGGCCGGTACGCGTCGCTGGAGGAGGACGTGATCACCCCGCCGGCCGACCTGCCCTGGGTGGCCCGCTGGACCCCCGGCGAGTCCACGGCCCGCGACGTCCGCCGCCGCATCCCCCCGATCCCCTGACCCCGCCACCGCCCGCCGGCCCGAGGGTGCCGGAGCTCCGGTCGCCGGGGCAGCGGTCACCCGGGCCGGCGGGCGGGGTTCAGCGTGGGCGCGGGGGGCGCAGGCCGAGGCGGCGCAGCTCCAGGGCGGCCAGGGCGTCGACCGTGTCGTCGTCGCCCCGACGCCACGCCTCCGCCACGTCCGGGGCGATCCGGGTCAGGTGGCCCAGCGGCTGACCGGCCAGCGCCCGCAGGGCGAGCAGGTCCCGGCCGCCGGGTGCGGCGGCCAGGGTCGCCGCCGCCCCGGCCCGGCGCATCCAGCGCACCCGCAGCGGCAGCCAGCCGAACAGCACCAGCCCGAGCGGGAACACCAGCACGGCCACGGCCAGCGCCAGGGCCAACTGGTCGACCAGTTCCTGCTGGTCGCGCCCCGCCTCCGCCAGCGAGCGGGCGGCCTCGGCGGCCCGCTCGAACGGCGCGGTCAGCTCGTCGCCGACCAGCGGCACCCGGCCGACCTTGCCGCCGGCCTCGCCCAGGTTGTCGGCCAGTCCGCCGCCGGCCGACTCCAGCTTCTCCCCGGGTACGGCCAGCCGTCGCACCAGGTCGTGCAGCCACATCGCGCCGCGCACCGCCGCATAGACCCAGGCGACGACGAGCAGGTCGGTGACCACCTGGCGGACGGCGACCGGGAAACGATCAGCGTAGATCCTCACGCCGCACAGCGTGCCACGGACCGGGCCCCCGGGGCACCCCGCCGACCGGTCAGCGGGCGCAGGTCGGGCAGGTGCCGAAGATCTCCAGGGTGTGGCTGACGTCGGTGAAGCCGTGCTCGGCGGCCACCCGTTCGGCCCAGCTCTCCACGGTCGGCCCCGCCACCTCCACCGTCCGCCCGCAGGAGCGGCAGACCAGATGGTGGTGGTGCCCCTCGCTGCACCGCCGGTAGAGATGCTCACCGCCGGGCGGACGCATCACGTCGATCTCGCCCGCGTCCGCGAGGTTCTGCAGGGTGCGGTAGACGGTGGTCAGGCCGACCCGCTCGCCCCGGTCCCGCAGCATCGCGTGCAGGTCCTGTGCGCTGTGGAAGCCCTCCACCTCGGCCAGCAGAGCGCTGACCGCCGACCGTTGACGGGTGTTGCGGACCGCCGTTCCGCCCTCACTCATGACGCCTCCCCGGCGTGGCTGACCGCGTCGGCCACGATGTGC
This sequence comes from Micromonospora nigra, assembly GCF_900091585.1. Lineage (NCBI taxonomy): Bacteria > Bacillati > Actinomycetota > Actinomycetes > Micromonosporales > Micromonosporaceae > Micromonospora > Micromonospora nigra. The sequence goes on along the minus strand of NZ_FMHT01000003.1, from coordinate 1,509,373 downwards.
GCGACGTGCTCGTCCACCAGGGCGTACGCGATCTCGCGGCCCCGTCGGGAGCCGCGTACCACGCCCGCGCCCCGCAGCACCCGCAGGTGCTGGGAGACCAGCGGTTGCGCCGCGCCGAGCTTCTCGACCAGCTCGTGCACACAGCGCTCACCCTCGGCGAGCTCGCTGACGATGGCCAGCCGGATCGGTGCCGACAGGGCGCGCAGAAGCTCGCTGGCACCCTCGTAGGCGTCGTAGCCGGATCCGATGGTCACCCCGCAACGGTAACCAATCCCACGGCCGAGCCGCCGGTCAGGATCGGTGCAGCACCACCTCGGGCGGTTCCTCCGCCACGACGGGGGCCGGCGCGGGCTGCCGGCGCAGCCCCCGCCACAGCGCCCCGAGCACCGCCACGACCAGGAAACCGGCGATGGCGAGCACCACCACCGAGGCACCGGGGGCGGTGTCGGCGACCGCCGCCACCCAGATCCCCGCGCCCGCGGCGAACAGGCCGAGCGCCATCGCGGCGGTCATCGTGCTGCGGAACCCCCTGGTGACCTGCTGGGCGGTGGCGACCGGCACCACCATCAGCGCGCTGATCAGCAGGACGCCGACCGCCCGCATGGCGATGGTCACCGTGACCGCGGTGGTGACCGCGAGCAGCAGGTTGAGGGCGCGTACCGGCAGGCCGGAGACGCGGGCGTACTCCTCGTCGTGGCAGATCGCGAACAGCGCCGGGCGCAGCGCGAGCATGGCCACCAGCACCGCCACCCCCAGCACCGCGATGGTGGTCAGGTCCTGGCGGGAGGTGGTGGTCAGGGCCCCGAACAGGTAGGCGTTGAGGTTGGAGTTGCTGCTGTCGGAGAGCCCGACGAGCACCACCCCACCGGCGATGCCCCCGTAGAACAGCAGCGCCAGCGCCAGGTCGCCGGAGGTGCGTCCGCGCTCGCGGATCAGCTCGATGGCGACCGCGCCGACCGTGGCCGCCGCCACCGCCATCAGCACGGGGGACTGGTTGAACAGCAGGCCGGCGCCGACGCCGGTCAGCGCGACGTGGCCGATCCCGTCGCCGATCAGGGCCAGCCGCCGCTGCACCAGATAGATGCCGAGGGCCGGTGCGGCCAGGCCGATGATCAGCGCGCCGACCAGGGCGCGCAGCATGAACTCGTACTGGAACAGGCTCACGGGGCACTCCACAGCCCGGCGGGCTCCTCGGGGCCGTGCGGGTGCACGTGGTCGTGGTCGGGCGCCGCGTGGTGGCCCGCCGGTTCGGGCACCGCGCCGTCGTGGGCGATGCCGCCCCCGTGCACCACCACGGCCCGACTGATCAGCGGACGCAGCGGCCCCAGCTCGTGGGCGACCAGCAGCACCGTCCCGCCGCCGTCGACGAAGCCGCGCAGCGCCCCGGCGAACGCCTCCTGGCTGGCGGCGTCCACCCCGGCGGTCGGCTCGTCGAGCACCAGCAGTTCCGGCTGGCCGGCGAGCGCGCGGGCGATGAGGGTGCGCTGCTGCTGGCCGCCGGACAGGGTGGACACCGGGTCCTTCGCGCGGTCGGCGAGCCCCACCGCGCGCAGTGCCTCGGCGACCGCCTCCCGGTCGGCGCGGCCCGGCGGGCGCAGCACACCGCGGCGGGCCAGCCGGCCCGACGCCACGACCTCGGACACCGTGGCCGGTACGCCGCCGCCCGCGCCGAGCCGCTGCGGGACATACCCGATGCGGTGCCACTGGCGGAACCGCCGCAACGGGCGCTCGAAGAGGGCGACGGCGCCGGCGGTGAGCGGGACCAGCCCGAGCGCGGCGCGGATCAGGGTGGACTTGCCGGAGCCGTTGGCGCCGAGCACCGCGACGACCTCACCGGCGGTCACGGTCAGGGACACGTCACGCAGCACGGGGCGGCCGTCGTAGCCGACCACCCCGTGCGTGACGGTGATGACAGGGGTTGTCACGAGCAGCTCAACGCCGTCCTCAGGTTCTGCAGGTTGGTGCGCATCACCGAAAGGTAGTCGCCGCCGCCGTCGGCGGACAGGCCCTCGAGCGGGTCGAGCACCGCGGTCTGCGCGCCGACCTCCTCGGCGATCGTCTCGGCGACCTTCGGGCTGACGAGGGTCTCGAAGAAGATCGTGGTGGCCTTGTGTTCACGGGCCTCCTCGGCGACCTCGGCCAGCCGCTGCGGCGACGGCTCGTTCTCGGGGGTCAGGCCGGTGATGCCGATCTGCTCCAGCTGGTATTTCTGGGCGAGGTAGCCGAACGCGGTGTGGCTGACCACGATCTCCCGCCGCTGGCAGGTCTTGAGGCCCTCGGTGAACTCGGTGTCGAGCTTCTCCAGCTCGGTGCGCAGGGCCTTCGCCCGCTCGGTGTACTCGCCGGCGCGGTCCGGGTCGACGGCACCGAGCCGCTCGGCGAGCTTGTCGCCGATGGTGGCCAGCCGGGTCGGGTCGAGCCAGACGTGCGGGTCCTTGCCGCCGGACTCCTCGGCGTGCTCGCCCGGCTTCTCCGCCTCGGCGTGCTCGTCCTCGGCGTGCTCGCCCTCGCCGTCGTGGCCGTGCTCGTCCTCAGCGCCGTGGTCGTGGCCGCCGGCTGCCGCGTCGAGCAGCGGCTGGACCGTGGCCACGTCGAAGGCCCGGTCGCCGCCGTTCTGCTCGATGGCCTCGTCGACCGCCGGCTGGAAGCCGTCCAGGAAGACGATCAGCTCGGCCTCGCTGATCTGGCCGACCTGGCCGGGGTTCAGCTCCAGGTCGTGCGGTTCCGCGCCGGGCTTGGCGAGGTTGGTCACCGTCACCGCGTCGCCGCCGACCCGCTCGGTGACGAACTGGAGCGGGTAGAAGGCGGCCACCACGTCGATGCGCTGCGGGTCGGCCCCGGCCGGGGCGTCCTCGGTCGAGCAGGCGGCGACGCCGCCCAGGGCGAGCAGGGCGGCGGAGGCGGTGGCCAGGGCGCGAGGGGTCGGGCGGAGGTTCATGGGCTCAACCTTCCGCGGAACGACAATGATTGTCAAAAACGCATGATTGCATGTCAGAGCAGCTTCACCAGACCCGCGGTGACCAGCAGCGTGAGGACCAGCAGCCGGATCACCCGGGTCGGCGGGGTCTGTACCGCCCAGGTGGTCACCAGCAGCGCGGCCACCCCGGCGGCCAGCAGCAGCGTGAGCAGGCCACCGAGGACACCGGGAGTGAAGAACGCGACCAGCGCCACCAGCAGGGTGACCAGGAACACCGTCGTCGGGTTCTGCCGGGCCAGCCGGGCGGGCAGGGAGTTCTGCGTACGCTGCATCCCACCAACTTTACGAGGAGGAAGCCGGTGCTGGTGACCAACCGGTTCGTGGTCGAGGCGGAACTCGCCGAGGCGTTCACCGAGCGGGCGCACGCGGCCCTCGCGGCCCTCGCGGCCCGGCCCGGCTACCTGCGGGGGCAACTCGTCCGGGCGCTCGACGACCCCCGGCACTGGTGTCTGGTCACCGAGTGGGAGTCCGTCGGCACCTACCGCCGGGCCCTGGGCGGCTTCGACGTCAAGGTGACCGCGGTGCCGCTGCTCGCCGAGAGCGTCGACGAGCCGTCCGCCTACGAGGCGCTGGCAACCGCCCCTCCCGGCGGCGACGTGTTGGTGCTCGCCAGTGATCGGGCCGCGGGTCCTTACCGCTGAGCGCTCGGGCACTACGCTGCTCGTATGACCGTACCCGGACCGGCAGGCCCCCCGCCGTACCCCGCGCTGCCCCTGTCCGGGCCTCCGCCGCACCCCACGACCGGTCAGGGCCCGCACCCCACGCAGCCGCCCGGCCCGCCCACGGGCCCGCCCCCGCCGCCTCCGGGGCCCCCGCGCCGCCGGCCGGGCCCGGGGTGGCGCCGCCGTTCGCCGCCCCGCCCACCGAGGGCGGCCGGGCCCGACTCTGGCTCGGCCTCGGTGCCGGCGCGCTCGCCCTGCTGCTGTGCTGCGGCGGGGGCGGAACCGCCGTGGTCGGCCTGCTCGTCAGCGGGGTGCAGGCGATCGAGGAGCAGAGTCGCACGGTCTCCTCCGACTACTACCGCGCCCTGTCCGAGCAGCGCTACGGCCAGGCCTACGACCAGCTCTGCGAGGACGCCAAGCGCCGCGAGTCGCGGCCGGAGTTCGAGCGCCGGGTGTCCGCCGAGCCGCAGATCGCGAGCTACCGGGTCGGCGAGGTGGACCCGACCACGCTCACGGTCCCGGTCGACGTGACCTACGCCGGCGGCGGGCGGGAACGCCAGCAGGTGACCCTCCGGCAGGACCGGCAGACCGGCGGCCTGGAGGTCTGCGGGGTCGACTGACCCGTCCCCGGTAATGTGCTGGTTCCCGGGTCGGCCACCGCCCTACGGTCGACCCGGACCGTTCCGGTTCATCCCACCGCGTCCCCGCCGACCGCCAGTCGGCGTAGGAGGAAACATGCCAGCCGACCGTATCGACGCCGTCGTCAGCCTCGCCAAGCGCCGGGGCTTCGTCTTCCCCTCCAGCGAGATCTACGGGGGCACCCGGTCGGCGTGGGACTACGGCCCGCTCGGCGTGGAACTCAAGGAGAACGTGCGCCGGCAGTGGTGGAAGACCATGGTCCAGCAGCGCGACGACGTGGTCGGCCTCGACTCCGCGGTGATCCTGGCCCGGGACGTCTGGGCCGCCTCCGGCCACCTCGACGCCTTCGTCGACCCACTGACCGAGTGCCAGTCCTGCCACAAGCGCTTCCGGGCCGACCACCTGGAGGAGGCGTACGAGGCCAAGCACGGCCGGCCGCCGGCCGCGCTGACGGAGCTGAACTGCCCGAACTGCGGCAACAAGGGCACCTTCACCGAGCCGAAGATGTTCAACGGCCTGATGAAGACCTACCTCGGCCCGGTGGAGAGCGACGAGGGCATGCACTACCTGCGCCCGGAGACCGCCCAGGGCATCTTCGTCAACTACAAGAACGTGGAGACGGTCGCCCGCAAGAAGCCGCCGTTCGGCATCGCGCAGACCGGCAAGTCGTTCCGCAACGAGATCACGCCGGGCAACTTCATCTTCCGTACCCGCGAGTTCGAGCAGATGGAGATGGAGTTCTTCGTCGAGCCGGGCTCCGACGAGAAGTGGCACGAGTACTGGCTCTCCGAGCGCTGGAACTGGTATGTCGACCTCGGCCTGTCCGAGAGCAACCTGCGGTTCTACGAGCACCCCAGGGAGAAGCTCTCCCACTACTCCAAGCGCACGGTCGACATCGAGTACCGGTTCCAGTTCGGCGGCACCGAGTTCGCCGAGCTGGAAGGCATCGCCAACCGCACCGACTTCGACCTGTCCACGCACAGCAAGCACTCCGGCGTCGACCTGTCCTACTTCGACCAGAGCAAGGGCGAACGCTGGATGCCCTACGTCATCGAGCCGGCCGCCGGCCTCACCCGCGCGGTGCTGGCCTTCCTGCTCGAGGCGTACGACGAGGACGAGGCCCCGAACACCAAGGGCGGCGTGGACAAGCGCACCGTGATGCGCTTCGACCCTCGGCTGGCCCCGGTCAAGGTGGCCGTGCTGCCACTGTCTCGTAACGAGGCGCTCTCGCCCAAGGCGAAGGCGCTCGCCGCGCAGCTGCGCAGGCGGTGGGTGGTGGAGTTCGACGACTCACAGGCCATCGGCCGCCGCTACCGCCGCCAGGACGAGATCGGCACCCCGTTCTGCGTCACCGTCGACTTCGACACCCTCGACGACGACGCGGTGACCGTGCGCAACCGCGACACCATGACCCAGGAGCGGATCGCCCTGGACCAGGTGGAGCGGTACCTGATCGAGCGGCTGCCCGGCTGCTGAGCCGTACCGGCGACGGCCCCGCGTGGTCGCCGCGTAGGTCGGCCGACGGCCCCGCCCCGACCTGAGGCGGGGCCGTCGGCCTTCCCGCGCTCTCCCGCCGGGTCGGAACGCCGACCGGCGGGTGGTTGAGCGGCGGTTGATCTCGTGCGAGCATTCCCCGGGCTCTTTCTACTCACGGGGGTGTGCGCATGGCGCGCGAGACACAGCACGACCACGATTCGCGGCGGCGCACGGTGCTGCGCCGCGCCGCCGCCCTCGCCGCGACGACCGTCGGCGCGGGCGCGGTGGCGGCCGTCGCCGTCCCGGGGACCGCGCAGGCCGCCCCCGGTGACGACCTGACCATGGGGGAGAGCAACGAGTCCGGTCCCGCGACGACCACCCTGAGCGCTGCCTCCGGCCCGGGGACGCTGGTCCTGACGAACACGGCGGGCGCACCGCTGCGGCTGGTGCCCAGCGAGAGCCTCTACCCCCAGGTGCTCGACTCGGAGGTCGGCACCGTGGCCGTCGACGACATGGGCGACCTGTTCGTCCGCGCCGGCCACCACAGCAGCGAACGCGACGGCACCAACGGCTGGGCCTGGACCAGCGAGTGGGCCACCACGTCGGTCACCGTCGAGCCGACCCGCGTGCTCGACACCCGGGACGCGGACCTGCGTCGGCACATCGTCTCCGGTGCGGGCACCCTCGACTCCGCCGGTCGGGTCGTGCCCGGCAAGCCGATCGTGGTCAGCCTGGACAGCTTCGTCCGGGACGGTTACGCCATGAAGGGCAACGTCACCGTGGTGGGAATGACCGGCCCCGGCGTGCTCACCGTGTGGGGTTCCGGCCCGAAACCCAACGCGTCCACCCTGAACTGGGCGACCACCGGCACCATCCTGTCGAACTTCCTGTTCACGGAGCTCGGCGCGGTGGGGGCGTGGCGCAGCGTCATCACGATCGACGCGATCAGCTCGCCCACCCACGTGATCGTCGACCTGACCAGCCTGCTGGTCGGCCACCCGAGCCAGGTCACCGGTGCCTGATCGTCCGTCCACCACCCACGGGGGAACTGAGATGCCGTCGTCCGAACCCGACCGCCGCGCCTCCCGGCGCGGCCTGCTGCGCCGGGCCGCCGTGACCGGCGGTGCCGCGGTCGCCGCCACCACCGCCGCCTCGGCCCTCGACGCCGCGCCGGCCGCCGCCGCCACGGACGGTGCGGTGGCCCTCGGGCTGCCCAACCAGGCGACCACCTGGACCCAGTTGACCGCCGCCGTCGAGGGCGGGGCGACCCTGGCGCTGAAGAACCCGACGGGGGCCCCGCTGCACCTCGGGCGGCGGCCGTCGTACGTCGGCTGGGGCGGTTCCGTGGTCTCCACGCCCGCCGGTCTCGGCGTCCACCGGGTCGTCGACGGCACCGTCGAGCGGCACGAGGTGCACACCACCGCCAACTCGACGATGCTGGTGCCGATCCGGCCGACCCGGATCCTCGACACCCGCAGTTCCGCCGGCCGGGCCCGGCTCATCGAGGGACAGTTCGACGCGCAGGGGCGCGCGGTCGCCGGCACCTACCTGCTGGTGCACCTCGACGGCATCGTCGACGGGGGCGACGGCATGCTCGGCAACATCACCGTCGCCAAGACCACCAAGGGCGGCTTCGCCACCGTCTACGGCCGGGGCAACCGGCCCACCGCCTCCACCATCAACTGGTGGGCGGCGGACCAGGTGCTCGCCAACGCGTTCATCACGCAGATCGACCCCTGGCAGAACACCGTCGGCGTGTACGTGCAGGCCACCACCGCCGTCATCCTGGACGTGACCGGCCTGCTGGTCTACGCCCCGGAGTCGGTGGTGATCAACAACCCGCACGGAGCCGGCCGCGCCGCGGCCGCCGACCCGCAGACCCGTGCGGTGCGCACCCGCGAGGTCAAAGCCACCGCGCAGCGGATCGCCGCGAAGGAGCAGGCCGGTGAGTGAGCACGAGACCGAGGAGCACGCCGTGACCGCCGACCAGAGCAGGCCGACCAGCCGCCGCCGGGTCATCAGGGGCGCGGTGGTGGCCGGGGCCGGCGTCGGCGCGGCAGCCGCCGTGGCCACCCCCGCGCGGGCCGCCGCCGGTGACCCCGTCCTGCTGGACGAGGCCAACGACGCCGGCACGGCGGAGACCCTGCTGGTGGGCGGCTCGTCGGCCGGGCCCACGCTCGCCCTCGACCACGCCATCGACCGGTCGCCGCTGATCCTCAGCCAGACGCCCGCGGCGGCCCTGCCCGAGGAGTTGCCGACCGGCTCGCTGGCGATCGACGAGTCCGGCGACCTGGTCATCGGGGGCCGGGCCAACACCCGGGCGTACGTGAACACCTCCCGGTGGGCCAACCGCACCCTCGCCGTGCCGCCCCGCCGGGTTCTCGACACCCGCTCGATCAACTCCTGGGGCGACTACGTCGTCGGGGGTGCAGGGAACGTCGACGCCACCGGCAAGCTGCGGGCGAAGACGTCGATCCACCTGTCGATCAGCACCCTGCCCGAGGTCGAGCCCGGCCGGGCGCTGGCCGCGTACGTGAACGTGACGGTGGCCGGGACGGTCGCCGGCGGCTTCCTCACCGCGCACAGCGCGTCGGTGGCCACGCCGGGCACCTCCTCGCTCAACTGGTGGGGGCCGAACCAGATCCTGTCGAACCTGGTGGAGGTGCAGCTCGGCGCGTACGGCGGCCGGGGCTTCTCCTTCTCGATCTACACGGCGAGCGCCACGTCGGTGATCGTGGACGTGTCCGGCCTGATCCTGGCCAATCCCGCCGCCCCCTGACCGGCCCGCCGGCCGGTGCGGCGGGTGCGGGTTCGCCCGCGTCCGCCGTGTCGACCGGCCACCGGACGCCCGCCCCGGCGGGCGTGGGATTCTTGGTCACGTGACCAGTGCCGCCGCCTCCGCCGTCCGCCGCCCGCTCACCCTCGGGGAGCACCGGGTGTGGCCGCCGGTGGTGCTCGCCCCGATGGCCGGCATCACCAACGTCGGTTTCCGGCAGCTCTGCCGCGAACAGGGCGGCGGCATCTACGTCTGCGAGATGATCACTACGGTCGCGCTGGTCGAACGGAACCCGAAGACGCTGCGCATGATCGCGTTCGGCGACGACGAGCGCCCGCGCAGCCTCCAGCTCTACGGCACCGACCCGGAGATCACCGCCGCCGCCGTGCGGATCGTGGTCGACAAGGGGCTCGCCGACCACATCGACCTCAACTTCGGCTGCCCGGTCCCGAAGGTCACCCGCCGGGGTGGCGGGTCGGCGCTGCCCTGGCGCCGCCGGCTCTTCGCCCGCCTGGTCAGGGCCGCGGTCGACGCCGCCTCGCCCGCCGGAGTGCCGGTCACCGTGAAGATGCGCAAGGGCATCGACGACGACCACCTGACGTACGTCGAGGCGGGGCTGGCCGCCCAGGACGCGGGCGTCGCGGCGGTGGCCCTGCACGGGCGGACGGCCGCGCAGCGCTACTCGGGCACGGCCGACTGGGACGCGATCGGCACCCTCAAGCAGGCCCTCGACGTGCCGGTGCTCGGCAACGGCGACATCTGGGAGGCCGACGACGCGCTGCGGATGGTCGCACACACCGGCGTGGACGGCGTCGTGATCGGTCGGGGTTGCCTGGGCCGGCCATGGCTGTTCGCCGACCTGGCTGCCGCCTTCGACGGCAGTGCCGAGCGGCGGCTGCCCACCCTGGGCGAGGTCGCGGCGACCATGCGCCGGCACGCCGAGCTGCTGGTCGGCCAGTTCACCGCAGGGGCCCGCAACCCGGCCCGGGGCGAGCGGGACGGCTGCACGGACTTCCGCAAGCACGTCGCCTGGTACCTCAAGGGGTTCCCGGTGGGCAGCGGGCTGCGCCGCGAACTGGCGATGATCGACAGCCTGGCGCAGCTCGACGACCTGCTCGGCAAGCTCGACCCCACGGTGCCGTTCCCGGTGGAGACGCTCGGCCAGCCGCGTGGGCGTACCAACTCCCCGGGCAAGGTCTTCCTGCCCGACGGCTGGCTGGCCAGCCGTGACGACGACACCGTGCCCGAGGGGGCGGAACTCGCCGACTCCGGCGGCTGAGGGTTCGCGCCGTCGCCACCGTCACCCTCGGCCTGCTCGTCGCCGCCGAGGTGACACGACGAAGGGCCGGCCCCCTTCCGGGGGCCGGCCCTGTCGCGTGCGGTACCGGTCGTTCAGGGATGGGTCAGTGGGCGTAGCCGCGGGTGGCGATCCAGTCGGCCAGGGTGTCCACGTCCAGCTCGTAGGAGGCGGAGGCCGGGTCGGCGGAGTCCGCGATCTTCACGATGTTCCCGCCGTCGCGGTAGCCGACCACGCTGACGTAGTGCCCACCCTCGAAGGAGTGCGTGCCACCGTCGATGTCCGTGGCGGTGCCGGCGATGTTGGCGACCACGGCGTGGCCCTCGTCCACGGCGGCGACGATGTCGGCGCGCAGGGTGTCGGTCTGCTTCCCGTCGGCCTCGGGGCTGCTGATCTCGACGCTGCGGTAGGCGTCCCGGCCGGTCTCCTTGTTCAGGACGGGGGTGATGTCATTGATGCTGTTGGTGCCGGACTCGGTGGTGCCCATCCGGTTCGCCATGTCCTCGACGTCGATGAGCTTGTCCTGCACGCTCAGCGCGTTCCGGGCGGCGGCGGGGCCACAGTAGTAGAAGTTCGGCTGCGCCTCGTACTTCACGTTGAGCTGCCGCTCGCCGGCCGGCTTGCGCTCGCTCTGCACGGCGCTGGTCGGCGCGTTCGACGGAGCAGCGTTGGCGGCGACCGCCGGGCCGGCGATGCCACCGGCGGTGGCGGTGAAGGCGGCAGCGGTCAGGGCGGCCTTGCGGAAGATGTCGGTACGCATGGAGGATCGTCCTCTCGTCCGGGGGTGCGCGACCGCGAGGGGGGATGCGGTGCGCGGGGGAGGGGATCTGCCCGTCGGCCGGAAGGCCTGCGGGGCGTACGGGGTTCTCAACGACCGGGGGCCGGCGTGCATTCCGCCGGGGGCCGGTCGGTCGTGGCGGGGGAGTGCCACGGGGCGGTACGGGGTTCTCAACGACCGGGGGCCGGCGTGCATTCCGCCGGGGGATCGGCCGCCGCGGCGGGGGAGTGCCGCGGGTATGTCGGATACAACGCCGGCACCCCATCCGCGATTCCGTCGCCAGCGTGGCCCCGCCCACGCCGTATACCGCCATGAACCGGACATGATGCGCAGCCCGGACCGCGGTAATCGGACATTCGACGCGTCGTTGGCGACTCGGGCGTCACCGTCGCCCGGCGGCGGAACCGGGCGACGGTGACGTTCAGGCGGAACGGTCGGTGCTCCCGGCTGACCGGGGGAGCGGAACCCGCCCGCAGGGCCCCGGCCACGGCACCGTCGGGCAGCGGTGGTACGCGATGCCCGCCGTCGACCAGCGCTCTCCGTGCCCGGCCAGCCGCTGTCGGAACCCGGCCCAGTCGTGGGTGGCTCGCGCTGACCAGCCCAGCTCGGCGATCGCGGGCAGCCGGGGAAACAGCATGAACTCGGCCTCGGTGAGCGTCGTCACCGACTCGGTCCACAGCGGCGCCTCGACGCCGAGCACCGCCTCGGCCGGCACCCCGTTCAGGTGGGTCGCCGGGTCCCAGTCGTACGCCCGGCGCACGTCGACCAGTCCCGCCCAGTCGTGCCCGATCGGGGTGTCCGGGGCGTACTTCATGTCGAGGTAGGCGTGGTTGGCGGGGGAGAGGATCAGCCGCGCCCCCCGGCGCACCGCCTCGGCGGTCACCGCGTCGTCGCCGTCGGTGCCCCACCATTGCAGCACCCGGCCGTCGACGTGGGCGGCGGGGGCGATCTGGTGCCAGCCGACGACCGTCCTGCCGACACCGGCGACGATCCGCTGAACCCGCTCGACAAAGCCGGTGTAGGCCGCACCCTTGACCTTGAACGCCTCGTCGCCGCCGATGTGCAGGAACCGGCCGGGGGTGAGCGCGGCGATCTCACCGAGCACATCGGCGACGAATTCGTACGTGCGCCCACTGGCCGGGTCGACGTAGCTGAACCCGACCTCGGTGCCCGTGTACGGCGGCGGCGCGATCCGGTCGGGCGAAAGCTCACCGTAGGCGGTCAGCGCCGCGTGGGTGTGCCCGGGCAGGTCGATCTCGGGTACGACGGTGATGCCCCGTTCGGCGGCGTACGCCACGATCCGCCGGTAGTCGCCCTTCGTGTAGTGGCCGCCGGGGCCGCCGCCGACCTGGGTCGCGCCGCCGACGGTCGCCAGCCTCGGCCAGGAGTCGACGGCGATCCGCCAGCCCTGGTCGTCGGTGAGGTGTAGATGCAGGTGGTTGAGCTTGTAGCGGGCCAGGTGGTCGACGACCCGCAGCACGTCGGCGACGCCGAAGAAGTGTCGGGACACGTCGAGCATCGCGCTCCGGTAGGCGTACCGGGGTCGGTCGAGGATCTCGCCGCCGGGCAGCACCCAGCGCTGCCTGACCGGCGTCGGGCTCTCGACCGTGGCGGGCAGGAGTTGACGCAGCGTCTGCACGCCGTGGTGCAGGCCGGTGGCGGTGTCGGCGGTGATCCGTACCCCGTGGGGGGTGACGGAGAGCCGGTAGCCCTCGGGCCCGAGGCCGGCGTCGCCGTCGAGCACCAGCGCGATGCCGCCGGCCGGCTGTGGGGCGGTGGCGTCGGTCACCGGCAGGGGGTGACCGGTCGCGGGGCGCAGCAGCGCGGCGAGCCGCTCGCCCACGGCGAGGGCGGCCGGGTCGGCGCTGACCCGGATCACGGCGTCGGGGGTGAGCGTGAAGTCGGCGGCGGGGTCGGGCGTGACCCGCTCGGGGGCGGGCACCACGTCACCCAGTCGGGCCGGCGCGGTGGGCGTGAGCAGCGCCTCGGCGGCGCGCTGGGCGACCCCGGCCAGTTCCCCGGCGGTACCCGACGCAGCCGGGTCGACCTGCGGCTGCCGCGCCGCCGGCACGGCGACGGCCGCACCGTCACCCGGCACGGCGGCGCTGCCGTCACCAGGTACGGCGACCCCGGGCCGGGCTGTCGTGGCGTCGCCGGGCTGGGCGGCGCTGCCCGCACCGGGCTGGGCTGTCGTGCCGGGACCGGACGGTGCGGCGCTGCCGTCGGCGAGCAGGTCGCGCGGCCGGTCGGCGGGCTCGGGGGCGGCGGTGGGGGTGGCGGACACGGTGGCGGCTCCGGGGGTGTATTCGCGTCGGTTATGGCAAAGGTCAGGTTCCGCGGAACGCGTGCCGACAAGGGTACGGGGAGGAGGTGGAATTGCGTGATCATGCGCGTGGAAGCGTTCCCAAAAACCGTCACGAACGCGGATAGTCGTGATGGCTGTGCCTAACCTCACGAATAGGCCCATGCCTCTGGTTGTTCGCTTAACCTTCGCCCACCGATCGGCGCTGATCCCGGGATTACCGGAGGTAGGCCCCGGGGTATGCAAGCAACTGAACCTTCGTTAAGTGTCGGACCGGCGCGCGTGGGAGGCTCTGGTGGCAGCGCAAGAGACGGTGGAAGGCAAGTACGTCTACGACTTCGCCGAGGGCAACAAGGAGCTCAAGGATCTGCTCGGCGGCAAGGGAGCCAACCTGGCCGAGATGACCAACCTCGGCCTGCCGGTGCCGCCCGGTTTCACCATCACGACCGAGGCGTGCAAGGCGTACCTGGCGACCGGGCGGCAACCGGACGGCCTGGCCGCCCAGATCGAGGCGCACCTGGAGGCGCTGGAGCGGGGCATGGGCCGTCGCCTCGGCGACCCCGACGACCCGCTGCTGGTCTCCGTCCGCTCCGGGGCCAGGTTCTCCATGCCCGGCATGATGGAGACCGTCCTCAACGTCGGCCTCAACGACCAGTCCGTGCTGGGACTCGCCCGACAGGCCGGCGGCCGGGCAGACCCGGCCGCCGACGGCGGTGCGGACGGGGCCGCCCCCGGCGGAGCGGACCGGTTCGCCTGGGACTCCTACCGGCGGCTGATCCAGATGTTCGGCAAGACCGTCTGCGAGGTGCCCGGCGAGGAGTTCGAGCACGCCCTCGACGAGGCCAAACGAGCCAAGGGCACCACCGACGACCTCGACCTGGACGCCGACGACCTGCGCGGGCTGGTCGAGGCGTACAAGAGGATCTTCGCGAAGCACACCGGGCGGGAGTTCCCGCAACAGCCGCGCGAGCAACTCGACCTGGCCATCCGCGCCGTGTTCGAGTCGTGGAACGCCGACCGCGCCGTGCTCTACCGCCGCCAGGAGCGCATCCCGGCCGACCTGGGCACCGCGGTCAACGTGGTCGCGATGGTCTTCGGCAACCTCGGCCCCGACTCCGGCACCGGCGTCGCCTTCACCCGCGACCCCGCCAGCGGCGCCCAGGGCATCTACGGCGACTACCTGGCCAACGCCCAGGGCGAGGACGTGGTCGCCGGCATCCGCAACACCGTGCCACTCCAGGAGTTGGAGCAGCTCGACAAGAAGTCGTACGACGAACTGCTCGGCATCATGGCCCGGTTGGAGGAGCACTACCGGGACCTGTGCGACATCGAGTTCACCATCGAGCGCGGCAAGCTCTGGATGCTCCAGACCCGCGTCGGCAAGCGCACCGCCGCCGCCGCGTTCGTCATCGCCGGCCAGCTCGTCGACGAGGGCCTGATCGACCTCGACGAGGCGCTGCACCGGGTCAACGGTGCCCAGCTCGCCCAGCTGATGTTCCCGCGCTTCCAGCTCGACCACGGGCTCCAGCCGGTGGCCAAGGGCATCGGGGCGTCGCCGGGCGCCGCCGTCGGCACGGTGGTGTTCACCTCCGCCCGCGCGGTCGAGCTGGCCGCCGAGGGCAGGGCCGTCATCCTGGTCCGCCGGGAAACCAACCCCGACGACCTCAACGGCATGATCGCCGCCCAGGGCATCCTCACCTCCCGCGGGGGCAAGACCAGCCACGCCGCGGTGGTGGCCCGGGGGATGGGCAAGACCTGCGTCTCCGGCGCCGACGAGCTGGACATCGACGTCCCGGCCCGGAAGTTCACCGTCGCCGGGCACACCGTCGTCGAAGGCGACGTCGTCTCCGTCGACGGCACCACCGGCGCGGTCTACCTCGGCGAGGTGCCGGTCATGCCGTCGGAGGTGGTGCAGTACTTCGAGGGCAGTCTCGACCCGGAACACGTCGACAACGCGCTCGTCCGGGCCGTACACCGGATCATGTCGCACGCCGACGCGGCCCGCCGGCTTCGGGTCCGGACGAACGCCGACACCGGCGCGGACGCCGCCCGGGCCCGGCGCTTCGGTGCGGAGGGCATCGGCCTGTGCCGCACCGAGCACATGTTCCTCGGCGACCGCCGCGAACTGGTCGAGCGGCTGATCCTGGCCCGCGACGGGCGGGAACGCGACGACGCCCTGGCGGCGCTGCTGCCGCTCCAGCGGGCCGACTTCGTGGAGATCTTCCGGGAGATGGACGGGCTGCCGGTCACCGTCCGGCTGATCGACCCGCCGCTGCACGAGTTCCTGCCGCCGCTGGAGCAGCTCGCGGTGAACGTCGCGGTCGCCCAGGAGCGCGGCGAGGACGTCGCCCAGGAGGAGGCGCTGCTCGCGGCCGTGCGCCGCATGCACGAACAGAACCCCATGCTGGGCCTGCGCGGCGTACGCCTCGGTCTGGTCATCCCCGGTCTGTTCGCGATGCAGGTCCGGGCGATCGCGGAGGCCGCCGTGGCGGTCGTCCGTGACGGCGGTGTGGCCTGTCCGGAGATCATGGTGCCGTTGGTCGGGGCCGTGCAGGAGTTGGAGACCGTGCGCGCCGAAGCCGAACGGATCATCGCCGAGGTCGTCGGGGACAGCGGCGTCGAGGTGCTGATCGGCACGATGATCGAGGTGCCCAGGGCGGCGCTGACGGCCGGGCAGATCGCCGAGGCGGCGCAGTTCTTCTCCTTCGGCACCAACGACCTGACCCAGATGGGCTGGGGATTCTCGCGCGACGACGTGGAGGGTGCCTTCTTCTGGCGCTACCTGGAACTGGGCATCTTCGGCATCTCCCCGTTCGAGTCCATCGACCGCGAGGGGGTCGGCCGGCTGGTGCGCATCGCCGCCGAGGAGGGCCGCGCGGCCCGGCCGGGGCTGAAGCTCGGCGTCTGCGGTGAACACGGCGGCGACCCGGAGTCGGTGCACTTCTTCCACGAGGTGGGCCTGGACTACGTGTCCTGCTCGCCGTTCCGGGTGCCGGTGGCCCGGCTGGAGGCCGGCCGCGCCGCCATCGAGACGGCGGGCTCGGACAGCCGCTGAGGTCGGACGTCCCCGACGGAGCGTCGGCCCGCCCAGCCGCCTGCCGTGTCGCGGAGCCGCCTGCCGTGTCACGGAGCCGCCCGCCGTGTCGCGGAGCCGGCCGCCGTGTCGCGGAGCCGGCCGCCGTGTCGCGGAGCCGGCCGGCGGGGCGGGAGCCGGCCGGCTGGGGCGCCGGGTCGGACCCAGGGGCGGGAAGCCGGCCGGTGGGTCGCGGAGCCGGAGGGTGGCGGCGGGCCCGGACCGCCGCCACCCCCGACGCTCCCGCGTGGGGCCTAGAGGGGAGGTCGCCGCCAGCCGGGGCGTGGCCGGCGGCTCGCGTGGGCCGGCAGGGTGGCCATCGGCGTGCGCACGGCCAGCGGTGCCTGCGGGTCCGGCGGGCGGATCACGCTGTGCGCACCCTGCCGGGCCGCGAGCAGCGGGCCGGCCCGGTGCACCACGGCACGGGCCTCCTCACGCAACGCGTCCAGATCGGCGCCGGCGGCGGTGACGAGGGTCAGCAGGGCGTCGCGCCCGGCGGGCCAGGTGACCACGCATCCCGTCGCCGTGTGCACCACGGATTCGCGGAACTCGCCGTGGCGCACGGTGTCGGCGACCCGGTGGCCGAGCCCGAAGCTGGCCGCCGCCAGCGCCGCCAGGTGGGTGGCGTCGGTCGCGGGCAGATCACTGGAGATCAACAGGCCGTCGGTGCCGGCGAGGACCGAGCCGGCGACCTCCGGGCGACGCCGCCGCAGCCCGCTCAACTCCGTTCCCATCACCGTCTGCGCGTCCACGAGGTGTCTCCCGTTGGGTCGAGGTCGATAGCGCCCGGTCACGTTGTGCGCTGGCGACGCTACCGGCGGCCATCGATTTCCGCGATCCCGTGACGGTCGGCGATCGGATGGCAACTCTCGACTGATCGGGGGATGTGGACCCGCCGGCACACGTCGTCGACGCGCCGACCGGCCCGTCCGGGCGTAACCTGGGCTCGCCCGAGGACCGATGTCCGCGTACGAGGGGTGGCGGCATGAGTGAGCACAGTGCACTGACCGGAGAACGTGTCGAAGGGCCGGTGGCGCGATGAGCAGTGTCTGGGAGAGCCTGACCGTCGACGCCCGCGACCCCGCCCGGTTGGCCCGCTGGTGGGCGGAAGCCCTCGGCTACCAGGTGGTCGCCGAGAAGCCGGACGGGGTGGAGATCCGACCGTCGGGCGACCGGCTGCCCGGCATCGTCTTCGTGCCGGTGGCCACCGGCAAGCAGACCCGCAACCGGCTGCACCTCGACCTGCGCCCCGACGACCAGGAGGCCGAGGTGGAACGGCTGGTCGACATGGGTGCCCGGCACGTCGACATCGGTCAGGGCGAGGTGGACTGGACGGTGCTCGCCGACCCCGAGGGCAACGAGTTCTGCGTCCTGCGACAGCGCGAAGGTGGCGATTGACCCCGCCCGCCGACACCGACCGCCTCGTCACCGAACCGGCGAAGGACTCCGGTCACGGCCGCTCGCCGTACGAACGCGACCGGGCCCGCGTGCTGCACTCGGCGGCGTTCCGCCGGCTGGCGGCCAAGACCCAGGTGCACACCGCCGGCACGGACGACTTCCTGCGTACCCGGCTGACCCATTCGCTGGAGGTCGCGCAGATCGCCCGGGAGATGGGTGCCCGCCTGGGCTGCGACCCCGACGTGGTGGACACCGCGGGGCTCGCCCACGACCTGGGCCACCCGCCGTTCGGGCACAACGGCGAGGTGGCGCTGGACGCCCTCGCCGCCGGCTGCGGCGGCTTCGAGGGCAACGCCCAGACCCTGCGGGTGCTCACCCGCCTGGAGGCGAAGGTGATCGCCGGCGACGGCACGTCCGCCGGGCTCAACCTGACCCGGGCTTCGCTCGACGCGGTGAGCAAGTACCCCTGGGCGCGCCGGCCCGGCCGGCGCAAGTTCGGGGTGTACGCCGACGACCTGCCCGTGTTCGACTGGCTGCGGGCCGCGACACCGGCCGGCGACCGGCGCTGCCTGGAGGCGCAGGTGATGGACTGGGCCGACGACGTGGCGTACTCGGTACACGACGTCGAGGACGGCATCCACGGCGGCTACGTGGCCCTGGGGCCGTTGCTCGCCGACGCCGACGAGCGGGCCGCGCTGTGCGCCGACGTCGCCGCCACCTACTCGGGCGAGAGCCCCGCCGACCTCGGCGAGGTGCTGCTCGACCTGCTCGCCGACCCGGTGCTCGCCCCGTTGGCCGGCTACGACGCCAGCCACCGCGCCCAGGCGGCCCTGAAGGCGACCACCAGCGTGCTCACCGGCCGGTTCGTCTCCGCCGCCGTCGAGGCCACCACCGCCCGCCACGGCCCCGGCCCGCACCGCCGGTACGCCGCCGACCTGGTCGTGCCCCGACGCGTCCGGGCGCGGTGCGCGCTGCTCAAGGGCATCGCCCTGCGGTACGTGATGCGCCGCCCCGGCGCGCGGGAACGCTACGAACAGCAGCGGCAGATCCTGACCGAACTGGTGGCGGTGCTGGTCGACCGCGCCCCGGACGGGCTCGACGAGGTCTTCGCCCCGCTGTGGCGGGCGGCCGGCGACGACGCGGCCCGGCTGCGGGTCGTCGTGGACCAGGTGGCCTCCCTCACCGACCCCGCCGCGCTGGCCTGGCACGCCCGGCTCGCCGGTGGGGGCGGGGTGGGTCCGCACAGCTAGCCGAGCGCCAGTGGGGGGCGGGCCGGATCCCCACAGTTAGCTGAGGCTAACCTGACCGCATGACGGAGCGCCCGAAGACAGTCACCACCGCCCGGGTGCTACGCACGGGGCGGCCCACTCCGCACGTGGTCCGGCTGGTGCTCGGCGGGGACGAACTGGTGGGCCTGCCCGTGGGCGAGTTCACCGACCACTACATCAAGATCGTGTTCCCGGTGGCCGGGGTGGACTATCCGCGTCCGATGGACCTCGCCGCGATCCGTCGCGAACTGCCCCGCGCACACTGGCCCCGGCTGCGGGCGTACACCGTGCGGGCGTGGGACGCGGCGGCCGGCGAGCTGACCGTCGACGTGGTACACCACGGTGACCAGGGGTTGGCCGGGCCGTGGGCGGCGGCGCTGCGCCCCGGCGACCCCGTGCTGTTCACCGGCCCCGGCGGGGCGTACGCGCCGAGCCCGACAGCGGACTGGCACCTGTTGGTCGGTGACGAGAGCGCGCTGCCGGCGATCGCCGCCGCCCTGACCCGGCTGCCGCAGGGCGCGCCGGCCCACGTGTTCGTCGAGGTGGCCGACGCCGCCGACGAGCAGTCGCTGCCCAGCCCGGGAGCGGTGCACCTGACCTGGCTGCACCGGGGCGGCCGGCCGGTGGGTGAGGCGCTGGTGGCTGCCGTGCGTGGACTGGACTTCCCGGCCGGGGACGTGCACGCCTTCGTGCACGGCGAGGCGGCCTTCGTCCGCGAGTTGCGCCGGCTGCTGCGGGTCGAGCGAGGGGTGCCGCGCGACTGCCTGTCGATCTCCGGCTACTGGCGCCTCGGCATGGACGACGAGGGCTGGCGTGCCACCAAACCGGACTGGAACCGCCAGGTCGAAGCCGACGAGACCCCTCTCGCCACTCCCTGACCCCACCCACCCCCGGGCCGCCCGCCCCAGCTCGCCTCACCCCGCTGGCCCGCCCGTCCCGCCTCGCCCGCCCGTCCCGTCTCGCCTCGCCCGCCCGCCCGTCCGCCTCGCCCGCTCCGTTTCGCCTGCCCCCTTTCGCCTGCCCCGCTCGCCTGCCCCGCCTCGCCTCGCCTGCCCCACCGCGCCCCGTTGACCGTGACGTCATGCCGGCGAGTTGTCCGACTCCTCGGGAACAATTTCATGATCAACGCGATGGAGCGGGGGGCGGTGGGTGAGGACGGTGCCTACCTGGGTGGCGGAGCGGGCCACGCGGCGGCGGATGACCCGTAGGTGGACGGCGGCCGAGACGGGCAACAGCACCGCCGCGGCGACCGCGCCCGCCCAGGCCGGCCCGGTCGCCATCGTGGCCAGGGCGGCGGCGAAGGCCACCAGCACACTGTTGAGCAGGCCGATCATGCCGGCCTGACTGACCAGGTCCCGGAACCAGTGCCGCCGGAACGGCTCGGGCGCGAACGGCCCCGGATCGTCCAGCGTCGGCAGCATCAGGTACGGCGCGAGACCCTCCGCCCGGCGGGCGAGATAGGTACGCAGCACGGTGGCGGCCACCGCGTACCGGCGTCCCCGGTCGTTCAGCTCGACCTGGCGGGCGAACACCGAGATGCCCAGGAGCAGCACGAGCACCCCCAGCCCACCCAGGACCGCCGGACCGTACCGCCCGCCCGGCGAGCCGGTGGTGACCAGTCCCGCCGAGACCGCCGTGGCCGCCGAGGCCACCGCCAGGAAGAACGTGAACCTCGCCGTCGACTGGTCGTGCACCGCTCGGCTCAGCTCGCGCAGGTGCTCGTACTCGGCGAGCGCGACAGTCAGCGGTACGTCCGGTTCGTCGGCCATTGCGTACTCCTCCGCATCGTGGCGGTCCCGCGCCGCCCGCCGGTTGGCACCCCGCCGGTCCGGTTCACCCCGCCGGTCCGGTTCGCCCCGCCGGTCCCGTGTCGCCCGCCGGTCGCCTCCCTGCCTGGCCCGCGTCGCCCGGAGAGTGTGCTGCCCGGAGGGCCTGGCCGTCGGATGCCGTCGGCGACGGTACCGGCTGCTGACCACTGCCCCGGCCGCCGCGCGGCGCACTGCCCCGGCGGGCGCGCGGCGGCGGTCGCCACACCCGGTGTCCCCCGGCGGCGCGGTGTCGGTGGGGCAGGGCAGGATGTAGGCCGAGGGGGGTGGCGGCATGGCGGGGCGGATCCGGGACGAGGACATCGCGCTGGTCCGCGAGCGCACCTCGATCGCCGACGTGATCGCCGAGACGGTGACGCTGCGCTCGGCCGGCGGCGGCAACCTCAAGGGGCTGTGCCCGTTCCACGACGAGAAGAGCCCGTCGTTCAACGTCTCACCGGCCCGCAACGTCTGGTACTGCTTCGGCTGCGGGGCCGGCGGCGACGCCATCAAGTTCCTGATGGACGCCGAGCACCTGAGCTTCGTCGAGTCCGTGGAGCGGCTCGCCGCCCGCGCCGGCATCCAGTTGCGCTACGTCGAGGGTGACAACACTCCCCGGGCCCGCCCGCAGCAGGGTCAGCGCCAGCGCCTGGTGGCCGCGCACACCGCCGCCGTGGAGTTCTACACCGCGCAGCTCACCACCGCCGGGGCCCGCCCGGCGCGGGAGTTCCTGGCCACACGGGGCTTCGACCGGGCCGCCGCGCAGCGGTACGGCTGCGGGTTCGCCCCCGACGGCTGGGACCTGCTGACCAGACACCTGCGCCAGCAGGGTTTCAGCCACGACGAGCTGGTGACCGCCGGCCTGTCCCGCCCGGCCCGCTCCGGCAGCCTGATCGACCGGTTCCGCCGCCGGCTGCTGTGGCCCATCCGCGACCTCACCGGGGATGTGATCGGCTTCGGTGCGCGTCGGCTCTTCGACGACGACGACGGCCCGAAGTACCTGAACACCCCCGAGACGCCGATCTACAAGAAGTCGCACGTGCTCTACGGCATCGACCAGGCCAAGCGGGAGATCGCCAAGCAGGGCAAGGTGGTCGTCGTCGAGGGATACACCGACGTGATGGCCTGTCACCTGGCCGGCGTGCCCACGGCGGTGGCGACCTGCGGCACCTCGTTCGGCGCCGACCACATCGGGGTGCTGCGCCGTCTGCTGCTGGACACCGACGCCGTGGCCGGCGAGATCATCTTCACCTTCGACGGGGACGCGGCCGGTCAGAAGGCCGCCCTGCGCGCCTTCGAGGACGATCAGCGTTTCGTGGGGCGTACCTTCATCGCGGTCAGCCCCGACAACATGGATCCGTGCGAGCTGCGGTTGGCCAAGGGCGACCTGGCGGTGCGTGACCTGGTGGCCCGCCGCGAGCCGCTGGTCGACTTCGCGCTGCGTCATGTGATCAACCGGTACGACCTGGACACCGTCGACGGCCGGGTCGAGGCGATGCGCCGGGCCGCCCCCCTCGTCGCCAGGATCAAGGATCGGGAGAAGCGTCCCGAGTACGTCCGCAAGCTCGCCGGCGACCTCGGCATGGAGATCGAGCCGGTGCAGCGGGCCGTGCTCGCCGCCGCCAACGGGCAGTCCGGTCGGGAGGAAGCGGCTCCCGCCCGTCCCGCCGCCCGCCCGGAACCGGCGGTGGACAGTCCACACTCGATGGTGGAGCGGGAGGCGTTGAAGCTCGCCCTCCAGGAACCGGTGCTGGCGGGGCCGATGTTCGACGCGGTCGAGGCGTCCGACTACCGCCACCCGGTACACGTGGCGGTGCGCTCGGCGGTCGCCGCCGCCGGCGGCGCCTCGGCGGCGACGGGCGGCGCGGTGTGGATCGAGTCGGTGCGCGACGCCTGCGAGGATCTCGCGGCCCAGGCGCTCGTGGGTGAGCTGGCCGTCGAGCCGCTGCGTCTCGACGGCGAACCGGACCCGCGCTACGTGTCGGTGACCATGGCCCGCCTCCAGTGGGGCTCGGTGACCGGCCGGATCAGGGAGCTGAAGTCCCGGATCCAGCGGATCAACCCGGTCTCCCACAAAGACGAGTACTTCGCCGCGTTCGGGGAGTTGCTGTCGCTGGAGCAGCACGCCCGGGCGCTGCGTGAACAGGCCGCGGGAGGGCTGTAGACATGGCGTTGTTCCGCCGCCGACCGAAGCTGCCGGCCGCCGACCGCCCGCCCCTGGAGCGCGACGAGCGGGTGCTGGCCTGGGCCGCCGCCGGCAACGGCGAGGGTGACGGGGTGCTGGTCGCCACCAACCTCGGGCTCTGGCTGCCCGGTCGGGGGCACCGGATCGGCTGGCACGACGTCGTCAAGGTCACCTGGTCGGGCCGGGAGCTGACCGTCACCCCGGGCGAGCGGGTCGCCGAGCACGACGGCTGGCTGGTCGTCGCCGACCTGCCGGCCGAGACCTATCTGCTGGTCGATCCGGGTGACCTGCCTCAGCAGGTGCGCGCCCGGGTCACCAAGTCAGTGGCGTACACCCAGCATCACGCCCTGCCCGGCGGTGCCGGCCGCGTCGTGGGGCGGCGGGCGCCGGGCGTGGACGGTCTGACGTGGATGGTCCGCTTCGATCCGGGCACCCCCGCCGACGCCCCGGAGATCCTCGCGGAGACCGACCGGCTCGTCGCGGCGGCCCGCGCCGCGACGACTCCACGGGACATCTGACCCCAACCGGCCACGCGTCCACCCGTGTGACCACGTGACGCTCCGGATGGCACGTGACGCTCCGCACGACAGTCGGCGTGCCGATCTTGGTACGTTCCGGCCCCTCCCGGGGCGCTTCCGTACCAAGATCCGAGTCGTACGGCGGCTCAGCCGCGGTCGGGTCGACGGGTCGCGGCGCTCCGCCGCTCAGCCCACCTGGTAGTAGCGGGCCGCCCCGGGGTGCAGCGGGATCGGGTCGGTGCCGGCGGCCGTCTGCTTCGTGAAGTTCCCACCCTCGGGGTGCACCGCGCCCAGCTCCGCCTGGTGGGTGAACAGCAGCCGGGTCAGGTCGTACGCCAGCTGCTCCGGCATGTCCCCACCGACCAGGATCACGTTGGCCACGGTGACGGTGGCGGTGCCGGTGGGTGTGCCGTACGCGTCGGCGGGCAGCTCGGCCGTGGTGTAGACCGACCCGTAGGTGGCGTTGAGTGGCTCGATCAGGTCGGCGATCGGCAGCAGCACGAACCGGCCGGGTGCACCGGCCAGCAGATCGGCGACGCCGGGCGTGGGCAGGCCGCCGGAGAAGAACAGGGCGTCGAGCTTGCCGGCCCGCATCCGGGCGACCGTCTCGGGCAGCGACAGCCGGGCCCGGCGTACGTCCTGTTCCGGGTCCAGCCCGGCGGCGGTCAGCAGCCGGCCGGCGATGATGTCGGTGCCCGACCTCGGCGAGCCGGTGGACACCCGCTTCCCGCGCAGCTCCGCCACCCTGCTGATGCCCGCGTCGGCGCGCACGATCACGTGCGTGTAGTTGCTGTAGACCCGGGCCAGCGCCCGCACCGGTTGGGGTTGACCGGCGAACGCGCCCTGCCCGGCGTACGCGTCGGCGGCCGTGTCGGCCAGGCTGAAGGCGATCTCCATGTCGCCGTTGACCAGGCGGGTGATGTTCTCCCCGGACGCGCCGGTCGGTTCGGCCCGCGCCTCGTAGCCGGGCAGGTGCCGGCTGATCACGTCGGCGTACCCGCCGCCGAGCTGGTAGTACACGCCGGTGGTGTTGCCGGTGGCGAGGAAGATCCGGCCGTCGTGCCACGGTTCGGGCGTGGGCGGATCGTCGCCGCCGCAGCCGCCGGCCAGCGTGACCGCCAGCAGGGCCGCCAACAGGCGGCTGGCCCGCCTCATGTCCGGGCCGCCGGTTCCAGCGCCTCGGCGACCCGCTGCACCAGCGTCGCCGTCTCGTAGCCGACCTGGCCGAGGTCACAGCCGGACGCGGCCAGCACCCCGAGCAGCGCCCGGTCGCCTACCGCCATGACCAGCAGCACTCCGCCGTCCATGTCCACGATCTGCTGGCGTACCCGGCCGGCCGACATCAGCCGGGCCGCCCCGACGGTCAGGCTGGCCAGGCCGCTGATCACGGCGGCGAGCTGGTCGACCTGGTCGGCGGACAGGTGCGGTGAGGCGGCCAACCGGAGCCCGTCGCCGGACACGGCGAGGGCGTGCGACACGTCCGGCACCTGCTCGGCGAAGTTCGCCAGGAGCCAGTCGAGGCCGGCGTTCGCATGTGGGCTCATTCGGGTCTCCCCTTCGGTTTCGTCTGCTGGGTACGTCGCATCGCGGAGGCCACCCCCTCGGACAGTGCGGACAGTCGGGCCCGCACGACCTCGGGGTCGAGCAGGTCGTCCACGGGGCGGGGCGGCGGGGCCTGGTGCAGACCGGGCTGGAGCTGACCGCCGCGGGTGCGCCGGGGCAGGCCGCCGCCAGTCCCGGGAGTGCCGGTCGGCGGGGGTGGGTCGCCGGCCGGCAGGGCGGGACCACCGAGCACCGGCAGCGTCACCGTCGGGCCATGGAAGCCGGTGTGCGCGGTGAACCCGCCGGCGGTTGGCGGGCCGGCGGATCCGGCCGACGCCGCCGGGCTCCACGCCGGGGTGACGGGTGCACCCGTGCGGGTACGGAACCAGGCTCCGCCCGTCACCGGCATCGCCGCCCGCCCGTCGGTCGAGGGGCGTCCGGCCACGTCCTCCATCCGGGTCAGCGCGGCCTCCGGCACGTCCACCTGCGCCACCGTGCCGACCCCGGTGCTGTGCAGCTGCACCTGGATGCCGTGCCGGGCGGCCAGGTGGGACACCACGTGCAGGCCCATGCTGCCGGCGGCGGCGCTGGAGAGCACCGCCGGGGCCCGCAACCGTTCGTTGATCTCGGCCCGCCGGCTGTCGCTGATGCCGATGCCCTGGTCGTGCACGCGCAGCGTCAACCCGTCCACGGTGCGCCGGCCGTCGACGTGCACCGGGGTGTGCGGGGGCGAGTACGCGGCGGCGTTCTCCAGCAGTTCGGCGAGCAGATGCACGAGGTTGCCCACGGCGGAGCCGTGCACCGCCGCGGCCGGTACGTCGATCTCGACCCGGGCGTACTCCTCGATCTCGGAGGCGGCACCGCGCACCACGTCGGCGAGCAGGTGGGTGCCCTCCTGCGTACGGCCCGGTTCGCCGCCGGCCAGCACGAGCAGGTTCTCCCCGTTGCGGCGCATGCGCGCGGCCAGGTGGTCCAGCGCGAACAGCCGGGCCAGGGCGTCCGGGTCGGTCTCCTCCTTCTCGAACTCGTCGAGCAGGCGCAGCTGACGGGTGATCAGGGTGCGGATCCGCCGGGCCAGCGCCTCGACCATCCGGGTGACGTCCATCCGTAGTTCGGCCTGTTCGCCGGCCAGCCGCAGCGCGGCCCGGTTCACGGTGTCGAACGCCTCGGCCACCTGGGCGATCTCGTCGCGGCCCCGGCTGATCCCCTCGGTGAGCTGGGATGTCGCCCCCTCGGAGGGGGCGACCTCGCCGGCGGCGATGGCGGTGATCCGCTCGGGCAGCTCCCGGTGCGCCATGGTCAGCGCGGCGACGCGCAGCCGGCGCAGCCGACGGCTGGTGCGTACCGCCAGCCAGCCGGCGGCCGTCAGCGACGCCAGCGCGAGGGCGGTGGTCGCTGCGCCGGTGGCCAGCGCCCGCTGCCGGGCGTCGCCGGCCAGCTCGGCGGCGCGGACGTCGAGGTCCTCGGACAACTCGCGGCCGAGCAGGTTGTACCGCCGGATGGTGCCGCTCTGCGCCACGTACCAGGCGTCGGCGTCGGTGCTCAGCGCGCCCGGTTCGGAGTCGGCGTTGAGCGCGCTGTCGCGCATCCGGCGGGCGGTGGAGACGTCGACGCCGGCCAGCAGCCGGGTGTACGCGGCGGTGGCCGGCCGGCCGGCGATCCGCGAGAACTCCGCCTGCCGCTGCTCCTGCGCACCGCGCAGCCGCCCGAGCCGGGCCAGGTCGCCCCTGCCCAGCTCACCGCGGACGAAGACGGTGCGCAGCAGGTCCCGTTCGAGGGCGGCGAGGTGTTCCTGGGTGGCGACGGCGGCGACCTCGCGGGCCCCGTTGGCCAGGTCGGGGTCGCGCACCTGGGCGGGCAGCGCGTCGGCGACGGCCAGCAGCGACTCGACCAGCGTCTGGTAGGTGGGGTCGCCGCCGTCCCCGGTGAGCGCGGCCTCGCGGGCGGCGGCGAACTGGTCGAGCTGGTCGTCGACCGCGTCCAGCGCGGGGCCCAGGTCGGGCGCGGCCCGGCGGCCGTCGGCGCTGGCCTGGCGGTAGCGCCAGACGGCGGCGTCCACCCGGGAACGTTGGGCGTCGACCAGTTTCCGGCCGGAGGTGCCGCCGCGCTGGCGCAGGGCGGCGGTCTCGCCGAGTTCGCGTTCCAGCTCGTGCACCAGCGAGACGGTGGCCGTGGCGGTGCCGGCCAGTACCCGGGCGCGGTCGGCGTCGGTGGAGTCGGCCAGGGCGTCGCCGGTCTGGATCGCGCCCAGCGCGACGAGACCGACGATGGCCACCAGGATCGGTGCGAGCAGTTGGGTACGCACCGACCACCACCGGTCGGTGTGGCCGGCGGGCCGGTTGTGCCGGCGTACGCGGGCGGGGCTGGCAGGCGGCACGCGGATCTCCGGGAGACGGGTCGGGGGTGGCCGGGCCCGTCACCGGGCCCGGCCACCGTCGGTCAGCTCGCGCCGAGGTCCTGCAACGCCTTGGCCGCGCCCCGGTGCAGCCCGACCGGATCGGTCTTGCGCGCGGAGTCGAGGCTGATGCCCTTCGCGGCCGAGCTGGCCTGGGCGAGTGCGTCCTTCTTCTCGAACACGGTGCGGGTGATCGCGCACGCCACGTTGGCGTCGAGGTCCTTGCGCACGAGCAGCACGTTGGGCACCACGATGGTCGGGGTGTCCGCGCCGGTGGAGTAGACGTCGGCGGCGATGGTGCCGGCCTGGTACGCCGGGTTCAGCTCGGCCATCTTCGGCAGCAGCGGGGTGATGTCGATGAACTTCACCGCACCGCCGGCGGTGGTGAACAGGTCGGTGACCCCGGCGGTGGGGATGCCGCCGGACCAGAAGAAGCCGTCGATGCTGCCGTCCTTGACGCCTTCGACGGTCTTGGTCAGGTCGAGGCGCTGTGCCTGGACGTCGGTGGCCGGGTCGAGGCCGGCGGCCTCCAGCAGCCGGTTGGCGATCACCTCCGTGCCGGACTTCGGGGAGCCGGTGGAGATCTTCCTGCCCTTCATGTCGGCCACCGAGTTGATGCCCGAGTCGGTGCGGACGACCACCTGCGTGTAGTTGTCGTAGATGCGGGCCAGCGCCTCGACGGGCTGGGGGGAGCTGAAGCTCTCCTTGCCCTGCACCGCGTTGACGGCGGTGTCGAACAGCGAGAAGGCCACGTCGTACTGGCCGCCGACCAGCTGCTCGATGTTCTGCACGGAGGCGCCGGTCTCGGCGGCGGTGCCGGTGACCCTGCCGCCGGTGGCGTCGGCGAGTTGGGTGGCCAGGGCGTTGCCGACCGCGTAGTAGACCCCGGTGGCGTTGCCGGTGGCGATGCCGACCCGGGTGTTCGCGCCCACCTCGCAGGTGACCGCCGACGCGGTGTCGTCCTTGGCCGCGCTGTCCTGACGGCCCCCGCAACCAGCGGTGCCCACCGCGACGAGGGCGAACGCGCCCACGCCCGCCGCGAGCCGCACGTTGATCCGTCTCACTCTGTCTCCTCCCTGGGTTGTGCCGGTGATCCGGCGCGCGGCCCACCGGTGGCGGTGCCGCGTCGTACGAGGACACCCGTCGCCGCGCCCGCCGCCAGTGCGACGCCGACCGCGACGGGCACGGGTTCGAGCCACAGCAGGCACAGCCCGGCGGCAGTGCCGAGGATCCGTTCGGGCACCCCGGCGGGACCCACGCCGGGCAGCCAGCCACCTGCCGCGACGGCCAGCACGCCGACGGCCAGGGCGGTCACGGCGGCGGCGACCGCGATCTGCCGGGGGCCGCCGATGCCGAGCAGCCCCAGCCCGGTGGGGGTGAACACGAAGGCCAGCGGGATGAGGTACGCCGGCAGCGCGTACCGCAGGGTCTGCCACATGGTCGGCACCACCCGACCGCCGGTGACGGCGGCGGCGGCGACCGCCGCGAGCGCCGTCGGAGGGGAGACCTCGGAGAGCACCGCGAAGTAGAAGACGAACATCGCGACGGCGGCGGGGGTGACGCCCAGGTCGAGCAGGGCCGGGCCGATGATGACCCAGCCGATGACGAACGAGGCGGTCACCGGAACGGCGAGACCGAGCAGGCTGAGCGCCACGGCGGCCAGCAGCGCGGTCAGCGCCAGCAGCACGGCCGGTTCGGAGCTGACCGTGCCGGCCGCGCCGATCAGCAGCGCCGCCGCCTGGGGACCGAGGCCGGTCTTCGTGGAGGTGGCGGTGATGATGCCGGCGGCGGCACAGACCACGGTGACCGCGAGGACGCCGCGTACGCCACCGGCGAGCGCGGCGACCAGCCGGGTGGGGGTGAGCCGGTGGTGCCGGTCGAGGAAGGACAGCGCGACGGCGACGACGGTGGCGTACACCACCGCGCGGGTGGCGGAGAATCCCATGGCGAGCAGGCCGACGATGACGAACAGCGAGGCGAAGTGGTATCCGAAGCGGGCCAGCAGACGCCCGAAGGAACCAGCGGCGACGGCCACCGGGCGTACGCCCGAGCGCCGTGCGTCGATCTCCACGGCGAGCAGGATGCCGAGGTAGTACAGGACGGTGGGAACGGTGGCCCAGCCGAGCACCCGCAGGTACGACACGCCCAGGTACTCGGCGATGATGAAGGCCGCCGCACCCAGGGTGGGCGGGGAGAGGATGGCCCCGACGCCGGCCGCCGCGAGCATGCCGCCCGCCCGTTCCGGCGGGTAGCCGGCCTTGCGCAGGATCGGCCAGGTGACCGCGCCGATGCTGACGGTGGTGGCCGCGCCGGAGCCGGAGACGGTGCCGAGCAGGAAGCCGGACGCGACGGCGGTGCGGCCGGCGGCGGTGCGGGAGCGGCGGAACGCGGCGGCGGAGAGGTCGACGAAGAAGCGGCCCGCGCCGGAGAGGTCGAGGACCGCGCCGTAGATGGTGAACAGCACGATGTACGTGGCGGCCACGTCGAGCGGGGTGCCGTAGAAGCCGCTGTCGGAGTTGTAGAAGGCGTCGACGAGTTGCCCGAAGTCGAGTCCGGCGTGCGCGACGGGCCACTGCTGGGGCAGTAGCCCGCCGTAGTAGCCGTAGCCGAGGAAGACCAGGCACACGGCGGGCAGGATCCAGCCGGTGGTGCGGCGGCACGCCTCCAGCAGCAGGAGCAGCAGGACGGTGCCCATGGCCACGTCCACCCCGACGAGCAGGCCCTGCCGGTCGAGGAACGCGTCGTATCCGCCACCGCCGGCACCCAGTGCGACGGGTAGCACGGGGTAGAGGCAGGCGAGCAGGGCGACGGCGGCCAGCGTCCAGTCGGACACGCTCGGGCCGCCGGTGCCGGCCGGTGTCTCCCCGGCGCTGGCGGGGGTCGTCCCGTCGGGAGTGTCGGCGGTGGGTGGCGCTGGTGTGCCGGGTGTGTCGGTGGCGGGTTCCCGCTGCCGGCGTCGGGGCCACCGCAGCCCGGCCGGGTACGCCACGAAGACCAGTGGCAGCACGCCGGCGAGGAAGAGGATCAGGTAGTACTTGCTGCCCTGGGACAGGGGCCGGAACACCTGGTGGAGCGCGAGAAGGGCGACTAGCAGGGCGGCGGCGGTGAGGGCGACGCCGAGGCGGCCGGACAGCACCCGGCCGGGCTTCTCGTCCTCGAATCGGGCGGCCAGTTCGCGTGGGTCCGGTGAGGGCGGCCCGTCGGCGGCGGCGGTTTCCCGCGGGGCCGGACCTTCGCCTCCGATCTCCGCATCGGACCCGACGAATCCCGGACCGGGGTTCCCCGAGGCTGGCGAAGATCCGTCGGGGATTCGGATACGCGACACGAGGGGGCACGATACGCGAATTGTCTGCGCCTTGGAACATTGCCGATCATGATTGCTTACGGTCACCTTAACGGCGTTTACGTAACTCTGTGGAGCGGCAATTCGGAATGCTATTGGCGGGCGACGGTCATCGAAGGGTGGCAAACGGGTGCACTGTGGAGCCCGCGGCGCCCGTTCGCCTCCGGTATGCGGCTTTGGTCGCGCACTCGCGGGCGAGGGTCGTCCCTCACCCCATCCTTGCGGCGCGTTCCCTGACCGATCACTGAAAGTGATAGGACTACTCAACGTGATGCCAATAACCGGTCGATGCTGTCGGACCGGGCGGCTACGGTCGGTCGGTGACCACCGCCGCACCCCTGATCCGGGCACGGGGGCTGGTGAAGCGCTTCGGCGACTTCACCGCCGTCGACGGGATCGACGTCGACGTGCACCCGGGCGAGGCGTTCGGGTTCCTCGGTCCCAACGGGGCCGGGAAGTCGTCCACCATGCGCATGATCGGCTGCATCTCCCCGCCCAGCGACGGGGAACTGCGCATCCTCGGCCAGGATCCGGTCCGCGACGGTGCCGCCATCCGGGGCCGCCTCGGGGTCTGCCCCCAGCTCGACAACCTCGACCCGGAGCTGACCGTCCGGGAGAACCTCGTCACCTACGCCCGCTACTTCGGCGTTCCCGGCCGGGTCGCCCGGCGCAGGGCCGCCGAGCTGCTCGACTTCGTCCAGCTCGGCGAGCGCGCCGACAGCCGGGTCGAGCCGCTGTCCGGTGGCATGAAACGCCGCCTCACCATCGCCCGGGCGCTGGTCAACGAACCCGACATCGTGCTGCTCGACGAGCCCACCACCGGGCTCGACCCGCAGGCCCGGCATCTGGTCTGGGAGCGGCTGTTCCGGCTCAAACAGCAGGGCGTCACGCTGGTGCTCACCACCCACTACATGGACGAGGCCGAGCAGCTGTGCGACCGGCTGGTGGTGATGGACGGCGGCCGGATCGTCGCCGAGGGCTCACCACGCGCCCTGATCGAGCAGCACTCCACCCGCGAGGTGGTGGAGCTGCGCTTCGCCGGTGAGTCCCAGGAGGCGTACGCCGGCAAGCTCGGCGGGCTGGGGGAGCGGATCGAGGTGCTGCCCGACCGCATCCTGCTCTACGTGCCCGACGGCGACGCGGCCGTCGCCCTGGTGCAGGAGCGGGGGCTGTCGCCGGCCACGGTGCTGGTGCGCCGCAGCAGTCTGGAGGACGTCTTCCTGCACCTGACCGGTCGTACCCTGATCGACTGACCGACTTCCAGCCCACGGGGGGTGGGGAGTCGGTCGGCCGGCATCGGGCGACCCGGGTGGCGGCCGGCCGCAGGTCCGTCGCCGCCGCGGGGCAGGAAGATCACGGAGTACGGCGAACGGGGGGTGGTCGCGGTGGTGGTGGGGCGGCGTGTTCGGGCGCGGGGCAATCCGATGGCACCCACGTTGGCGGTGCTCGCCTTCCACCTGACGGGCTACCGGCGCACCTGGCGGGCCGGGGTGTTCTCGTCGTTCCTGCTGCCGGTGCTGACCGTGGCGGGATTCGGGCTGGGCGTGGGTGCCTTCATCGACCAGGGCGTCGGCGGAGTGTCCTACCTCGACTGGCTGGTGCCGGGGCTGCTCGCGTCGACGGCGGTGCAGGTCGCCACCGCCGAGTCGACCTTCCCGGTGTTCAGCAGCTTCCGGTGGACCAGGTCCTACCTCGCCCAGATCACCGCGCCGCTGCGGGTCGCCGACATCGTCACCGGGCACCTGGCCTTCGTGCTTCTCCGCGTGACCACCAGCGTCGTGACGTTCCTGCTGGTGGCGGCCCTGTTCGGTGCGGTGCGTTCGCCCTGGGCGCTGACCGTGCCGGTGGTGGTGCTGCTGCTCGGCGCGGCGGTCGCCGCACCGACGTTCGCGTACTCGTCGATGGTGGACAGCGACAGCTGGCTGGCGATGCTGTTCCGCTTCGCGGTCATCCCGATGACCCTGTTCGCGGGCGTGTTCTTCCCGGTGGAGTCGCTGCCGGCGGGGCTGCGCGCCCTGGCGTACGTGACTCCGCTCTGGCACGGCGTCGACCTGTGCCGGGCGGCGACCCTCGGCACCGCCCCGCAGTGGTCGGTCGTCGGTCACCTGCTCTACCTGGCGGCCTGGGCGGCGGCCGGCTGGGTGCTGGCCTGCCGGGGGTTCCGCCGCCGGCTCGTGTTCTAGGAGGGCGGCATGGTCACGCTGGTCCTGCCCCGGTTGGTGGGCCTCACCGACACGTCGCGGCGCGCGGCGTCGGTGACCGCCCGCAACGTGGCGGCACTGCACTCGGTCTACTGGCTGCTGCTCGTGTCCGGCTTCGTGGAGCCGCTGCTCTACCTGTTGTCGATCGGCGTCGGGGTGGGCGCGATGGTCGGCGATCTCACGCTGGCCGGCGGACGTGTCGTGTCCTACGCGGCGTTCGTCGCCCCGGCCATGCTGGCCTCGTCGGCGATGACCGGCGCGCTCGCGGAGACCACCTTCAACTTCTTCGGCAAGTTCAAGTACATGCGGCTGTACGACGGCGTGATCGCCACCCCGGTACGGCCGGTCGAGATCGCGCTCGGCGAGCTGGGCTGGGCGATGTTGCGGGGCACCACGTACTCGGCCGCGTTCCTCGGGGTGATGGTGGCGATGGGTCTGACCGACGTCGGGCGGGCGCTGCTCGCCCTGCCGGCGGCGGTGCTGGTGGGCTTCGCGTTCGGCGCGCTGGGCATGGCGGTCTCCACGTTCATGCGCGGCTGGCAGGATTTCGACCTGGTCGGATCGGCCCAGTTCACGCTGTTCCTGTTCTCCGGCACGTTCGTGCCCGCCGAGACCTACCCGGTGGTGCTGCGCTGGCTGGTGGAGGCGACCCCGCTGTACCGGGCCGTACACCTGTTACGGGGCGTGACGCTCGACACCGCCGACGCGACCTGGCTGCTCGACGTGGCGTACCTGCTGGTGGTGCTGGTCGGTGGAGTGGCGGTCACCTCCCGCCGGATGGCCAGGTTGCTCTACCGGTAGGGGTTACGCCGGGGGCGGGCGGGGCATGTGGTCCGGGACGACAGCCCGATCACGAGGAGGGGCGATGGCCTCCGACGAGTCTTCCGACCGTGACACCCGGTCCGCCCGGACCACCGACGGGCGTTCCACCGACGTCCGGGACGGCCGGTCCGTCGATGCCCGGGACAGCCGGGCCACCGGGCCGGTCGGGCCGGACGAGGGGCCTGACAGCCCGGCCGACCTGCCGGGCACCGGTTGGAAGGGGGCGCTGCGCCGCACTGTCGGCGAGTTCCGGGACGACAGTCTCATCGACTGGGCGGCGGCCCTGACCTACTACGGCGTGCTGTCGATCTTCCCGGGCCTGCTGGTGCTGGTCAGCCTGCTCGGTCTGCTCGGCCCGGACGCGACCGATCAGGTCAGGAACACCGTCAACGAGGCGGTGCCGGAGCAGAACATCCGGCAGATCATCGACGGCGCCATCACGCAGGCCCAGCAGAACGGCGGGCTGGCCGGTGTCGCGGCGATCCTCGGTCTGCTGGGCGCGTTCTGGTCCGCGTCCGGGTACGTCGGCGCCTTCATGCGCGCCTCCAACACCATCTACGACGTGCCCGAGGGGCGACCGATCTGGAAGACGCTGCCCATCCGGGTCGGGGTGACCGCCGTGATCGGCGTGATGCTGCTGGCCAGCGCCGTCATCGTGGTCTTCACCGGTCGGCTCGCCGAACAGGTGGGGGACGCGATCGGCCTGGGGTCCACCGCCGTGACCGTGTGGGACTACGCCAAGTGGCCGGTCCTGCTCGTGCTGGTCAGCCTGATGTTCGCGATCCTCTACTGGGCGTCGCCGAACGCGCGGCACGGCGGCTTCCGCTGGGTCAGCCCGGGTGGTGTGGTGGCCGTGGTGATCTGGCTGGTGGTCTCCGGCCTGTTCGCGCTGTACGTCAGCAACTTCGGCTCGTACAACAAGACGTACGGGGCGCTCGCCGGCGTGATCATCTTCTTGGTCTGGCTGTGGCTGAGCAACATCGCGATCCTGCTGGGCGCCGAGTTCGACGCGGAACTGGAGCGCGGCCGGGCGATCCAGGCCGGGTTGCGGCCGACCGACGAGGAGCCGTACGTCGAGTTGCGCGACGACCGCAAGCTGCGCAAGAAGCGCAACGCTCCCGACCGCCACTGACCGGCCCCGACCGCCGCTGACCGTCCCCGACCGCCGCTGACCGGTCCCCACCGCCACTGACCGGGCCCGACCGCCACTGACCGAGCCCGACCGCCGCCGCCTGCCGCACCAGTTGCGGCAGGCGGCGGTGTCATTGGCCGAGGACTCCCCGTCCTGCCGCACCATGGGAGCACCTGCACCCGCGGAAGCACCTGCCCCGTGGAAGCACCTGCACCCGTGGGAGCACCTGCACTCAGGGGAGCACCTGCACTCAGGGGAGCACCTGCGCGGGCCACAGCGCCACTCCGGCTTTTGCTCGGTCCGACAAAAGTTCGGCACAAGTTGTCTGAAGGTATGGACAGCTCTGCGGAAGCCTCCTACTGTGACGGGCACTACACGTCGACGACACGTCGACGTGACCCGACACCGACGGAGGTGGACCGGTGCGGACCGTCGAACCCCTGCACCAACGCCTGTTGCGGCTGCTGCGCGACGAGGGGGCGGTGTCCCGGGCCGAACTGGCCGACCGCCTCCAGATCCCCCGCCCGCGCCTGCTCGCCGAGCTGGAACGCCTGGTCGGGCTCGGCTACGTGGCCGAGGCGGGGATGGCCGCCTCCCGTGGTGGCCGCCGATCCACCCTGGTCGAGCTGAGCCCGCACCTGCGCTTCGCCGCCGTCGACCTCGGTGCCAGCTCCATCGACGTCGAGGTGGTCAACGGCCGGCTCGAACCGGTGGCCGCGTACGCCGAGCCCGCCGACATCCGCTCCGGCCCGAAGGTGATCCTGCAACGCGTCAACGACCTGCTGCACAAGGCGCGCGTCGACGGGGCGTACGAGCGGTTGGCCGCCGTCGGCATCGGCGTGCCCGGGCCGGTCAGCTTCCGCGACGGCGTCCCGGTGTCGCCGCCGATCATGCCCGGCTGGGACCGGTTCCCGGTGCGCGAACTGCTCACCCGTGAGCACGGATGCCCCGCCGTGGTCGACAACGACGTCAACATCATGGCGATCGGCGAGCGGCACGGCGGCGTCGCCCACTCCATCGACGACTTCCTCTTCGTCAAGATCGGCACCGGCATAGGGTGCGGGATCTACCTCAGCGGCGAGGTCTACCGGGGCACCGACGGCTGCGCCGGGGACATCGGCCACATCCAGGTCGACTCGCACGGGCCGGTCTGCTCCTGCGGCAACATCGGCTGCCTGGAGGCGCTGTTCAGCGGCGCCGCCCTGGCCAAGGACGCCACGGCCGCCGCGCGCGGCGGCAGCTCGCCCGCGCTGGCCGAGCGGCTCGCCGCCCGGAGCACCGTCACCGCGCTGGACGTCGCCGCCGGTGCCGGCGAGGGAGACGTCACCTGCATCCAGCTCATCCGCGACGGCGGACGCCGGGTCGGGGGTGTCCTCGCGGGGCTCGTCAGCTTCACCAACCCGTCCATGATCGTGATCGGTGGCGGGCTCGCCCAGCTCGGGCACATCCTGCTCGCCGAGATCCGCAGCGTCGTCTACCGGCGCTCGTTGCCGCTGGCCACCGGCAACCTTCCGGTCGTGCTGTCGGAGCTGGGCCCCCGCGCCGGCGTCGCCGGTGCCGCCGTGCTCGCCAGCGACGTGGCCTTCGCGGAGGCATCGTGACCAGCCGGGACGACACGCGGCGGCCGACGGACGCCCCCACCGGCGAGGTGGTGCTGCGCCTGACCGACCTGGTCAAGACCTTCCCCGGCGTACGCGCCCTCGACGGCGTGCAGCTCGAGGTCCGGGCCGGTGAGGTGCACTGCCTGCTCGGGCAGAACGGCGCCGGGAAGTCGACCCTGATCAAGGTGCTCGCGGGCGTGCACCGGCCGGACTCCGGCCAGGTGCAGTGGCGCGGCGAGCCGGTGACCTTCGCGAACCCGCAGGCCGCCATGCGCGCCGGCATCGCCACCATCTACCAGGAACTCGACCTCGTGGAAGACCTGTCGGTCGCGGAGAACGCCTTCCTCGGCCACGAACCGCGGCGTCTGGGCTTCGTCCAGCGGGGTCGGATGGCCCGGCGTACCCGGGAACTCCTCGGCCGGCTCGGGCATGCCGAGATCCCACCCGGGCGGATGGTGCGGGCGCTGCCCGCCGCCGGCAAACAGATCGTCAGCATGGCCCGCGCCCTGTCCCACGAGGCCCGGCTGATCATCATGGACGAGCCGAGCGCAGTGCTGGCCCACGACGAGGTGGGCAACCTGTTCCGGATCGTCCGCGAGCTGACCGCCCAGGGCATCGCCGTCATCTACATCTCCCACCGGCTGGAGGAGATCCGCGAGATCGGCGACCGGGTCACCGTCCTCAAGGACGGCCGCACCACGGCGGCCAACCTGCCGGCCCGCGACACCCCGACCGGCGACCTGGTCGCCCGGATGACCGGCCGGACCATCGAGTACGTCTTCCCCGACCGGCCCACCGACGCCCCCGAGGGCGGCGAGCTGCTGCGGGTCGACCGGCTGACCCGATCCGGCGAGTTCACCGACGTGTCCCTGCGGGTGCGGCCAGGTGAGATCGTCGGCATCGCCGGGCTGGTCGGCTCGGGCCGGTCCGAGCTGCTGGAGACCATCTACGGGGCGCGGCGGGCCGACGCCGGCACGGTGCGGATGGGCGGCAGGGCCCTGCGGCCCGGCAGCATCGGGGCTGCGGTCAGGGCCGGCATGGGCCTGGCCCCCGAGGAACGCAAGAGCCAGGCGCTGCTGCTCGACGAGCCGATCTACCGCAACGTCACCCTGGCCACCTTCGCCCGGTACGCCCGGCTCGGCTTCACCGACGTCGGGCGGGAACGCGCCGAGGCGGACCGGGTCGCCGAGAGCCTGGAGCTGCGCCCCCGCGACGTGCGCCGGCCGGTACGCACCCTGTCCGGCGGCAACCAGCAGAAGGTGGTCGTCGGGCGGTGGCTGCTCGGTGACACGAGGCTGCTGCTGCTCGACGAGCCGACCCGGGGCGTCGACGTCGGTGCCCGGGCCGAGCTCTACCAGGTGGTCCGCGCCCTGGCGGCGCGTGGCGTCGGGGTGCTGCTGGTGTCCAGCGAGGTGCCCGAGGTGCTGGGTCTGGCCGACCGGGTGCTCGTGATGCGGGAGGGCCGCGTCGTCCGCGAGGCAGCGGCCGGCGAACTCGACGAGAACACCGTGCTCGACCTCGTCATGGCGGGGTCCCTGATGGAAGGCACATCCGCATGACCGAGACGGGCAAGGCGGCCACGGCGTCGACGAGGGAGGCGGAGCTCCCGGCGCAGTCACCCCCGGTGGACCCCGCGCAGACCGCGGCGGCCGGTGAGCACACCGCCGTGCGCACCAGCCCGGCCGGAGGCCGGATCTCCTGGTGGAGCGGCGACGGCGGCGAGGGCGCGAAACGCAACCTCGGCCTGCTCGGGGTGCTGGTGGTGCTGGTCGTGATCGGCGTCGCCACCCGACCCGACCTCTACTCCAACGGGGACTGGGTGCTCGACAACAGCCTCACCATCCTCAAACTGGCCGCGGTGGTCGGCGTGGTCACCGTCGGGATGACCTTCGTCATCATCGGCGGGGGCATCGATCTGTCGGTGGGTGCGATCGTCGCGCTGGCCGGGGTCTGGTGCACCACGGTGGCCACCCAGAGCTTCGGCGCGGGCGGCATGGTCTTCACCGCGCTGACCGTCGGTGTGGTGGTCGGCGTGGTCAACGGGCTGCTCATCTCGTACGGCCGGTTGGTGCCGTTCATCGCCACCCTGGCCATGCTGGTGGCCGCGCGGGGCCTGGCCGCCGAGATCTCCGACAAGCAGACCCAGGTGTCGGACAACGCCACCATCAACGGTATCGCCAGCACCGACCTGCTCGGCATCCCGGTGCTGGTCTACATCCTCGCCGCCGTGGTGGCGGCCGGCTGGGTGCTGCTCAACCGCACCACCTTCGGCCGGCGCACCGTCGCCGTCGGCGGCAACCCGGAGGCCGCCCGGCTGGCCGGCATCGACGTCCGGCGGCACACCGTGCTGCTGTACGCGCTGTCCGGGCTGTGCTGCGGCATCGCCGCCGTCATGCTCACCGCCCAGGCCAACTCGGCCCAGGCGGCCATGGCGAACCTCTACGAGCTGGACGCGATCGCCGCCGCGATCATCGGCGGCACACTGCTCAGCGGCGGGCGGGGCACCATCATCGGCTCCCTGCTCGGAGTGATCATCTTCGCCACCATCACCAACCTCTTCGCCATCAACGGTCTGTCCACCGAGGCCCAGAACATGGTCAAGGGCGGCATCATCGTCGCCGCCGTCCTGGTCCAGCAGTTCCAGTTCCGCAGCGTCACCCAGTTCCTGAGCCGCAACCGGCTCCGCGCCGGCTGACCCGTCCCCACCTGCGATCCACGCGACCCGGCCGCCCGAGCACGCGACGGTGGCCGGACCCCGTACGCCCTTCCTCCCGCCCACCACCACCCCCTCCAGGAGGTCGTCATGACCCAGCACAGTCGCCGTCGGCTGCTCTTCGGCGGTGCCGCCGTCGGCGCCGGCGTCCTGCTCGCCGGCTGCACGAGCAACGAGAGCACACCCACCGAGGCGCAGACGAAGGCGGCCGACCCGGCGGGCGGCAACAGCGAGCCCGGCAAGCGGGTCGTCGTCGGCTTCTCCGCCCCGGCCGCCGACCACGGCTGGATCGCCGCCATCACCAACAACGCCAAGGCGCAGGCCGCCGCGTACTCCGACGTGGAGTTCAAGAGCGTGGAGGCCGGCGCGGACGCGGCAGCCCAGCGCGCGGCGCTGTCCACCCTCATCTCGCAGAAGCCCGACGTGATCGTGCTGCTGCCGCACGACGGCAAGGAACTCAACGCCTTCGGCCTGGAGGCGATGAACGCCGGCATCCCCGTGGTCAACCTGGACCGCGCCTTCCCCGACCCGCGGGCCTACCGGTGCCAGATCAAGGGCGACAACTACGGCATGGGCGTGGCCGCCGCGACCTACATCGTCGAGCAGCTCAAGGCGCGCAACGTCAGCAACCCGGTGATCGGGGAGATCCCCGGCATCGACTCGCTGGAGCTGACCCAGGAGCGCTCCAAGGGGTTCGCCGACACCCTGGCGGCCAACGGCCTGCGGGTCGCCAACCGCCGGCCGGCCGAGTTCACCGTCGACTCCGGTCAGCAGGCGGCGACGCAGCTGCTCCAGGCGCTGCCGAAGCTGGACGCGTTGTGGAACCACGACGACGACCAGGGCATCGGCGTCCTGGCCGCGGTCAACCAGACGGGCCGCAAGGAGTTCTTCATGGTCGGCGGGGCCGGCTCGAAGAAGGCCATGGAGGACATCCAGGCCGACAACACCGTGCTGAAGGCCACCGTCACCTACAGCCCGTCGATGGCGTCCTCGGCAGTGTCCCTGGCCCGGCTCATCGCCCAGGGCCGGGGCATGTCCGACCTGGTGGAACTCCAGGTACCGAAGGAGATCATCCTCGCCTCCGAGACGATCACCAAGGAGAACGCGGGCGACTACCTCAAGCTCGGGTTCTGACGAACGGGGGGAGACCCACCTTGTCCACGACAGACAGACAACTGCGGGTCGGCATGGTCGGCTACGCGTTCATGGGCGCCGCGCACTCGCAGGCGTGGCGCACCGTGAACCGCGTGTACGACCTGCCGGCGCGGGCCCGGATGGCGCTCATCTGTGGCCGGGACGCCGGGCGGGTGGCCGACGCCGCCGACCGGCTCGGCTGGGAGGCGCACACCACCGACTGGCGCGGCCTGGTCGCCCGCGACGACATCGACGTGGTCGACATCTGCACGCCGGGGGACAGCCACGCCGAGATCGCCCTCGCCGCGCTGGCCGCCGGCAAGCACGTGCTGTGCGAGAAGCCGCTGGCCAACACGGTCGCCGAGGCACGGGCGATGGCCGCCGCCGCGGCCACCGCGCAGGCCGCCGGTGTGCGGTCGATGTGCGGTTTCAACTACCGCCGGGTGCCCGCCGTGACCCTGATGCGGCAACTCGTCGCCGACGGGCGGCTCGGGGTGATCCGGCACGTCCGCGCCACCTACCTGCAGGACTGGATCGTGGACCCGCAGTTCCCGCTGGTGTGGCGGTTGCAGCGGGAGCGGGCAGGCTCGGGCGCGCTCGGCGACATCGGCGCGCACATCATCGACCTGACCCAGTTCGTCACCGGCCAGCAGATCAGCGGGGTCAGCGCCCTCACCGAGACCTTCGTCAGGGAACGGCCGCTGCCCGCCGGATCGAGCGGACTGGCCGCCACCGTGGACGGCGCCGTACCGATGGACGGCCACGGTTCGGTCGACGGTCACGGCTCCGTCGACGGTCATGGTCCGGCCGATGGCCGTCGGCCGGCCACGGGGCTGGTCACCGTCGACGACGCCGCGGTCTTCGTGGCCCGGCTCGACGGCGGCGCCGTGGCGACGTACGAGGCGAGCCGTTTCGCGACGGGTCGCAAGAACGCCCTCCGGGTGGAGATCAACGGGTCGCTCGGCTCGGTGGTCTTCGACCTGGAGCGCCTCAACGAGCTGGAGTTCTACGACGCGACGCGACCCGCCGCCGAGCAGGGCTTCAGCCGCATCCTGGTGACCGAGGCCGAGCACCCGTACATGTCGGCCTGGTGGCCTCCGGGCCACATCATCGGGTACGAGCACTCCTTCACCCATCAGATGCGGGACTTCATCGAGGCGGTCGCCACCGGCGCCGACCCGACTCCCTCGTTCGCCGACGCGTTGCAGGTCCAGCTCGTGCTGGACGCGGTGACCCGCTCGGCGGACCGCGGTTCCTCGTGGACCGAGGTGGAGCCGGCGCTGGCCACGGTAGCCGCCTGAGCCACCCCCGACGCCGACCGGCGAGGGACCGTCCGCGGTTGCGCCCCGCGGTCGGGACGAGGTCGGCGCCGGACGGGGCGTGCCATCCGGGCCGCCACGGCACGAATGGCACGAGCAGGACGGTCTCCGGTGCGGCCGGACCGGGATTCCCCGGCCGCACCGGAGGACCGCACATCCGGCGACCCGCAAGGCTCGCCACCGCACCACCACCCACCACCCACCGGAGCGCCAACACACCACCCCGTCCCGCGCGCCGCAGGACCGCCGCGACGACCTGCGGGCCCCGGCCACCCGGAGGACACCGTGCCCCGACCAGCCTCTACCGCCGCCCACGCAGACCCACCTCGCCGCCGCACGGCGGACCCGGTTTCCTGCCGCCGCAACCACGTCGCCTTCCGCCGCACGGCGGATCCGGTTTCCTGATGACCTCCGGTCGGGCGCGCCGTCGTCCGACCGGCCGGATGCGGGGGAGGCAGGGTCGGGACGCCGACCGCCCCTGCCTGCCAGCCCCGTCCGTCCGCACCTGCACCGGGCGCCGGTCCGGCGTCGTCGCCGCCGACTTCGACGCCGGTTCGGACCTTCTCCCGGGCTGGTCGGCGGACGGGGCCCATCCGCTCAGACGAGTAGTTCTCGGACCAAATCTTTGATATTGCTATATATCAATGCAAGGTCGGTTCCTCGCGACCGGAGGGGAGCACCATTGCGTACGGGTGTCTGGCTGGTGGGGGCTCGCGGTTCCGTCGCGACCACCAGCATCGTCGGGGCGCTCGCCCTGCGGTCCGGGCTCACCGACCCGACCGGCTGCGTCACCGAGCTGCCCGAGCTTCGCGGTCCCGCCCTGCCGGCCTTCTCCGACCTGGTCCTCGGCGGACACGACGTGGTGGCCACACCACTGGCCAAGCGCGCCGAGACGCTCGCCGCCGCCGGCGTGGTGCCGGGCCGCCTGGTCGACGCCCTCGGCACCGAGTTGGCCGAGGTCGAGCGGGAGCTACGCCTCGCACCCACCGTCGGCACCCAGGCCGACCGGGCGGCTGCGACCATCGCCGAGCTGACCGCGTTCCGAGAGCGGCACGGTCTCGCGCGGGTGGTGGTGGTCAACGTCTCGGCCACCGAGCCGGCCGCCGGCCCACACCCGGCTCACACGGACCCGGTCGCGCTGCGGGCCGCGCTGGCCGGTGCGGAGGCGGTGCTGCCCACCAGCTCGCTCTACGCCTACGCGGCCGTCGAGGCCGGCTGCCCGTATGTCGACTTCACCCCGTCCACAGGCCTGCGCCTGCCCGCCCTGCGGGCGCTCGCCGACGAGCGGGGCCTGCCGTACGCCGGGCACGACGGCAAGACCGGGGAGACGCTGGTCAAGTCCGTGCTGGCCCCGATGTTCGCGATGCGGCACCTGGCGGTGCGCTCGTGGAGCGGGGTCAACCTGCTCGGCGGCGGCGACGGCGCCACCCTCGCCGATCCGGCTGCCAACGCCGCCAAGGTGGCCAGCAAGCAGCGGGTACTCGGGGAGATCCTCGGCTACGTCCCGCAGGGCGGCACCCGGATCGACTACGTCGAGGAGCTGGGCGACCACAAGTCCGCCTGGGACCTCGTCACCTTCGCGGGGTTCCTCGGCGTCGGGATGCGCCTCGAGTTCACCTGGCACGGCTGCGACTCCGCGTTGGCCGCCCCGCTGGTGCTGGACCTGGCCCGGCTCACCGCCGCCGCGCACGCCGCCGGTGACAGTGGACCGCTGGAGGACCTGGCGTTCTTCTTCAAGGACCCACTGGGCGAGCCCACGCACGCGCTCGGCGACCAGTGGCACCGGCTGTGCGCGTACACCCGTCGCCTGCACGAGGGGGTTTCCGGTGCCTACCCTCGCTGATCTCGCCGAGCTGGTGCGGGCCCCGGCGGCGCTCTCGGTTCCCGGCGACGTCGTGGCCGGCGCCGCGGCGGCCGGGTCGCTGGGCCGGCGGACGCCGGGACTGGCCGCCGCCTCGGTGCTGCTCTACTGGGCCGGCATGGCCGGCAACGACTGGGCCGACCGGCGGCTGGACGCTGTCGAGCGCCCGGAGCGGCCGATCCCCACTGGCCGGGTCACCCCGGAGGTCGCGCTCGGCCTGGCCGTCGGGCTCACCGCCGCCGGGGTCGGCCTCGCCGCCGCCGTCGGGGGCGGGAGGGCGGCGGCGGTCGCGGTCCCGCTCGCCACGGCCGTCTGGGGGTACGACCTGCGTGCCAAGAACACCTCCGCCGGACCGGCCGTGATGGCCGCCTGCCGAGGGCTGGACGTGCTGCTCGGCGCGACCGGCGGCCGGCTGTCCCGGGCCGTCCCGGCGGCGGTCACCGTCGCCGCGCACACCTGGACCGTCACGGCGCTGTCCCGCCGCGAGGTCGACGGCGCCGACCGGGCACTGCCGCTGCGCACCCTCGCCGGCACCGCCCTCGTCGCCGCCAGCGCCGGCCGCCCACCGGCCACCACCGGTTCACCCCTCGCCGCCCTGCCGGCCCTGCTGGCCACCTGGTACGCCGCCCGGTACGGGGCGGCGC
Organism: Micromonospora nigra; assembly: GCF_900091585.1. NCBI lineage: Bacteria > Bacillati > Actinomycetota > Actinomycetes > Micromonosporales > Micromonosporaceae > Micromonospora > Micromonospora nigra. Next base: position 1,465,512 of record NZ_FMHT01000003.1, on the reverse strand, counting down.
AGGCCCGGGTGGTCGTCGACCCGTCCGCCGGTCGGGTGCGCGCGGCGGTCGGTGCCGGGATCACCGGGCTGCCCGCCCTCCAGGGCGCCCTGACCGCCCGCGCCGGCGCCGGTCTGCTCGGCGCGGCGGTCGCGGCGGCGGCGCCGCTGGCCCGCCGGCTGGCCCGGAGGGTCTCCCCGACATGACCGTCCCACAGGCCGCTGGTGAGAGCCGGTCCGGCGAGGGCGGGTTGCGGTTCGGGTACGGCACGAACGGCTTCGCCAACCACCGGCTGGACGACGCGCTGGCGGTCATCGCCGAGCTGGGCTATACGGGGGTGGCGCTCACGCTCGACCACGACCACCTCGACCCGTTCGCCCCCGGGCTGGCCGGGCGGGTCGCCGCCGTTTCGCGTCGGCTGGACGCGCTCGGTCTCGCCGTGGTGGTGGAGACCGGCGCCCGGTACCTGCTCGATCCGTGGCACAAGCACGCCCCGACGCTGCTGCACGACGACCCGGCCCGGCGGATCGAGTTCCTGCACCGGGCCGTACGGGTGGGCGCCGATCTGGGTGCGGAGGCCGTCTCCTTCTGGGCCGGCGTGCGGCCCGGGACCGTCCCGCCGGCGATCGCCTGGGACCGGCTGGTGGCCGGTTGCGCGACCGTGGTCGACGCCGCCGACGCGGCCGGCGTGACGCTCGGCTTCGAGCCGGAACCAGGAATGCTCGTCGAGGACGTCGCGGGCTGGCACCGCCTGCACGCCGCGCTCGGCGCACCGGCGCGGTTCGGCATCACCCTCGACATCGGACACTGCCGCTGTCTGGAGCCCCGGCCGGTGGCCGACTGCGTGCGCCAGGTGGCCGAACACCTGGTGAACGTGCAGATCGACGACATGCGGCGGGGCGTCCACGAACACCTGGAGTTCGGCACGGGCGAGATCGACTTCCCGCCGGTGCTGCGTGCGCTGCGGGCGGTCGGCTATCGCGGCCTGGTCGCGGTGGAGCTGCCCCGGCACTCGCACGCCGCCCCCGCCGTCGCCGCCCGCTCCCTGGACTTCCTGCGCGCCGCCGACGCGGCCGACGTCGACGACGGGACCATCGCGCTCCGCTGAACAGCACACGAGGGAGGAGGGTCCGATGACACCGGATCGACTGCGGAAGGCCCTTCGGGGCGTACCCGATCCCGAATGGCTGGACGCGGCCCTGCGCCGGGTGACGGCCGAGCCCGCCGCGATCACCGGCGTGTTCGCCGCCGCCGGCCGGCGCTGCGGCCGCAACGAGCTGCCGGAGCTGCCCGGCTGGACCGCCGACGACGCGGCGCGGGTGCTGCTGCTGACCGCCCTGCCCGCCGACCACACCGCGTTCACCGACCTCCTCTACCGGCACGGTGACGCCGCCGAGAGGCGGGCGGTGCTGCGGGCGCTGCCGCTGCTGCCGGTCGGCGCGGACGCCGTGCCGCTGCTGCACGACGCGATCCGCACCAACGACACCCGACTGGTCGCCGCCGCCCTCGGCCCGTACGCCCGGCACCTGGACCCGTCCGCCTGGCGGCAGGCCGTGCTCAAGTGTGTGTTCACGGGTGTGCCGCTGGCCGTGGTCGCCGACCTCGACGAACGGGCCGACGGCGAGCTGGCGTTGATGCTCGCCGCCCTCGCCGCCGAACGCGCCGCCGCCGGCCGGACCATGCCCGCCGACGCCACCGACCTGCTCGACCGGCTGGCCGCCCCGGCCGACCACCCGCATCCCAGGGAGGCGTGACATGCGGATCTTCGACCCGCACATCCACATGACGTCGCGGACGACCGACGACTACGAGCGGATGGCCTCCGCCGGGGTCCGCGCGGTGGTCGAACCGGCGTTCTGGCTCGGCCAGCCACGCACCAGCGTCGGGTCGTTCACCGACTACTTCGACTCGCTGGTCGGCTGGGAGCCGTTCCGGGCCGGCCAGTTCGGCGTACGGCACCACGCGACGGTGGCACTGAACCCGAAGGAGGCCAACGACCCGCGCTGCCGGCCGGTGCTCGACGTGCTGCCCCGCTACCTGGAGAAGGACGGTGTGGTGGCGGTCGGCGAGATCGGCTACGACTCGATGACGCCGGAGGAGGACGAGGTCTTCGCCGTGCAGCTCGCCCTGGCCGTCGCCCACGACCTGCCGGCGTTGGTGCACACCCCGCACCGGGACAAGGCCCGGGGCGTGGAGCGCAGTCTCGCCGTGGTCACCGAGTGCGGCATCGCTCCCGGCCGGGTCGTGCTCGACCACCTCAACGAGGTGACCGTCACGCTCGTCCGGGACAGCGGATGCTGGATGGGCTTCTCGATCTACCCGGACACGAAGATGTCGCCCCCGCGGATGGTCGAGCTGCTACGCGAGCACGGCACCGAACGGATGCTGGTCAACTCGGCCGCCGACTGGGGGCGGTCCGACCCACTGCTCACCCGGGCCACCGGGGAGGCGATGCTGCTGGCCGGGTTCACCGACGACGACGTCGACCGGGTTCTCTGGCGCAACCCGGTCGAGTTCTACGGCCAGTCCGGGCGGCTCGACCTGACCGAGCTGGACCTCGCCGCCGTGGACCCGGAGACCGGCAGCTCGATCCTGCGCGGCGGCACCTGATGCGGCTGCGGCACGCCGGTGGCACGACGGTCCACCTCGGCTACTGCACCAACGTGCACCCGGCCGAGGACCTCGCCGGCATCGTCGCCCAGCTGGACAGCCACGCCCGGCCGGTCCGCGAGCGGCTCGGCGTCGACCTGCTCGGCCTCGGGCTGTGGCTGGCCGCGCCGGTCGCCGCCGAGCTGGCCGCCGATCCGGCGCTGCGCCGCCGGTTGCGTGCCGAGTTGACCGCGCGGGGTCTGGAGGTGGTCACCCTCAACGGCTTCCCGTACGCGGCCTTCCAGGCCCCGGTGGTCAAGGACGCCGTGTACCACCCGGACTGGACCACCGACGCGCGGCTGGCGTACACCCTGGACCTGGCCCGGGTGCTGGCCGACCTGCTCCCGGACGACGCGGTGCGCGGATCGGTCTCCACCCTGCCGCTGGCCTGGCGGGAGCCCTGGGACGCGGCACGCGCGGACGCCGCCCGGCACCGGCTGGACCAGCTGGCGGCCGGCCTCGCGGCGGTCGAGCGGGACACCGGCCGCCCGGTCCGGATCGGCTTCGAGCCGGAACCGGGGTGCGTGGTGGAGACGACCGGCCAGGCCGGCTCGCGGCTGGCCGGGATGGACACCGACCGGCTCGGGGTCTGCCTGGACCTGGCTCACCTGGCCTGCGCCTGGGAGGACCCGGCGGCGGCGCTGGCCCGGCTGGCGGCGGCCCGGCTGCCGGTGGTCAAGGTGCAGGTCTCCGCCGCGATCGAGGCGCCGGCCGGTACGACGGAGGCGCTGCGCCGCTGGGTCGAGCCGCGCTTCCTGCACCAGACCCGGTCCGCGGGGTGCGGGGCGGTGACCGACCCGGCCGACCCGGCCCACAGCACCGACGACCTGGATGCCGCGCTGGAGGCGCGACTACCCGGCCCGTGGCGGGTGCATTACCACGTGCCGCTGCACGCGCCGCCCGAACCACCGCTGGAGTCGACCCTGCCGGTGCTGCGTGCCGCGCTGGCGGAGCTGTTCGCCGGCCCGGTCGCCGGCTGCGACCACCTGGACGTCGAGACGTACACCTGGGGGGTGCTGCCGGCGGCGCGGCGCCCCCGCACCGACGCGGAGCTGGCGGCCGGCATCGCCGCGGAACTGGCCTTCGCCCGCGACGAACTGGTCGGACTGGGCCTGACCGAACGACGGGGAGTGGCGGCATGAGCAGAAAGGTGCTGGTGCTGGACGTGGTGGGACTGACGCCCCGGCTGCTGGCGCACATGCCCCGCCTGCGCGCGGTGGCTGACGGTGGGTTCCGGGCCGAGCTGGGCACCGTGCTGCCGGCCGTGACCTGCTCGGTGCAGTCGACCCTCCTCACCGGGGCCCTCCCGGCAGAGCACGGGATCGTCGGCAACGGGTGGTACTTCCGGGACCTCGGCGAGGTGCTGCTGTGGCGGCAGCACAACGCCCTGGTGGGCGGCGAGAAGCTGTGGACGGCGGCCCGCCGGGTGCGGCCCGGCTACACCGTGGCCAACGTCTGCTGGTGGTACGCGATGGGCGCCGACGTCGACTGGACGGTCACCCCACGGCCGGTCTACCGCGCCGACGGGCGCAAGGAGCCGGACTGCTACACCGACCCCCCGGAGCTGCACGACGCGCTCACCGACCGGCTCGGCACCTTCCCGCTGTTCACCTACTGGGGACCGACCGCAGGTCTACCGTCGTCGCGGTGGATCTGCCGGGCCGCCGAGCAGATCCTCACCGAGCAGGCTCCGGACCTGACCCTGGTGTACGTCCCACATCTGGACTACGACCTGCAACGCTTCGGGCCCTCGTCACCCCGGGCCGCCGCCGCGGCGGCCGAGCTGGACGGTGTCCTCGCGCCGCTGCTGGACGCCGCCCGGGACCGGGACACGACCGTGGTGGTCCTGTCGGAGTACGGCATCACCGACGTGTCCCGCCCGGTCGACGTGAACCGCCTGCTGCGTGTCGAGGGGCTGCTGCGGGTGCACACCCAGGCCGGGATGGAGTACCTGGACCCGTGGACGTCGCGGGCCTTCGCGGTCGCCGACCACCAGATCGCGCACGTCTACGTGCGGAACCCGGCGGACGTGCCGGCGGTGGCGAAGCTCTGCGCCGGGCTTCCCGGGGTGGCCGAGGTGCTCGACGAGGCCGCCAGGGCCGGGTACGGGCTCGACCACCCGCGCGCCGGTGAGCTGGTGCTGGTGGCCGAACCGGACGCCTGGTTCACGTACTACTACTGGCTCGACGACGCCCGGGCGCCCGACTTCGCCCGGCTGGTGGAGATCCACCGCAAACCCGGGTACGACCCGGCGGAGCTGTTCTTCGACCCGACGGCTCCGCGTGCGGCGAAGCGGCGGGCCGCGGTCGCACTGGCCCGCAGGAAGCTGGGCATGCGCTACCTGATGAGTGTCGTCGGGCTGGATGCCGGGGCCCGGGCGGTGCGCGGTTCGCACGGTCGACTGCCCGCCGATCCGGCCGACGGTCCGGTGCTGCTCTGCTCCGACGCGTCGGCCGCGCGCGACCGGATCGCCGCCATCGAGGTCAAGGCCCTGCTGCTGCACCTGGCCGGGCTGTCCGACCGGCGATGAGACCGCTCTCCGGGACTTTTGCTTCCATGTACGAAAGTTCACGTTGGTTGGTCGGAAGGTATAGACACATCGACGGTTCCGACTTAATGTCGTGACCATCGCAACGGTGTTTCGTCGAGGTGAACCGGCGGCGCGGGAACCCATCGACTCGTGACCTTCGCGTGGCCTACCGGCCACCGGTCGTCACGCCTGCCGGGTCTGCACCCGGCAGGCCCGCATCCTCCCGCTACGGCATTCGGCGCGACGGCGCGCGCCCGCCCTGGCAGATCACTCGTCAGGAAGGGACCACCATGTCCACATCGGGCATCACCACCACTCCGCATCGCAGTCGACGATGGTTGTCCGCCGGCTTTGCGCTGGTCCTGGCCGCCGCCGGCACGGTCGCCCTGGGCGCCGGGCCCACCGCGCTGGGCGGGCCCACGGCAGCCTCCGCCCACCCCGTCGTGGGCACCGACTTCCAGCAGGTCACCCTCGCCAAGGGCGTCGCCGAGGTCGGCGAGCCGATGACCATCGCGGTGCTCCCCGACCGCTCGGTCGTGCACACCGCCCGCAACGGCACGGTGCGCCGGACCGACTCCGCCGGCAACACCTCCGTCATCGGCACCCTCCCGGTGTACACACACGACGAGGAGGGGCTCCAGGGCGTCGGGGTGGACCCGAACTTCGCCACCAACCGGCACCTCTACCTCTACTACGCGCCGCCGCTGTCCACACCGTCCGGCGACGCGCCGGCGACCGGCAGCGACTTCTCCGCCTGGCAGGGCGTCAACCGGCTGTCCCGGTTCACCCTGAACAGCGATTTCACGATCAACACCGGCAGCAGGGTCGACGTCCTCGACGTCCCGGCCGACCGGGGCATCTGCTGCCACGTCGGCGGCGACATCGACTTCGACGCCGCCGGCAACCTCTACCTGTCGACCGGTGACGACACCAACCCGTTCGACTCCTCCGGGTACGCGCCGATCGACGAGCGGACCAACCGCAACCCCGCGTACGACGCGCAGCGCACCTCCGCCAACACCAACGACCTGCGCGGCAAGATCCTCCGGATCAAGGTCAACGCGAACGGGACGTACTCCATCCCGGCCGGCAACATGTTCGTCGACTCGGACCCGAAGACCCGGCCCGAGATCTACGCGATGGGTTTCCGCAACCCGTTCCGGATGAGCGTGGACAAGGCCACCGGCATCGTCTACGTCGGTGACTACGGGCCGGACGCCGGCACCACCACCAGCCGCGGCCCCAGCGGCCAGGTCGAGTTCAACCGGATCACCGGGCCGGGCAACTACGGCTGGCCGTACTGCACCGGGACCAACACCGCGAACGAGACGTACGCCGAGTGGAACTTCTCCAACAGCACGGCCGGCGCCAAGTACGACTGCACCGGCGGCCCGACCAACAACTCGTTCCGCAACACCGGCCTGACCACCCTGCCGGGGGCGAAGGCGGCCTGGATCCGGTACGCCGGTGACGCCGGCAGCCCGCCGGAGTTCGGCGGCGGCTCCGAGTCGCCGATGGGTGGGCCGGTCTACCGGTACAACGCCTCGCTGAACTCCGCCACCAAGTGGCCGCAGTCCTTCGACGGGCAGTTCTTCGCAGGTGAACTGGGCCGGGGCTGGATCAAGCCGATCCACGTCGACAGCGACGGCTCCCCGGGCACCATCGACACCTTCCCGTGGAACGGCAAGCAGGTCATGGACATGGCGTTCGGCCCGGACGGCGCGCTCTACGTCCTGGACTACGGCACCGGCTACTTCAACGGTGACGCCAACTCCGCCCTCTACCGGTACGACCACATCGGCGGCGGCAACGCGGCGCCGACCGCGGTCGCGGCGGCGGACAGGACCTCCGGCACCGCCCCGTTGACCGTGAAGTTCTCCTCGGCCGGGTCGTCGGACCCGGAGGGTGGCGCCCTGACCTACTCGTGGAACTTCGGTGACGGCACCACCTCGACGGCGGCCAACCCGAGCAAGACGTACACCGCCAACGGCACGTACACCGTCACGCTGACCGTCAAGGACCCGCAGAACGCCACCGGTACGGCGAACGTGCAGATCGGCGTCGGCAACACCGCGCCCACCGTGACCATCACCAGCCCCGGCAACGGCCAGCTGTTCAGCTACGGGGACACCGTGCCGTTCAGCATCACGGTGACCGACCCGGAGGACGGCACCATCGACTGCACCAAGGTCAAGATGACCTACGTGCTCGGGCACGACAGCCACGGCCACCAGATCACCTCGAAGACCGGCTGCTCCGGGTCGATCACGATCCCGGTCGACGGTGAGCACGACGACGCGGCGAACATCTTCGCCATCTTCGACGCCGAGTACACCGACGCGGGTGGGCTGACCACCCACAAGCAGCACACCCTCCAGCCGAAGAAGCGGCAGGCCGAGCACTACAAGACCTCCTCGGGCATCGCGCAGTACAGCAAGACGACGGCCGAGGGCGGCAAGACCGTCGGCAGCATCGACAACGGCGACTGGATCGCGTTCGAGCCGTACCGGATCAACAACCTGACCTCGTTCACCGCCCGGGTCTCCTCCGGCGGCGTCGGCGGCACCCTCCAGGTCCGTGCCGGCTCGGCCACCGGAACCGTGCTCGGCTCGGCCACCGTGCCGGTCACCGGCTCCTGGGAGACCTTCCAGAACGTCACCGGCACCATCTCCAGCCCGCCGGCCGGCACCACCACGCTCTACCTGACCTTCGCCGGTGGCGCCGGGGCGCTCTTCGACATCGACTCGTTCACCTTCACCACCGGGGCCTCCGGCGGCGGGACCGGACCGATCGTGGGGCTCGCCGGCAAGTGCCTCGACGTCCGCGACGCGGCGACCGCCGACGGTACGCAGATCCAGATCTACACCTGCAACGGCAGCGCCGCGCAGACGTGGACGGTGACGCCGAACTCGACGGTCAGGGCGCTGAACAAGTGTCTGGACGTCTCGGGCGGTGGTTCGGCGGACGGCACGAAGATCCAGCTCTGGACCTGTAACGGGACGGGTGCGCAGAACTGGTCGGCGCAGGCCGACGGCACCCTGCGCAACCCGCAGTCGGGCAAGTGTCTGGACGTCTCCGCGAACTCCTCGGCCGACGGCCAGGCCGTGCACCTGTGGACCTGCCACACCGGCGCCAACCAGAAGTGGACCCTGCCATGAGAATGCTCCGACCCGCACTCGGGGTGGCAACCGCCGCTCTCGCCGTACTTTTCTGCACCACCACCCCGGCCAGCCCCGTCAGCGCGGCGGACGCCGCCTACGACGTGCTGGTCTTCTCGAAGACCGCCGGCTTCCGGCACGACTCGATCGCGGCCGGCACCCAGGCCGTCCGGGACCTCGGCGCGGCGAACAACTTCACCGTCACCGCCACCGAGGACGCCACCGCCTTCACCACCGGCAACCTCGCCCGGTACGAGGCGGTGATCTTCCTCAACACCACCGGCGACGTGCTCAACGCCACCCAGCAGTCCGCCTTCGAGTCGTACATCGGCTCCGGCGGCGGCTACGTCGGCGTGCACTCCGCCGCCGACACCGAGTACAACTGGTCGTTCTACGGCAACCTGGTCGGCGCGTACTTCGCCTCGCACCCGGCGATCCAGCAGGCGAACGTCAAGGTGGAGAACCGGGCCCACGCGGCCACGGCCCACCTGCCGCAGACCTGGAACCGCACCGACGAGTGGTACAACTACACCACCAACGCCCGCTCCACCGCCCGGGTCCTGGCCACCCTCGACGAGGGCTCGTACTCGGGCGGCTCGATGGGCGCCGACCACCCGCACGCGTGGTGCAAGACCTACAGCGGCGGCCGGGCCTTCTACACCGGCGGCGGGCACACCCAGGCGTCGTACTCCGACGCGGCGTTCCGCGCGCACCTGCTCGGCGGCATCCGGTACGCGGCCGGCCGGAGCAAGGCCGACTGCCGCGCGGAGACCGGTTACACCGCCCTCTACAACGGCTCGACCACCGGCTGGTCGCAGGCCGGGCCGGGCAGCTTCACCAACTCCGACGCCACGCTGACATCCGTCGGCGGGCTCGGCATGCTCTGGTACAGCGCGAAGGAGTTCACCAACTACTCCCTCAAGCTCGACTGGAAGCTCGCCGGGGACGACAACTCGGGCGTCTTCATCGGCTTCCCGCCGTCGAGCGACCCGTGGTCGGCGGTGAACAACGGTTACGAGATCCAGATCGACGCCACCGACGCCGCCGACCGCACCACCGGGTCGGTGTACACGTTCAAGTCCGCCGACATCCCCGCCCGCGACGCCGCGCTGAACCCGCCGGGGGAGTGGAACACCTACGAGCTGCTGGTCGAGGGAGAGCGGCTCCAGGTCTTCCTCAACGGTTCGAAGATCAACGACTTCACCAACACCAACCCGGCGCGTTCGCTGGCCGGCCACATCGGCATCCAGAACCACGGCAACGGCGACGACGCGTCGTTCCGCAACATCCGGATCAAGGAACTGGGATCCAACCCACCGCCGCCCGGGAACACGACGGTCCAGGCCGAGTCGTTCAGCTCGTCGAGCGGGGTCACCCCCTTCACCAAGGCCGGCGCCAACGGCGGCCAGACCCTCGGCTACATCGACCCGGGTGACTGGGCGGCGTACCACGGAGTCGACCTGACCGGCGTCACGTCGTTCAAGGCGCGGGTCGTCTCCGGCGGGCCGGGCGGCACGATCCAGGTGCGGACCGGGTCGACCACCGGGACCGTGCTCGGCTCGGTCGCGGTGCCCAACACGGGTAGCTGGACCAGCTTCGCCGACGTCACGACGAGTCTGTCCACCGTCCCGTCGGGCACCCAGAACCTCTACCTCACCTTCACCGGCTCGGGTTCGGGGCTCTTCGACGTGGACGACTTCACCCTGGTGAAGGGGGGCGGGGGCACCCCCGGCACCGGTCCGATTAAGGGCCTGGCCGGCAAGTGCCTCGACGTCCGCGACGCGGCGACCGCCGACGGTACGCAGATCCAGATCTACACCTGCAACGGCGCCGCCGCGCAGACGTGGACGGTGACGCCGAACTCGACGGTCAGGGCGCTGAACAAGTGTCTGGACGTCTCGGGCGGTGGTTCGGCGGACGGCACGAAGATCCAGCTCTGGACCTGCAACGGGACGGGTGCGCAGAACTGGTCGGCGCAGGCCGACGGCACCCTGCGCAACCCGCAGTCGGGCAAGTGTCTGGACGTCTCCGCGAACTCCTCGGCCGACGGCCAGGCCGTGCACCTGTGGACCTGCCACACCGGCGCCAACCAGAAGTGGATCCTGCCCTGATCTGAGGCCACCGGCGAAACCGGCTCTCTCCCACCCACGGGGCCCCTGCCACGGCAGGGGCCCCGTGGGTGGGCACCGGCACCGAGTCGAGCGTGACCCGCCGGCAACCGGTCTGCCTCCGCCGGGTCGGGTTGGCCGCGGGGAGCGGCCGGCACCGGGGCTGCTGCCGTACCTTGATCGCATGGGACGCCTCGCGGAGTGGCGCCGGGCCGTACGGGCGCATCCGACCGGCGGTGACGCCGCGCTGGCCGCGCTGCTCTTCGTGGTCAGCCTGCTGCCGGTGGACCCGCCGGGCGGGCCGCCCCGCGATCCGTTGAGCGTCGGCGCGCTACTCATCTCCCTGACCGGTTGCGGCGCCCTGGTGCTGCGCCGCCGTCACCCGCTGCCGGTGCTCGCGGTGGTCACCGGCACGGCGGCCCTGTCCATCCTGGTGGAGCAGGCCCGGGGACCGTTCGTGCTGTCGGTGGCGCTGGCCGCGTACACCGTCGCGAACCGGACCGACCGGCGCACCGCCGCCGTGGCCGGCGTGATCAGCGCGGTCATGGTCGGCGCGGCGGCCGTGGTCACCCTCGGCGTCTCCTGGGTGGACCCGGCGGTGGTGGCGCTGCTGCTCTGGTTCGGCGTCGCCGTCGCGGCCGGTGACGCCGTGCGCAGCCGGCGGGCGTACGTGGCGGTGCTGGAGGAGCGGGCCCTGCGCGCCGAGCAGACCCGCGAGGAGGAGGCCCGCCGCCGCGTGGCCGAGGAGCGGCTGCGCATCGCCCGCGAGCTGCACGACGTGGTCGCCCACCACATCGCCCTGATCAACGTGCAGGCCGGGGTGGCCGGCCATCTCCTGCGCGGGCAGCCGGACGCGGCCGAGGAGGCGCTCGGACATGTCCGCACGGCCAGCCGCACCGTGCTGGACGAACTGGCCACCGTGCTCGGGGTGCTGCGCCGCGACGAGGAGACCGACGCGCCGGTCGAGCCGGCACCGAGCCTCAACCGGTTGGACGCGCTGGTGGAGGGCTTCGCCACGGGGCAGCCGGTGCGCTGGACCGTGGCCGGGCAGCCCCGGCCGCTGCCCACCGCGGTCGACGTGGCCGCGTACCGGATCATCCAGGAGTCCCTGACCAACGCCCACCGGCACGCGCCGGGGGCGGCCGTCGCGGTCCGCCTGCGCTACGACCCCGCGGGCCTCACCATCGAGGTACGCGACGACGGCGTCGGCTCCCCGCCGCCCGCACCCGCCGGGCCCGGGAGCGGCATGGGGCTGCTCGGCATGCGGGAGCGGGCCGAGTCGGTCGGCGGCACCTTCACCGCCGGCCCGCGACCCGCCGGTGGTTTCCAGGTACGCGCGGACCTGCCCGCGCCCCAGGAGGTGGCCGAGTGACGATCCGCGTGCTGCTGGCCGACGACCAGAAGCTGCTGCGCGCCGGGTTCCGGGTGCTCGTCGACTCCGCCCCCGACCTGACCGTGGTCGGCGAGGCGGCGACCGGTCGGGAGGCGGTCGACCAGCTCCGCGCGACGCCCGTCGACGTGGTGCTGATGGACATCCGGATGCCCGAGCTGGACGGCCTCGCCGCCACCCGGGAGATCACCGCCGATCCGGCCCTGGCCGGCGTACGGGTGCTGATCCTGACCACGTTCGAGGTGGACGAGTACGTCTTCGCGGCGCTGCGGGCCGGGGCCAGCGGCTTCCTCGGCAAGGGCGCCGACCCTGCCGAGCTGCTGGACGCCATCCGGACCGTCGCCGCCGGCGACGCCCTGTTGTCGCCGAAGGCCACCCGGGGGCTGATCGCCCGGTTCCTGACGCAGCCGGAGCCGGGTCCGCCTGCCAACCCCGAGCAGTTGCGGGTGCTCACCGAGCGGGAGCGGGAGGTCGTCACGCTGGTCGCCACCGGCCTGTCCAACGAGCAGATCGCCGAGCGGCTGGTGGTCTCCCCGCTGACCGCGAAGACCCACGTGAACCGGGCGATGGCGAAGCTCGGCGCGCGGGACCGGGCGCAGCTCGTCGTGATCGCGTACCGGAGCGGTCTGGTCCAGCCGCGGTAGGGAGGGCGCCCGCCTACCGCGCCCGCGGTACGTCCAGGTGTCCGCCGCTGGCCGACGCGGGGGCCCGACTACGCGGGCGATCGTTGGTCGCATGATCGATGTGACCAACCTGACCAAGCGCTACGGCGACAAGGTCGCCGTCGACGACCTGACCTTCCAGGTACGACCGGGTCTCGTCACCGGATTCCTCGGACCGAACGGCGCCGGCAAGTCCACCACCATGCGCATGATCCTCGGCCTGGACACCCCCACCTCCGGCAGCGTCACCGTCGGGGGCCACCGGTACGCCGACCACGCCGCCCCGCTGCGGGAGATCGGCGCGCTGCTGGAGGCGAAGGCCGTGCACTCCGGCCGTACCGCCCGCAACCACCTGCTCGCCATGGCCGCCACCCACGGCATAGGCCGTCGACGCGTCGACGAGGTGATCGACCTGGTCGGCCTGCACGAGGTGGCCGACCAGCGGGCCGGCGGATTCTCCCTCGGCATGGGCCAGCGACTCGGCATCGCCGCCGCGCTGCTCGGCGACCCGAAGGTCGTGATGCTCGACGAACCGGTCAACGGCCTGGACCCGGACGGGATCCGCTGGATCCGGGACCTGCTCCGGGGCCTCGCGGCCGAGGGCCGGACGGTCTTCGTGTCGTCGCACCTGATGAGCGAGATGGCGATGACCGCCGAGCACCTGATCGTGGTCGGCCGGGGTCGGCTCATCGCCGACGTGTCCGTCGCCGAGTTCGTCGCGCAGGCCGCGCAGGACACCGTACGCGTCCGCTCGCCGCAGGCGGCCACGCTGCGTGACCTGCTGGTCGGCCCGGACGTGACGGTGACCGGCGGTGAGCCCGGCCTGCTGGAGGTCACCGGGCTGACCCGGGAGCAGATCGGCGACCGGGCCGCCGCCGCCGGCCTCACCCTGCACGAACTGTCCTCCCAGCAGACCTCGCTGGAGGAGGCGTTCATGACGTTGACCCGCGACGCGGTCGAGTACGCCGCCGAGCCCGCCGCTGCCGGAAGGACCGCCCGATGAGCACCGACACCCTGACCCCGGCAACCGCCACCGTCCCCGCCGACGCGCGGGTCACCCCCGCCCGGGTGGTGCGCGCCGAGTGGATCAAGTTCCGTTCGTTGCGCTCGTCGGTGATCATGCTGATCGCCACCGTCGCCCTGTTCGCCGGGCTCGGCCTGGCCTTCTCCGCCGTGCTGGCGGACAACCCGCCGCAGCCCGGCACGCCGGCACCGCCCGGCGGCCCCTCCTCGCTCGACCCGCTGGGCGCGAGTCTCGGCGGCGTCAACCTCGCCCAACTACTGATCGGCACCCTCGGGGTGTTGCTGGTCGCGGGCGAGTACTCCACCGGGATGATCCGTTCCTCGCTGGCCGCGGTGCCGAAGCGCTGGCCCGTGCTCGTCGGGAAGATCGCCGTTCTCGCCGGTGTCTCCCTCGCGGTGCTGGTGCCGACCGCCCTGCTGACCTTCGTCGGCGCCCAGGGCCTCCTCGGCGACGAGGGCGTCTCCCTCGGCGACGACGGCGTGGTGCGGGCGGTGCTCGGCGCGGCGGTCTACCTGGCCGGCGTGGGCGTGCTCGGCATGGCCGTGGGCGCGCTGCTGCGCAACACCGCCGGGGCGATCACCACCGTGGTGGCGCTGCTCCTGGTCGTGCCCGGCGTGATCTCGCTGCTGCCGGAGAGCGTCTCCGACGCGGTCTCGCCGTACCTGCCGTCCAACGCCGGCGAGGCGTTCATGTCCATCTCGTCCCACCAGGACCTGCTCTCCCCGGGCGCCGGGGCGGCGGTGTTCGTGGGCTGGCTGGTGGCCCTCGTCGGCACCGCCACCGTGCTGCTGCGCCGCCGCGACGCCTGACCGGTGCAGGGCCTTCCGCAACGCGCCCCGGCGGAAATAGAGTGGGGGTGGCGACCGTGCAGGTGGCCGGTGACCCGGCGGGAGGCGCAACCCGCCGGGCCCAGGTATGTCTTCGTGCCCACCGGTCCGTGCCCGTCCGCCGCCGCACCGGCTCGGCCGGTCACCCCTCGCCCCGGTCCCGCACGTACGGAATCCCCATCACGACGACAGGGGAGAAGGACAATGGCGCGTCCCATCACGCTCTTCACCGGCCAGTGGGCCGATCTACCGTTCGACGAGGTCTGCCGGCTCGCCTCCGAGTGGGGGTACGACGGTCTGGAGATCGCCTGCTGGGGCGACCACTTCGAGGTCGACCGGGCGCTCGCCGACGACTCCTACGTCGAGCGCAAGCGGGAGACACTCGCCAAGCACCACCTGGGCGTGTACGCGATCTCCAACCACCTGGTCGGTCAGGCGGTCTGCGACCATCCGATCGACGAACGACACCAGGGCATCCTGCCCGCCCGGATCTGGGGTGACGGGGAGCCCGAGGGGGTCCGCCGCCGCGCCGCCGAGGAGATGAAGGACACCGCCCGAGCGGCCGCGAAGCTCGGGGTGGACACGGTGGTCGGCTTCACCGGCTCGTCCATCTGGCACACCCTGGCGATGTTCCCGCCGGTCCCGCCGGCGATGATCGAGCGCGGTTACCAGGACTTCGCCGACCGGTGGAACCCGATCCTCGACGTGTTCGACTCCGTCGGGGTGCGCTTCGCCCACGAGGTCCACCCGAGTGAGATCGCGTACGACTACTGGACGACGAAGCGGGCGCTGGAGGCGGTGGGCCACCGACCCGCGTTCGGGCTGAACTGGGATCCGTCGCACTTCGTCTGGCAGGAGTTGGACCCGGTCAACTTCATCTTCGACTTCGCCGACCGGATCTACCACGTCGACTGCAAGGACGCGAAGGTGCGTACGGGCGACGGTCGGCGGGGGCGGCTGGCCTCCCACCTGCCCTGGGCGGACATGCGGCGCGGCTGGGACTTCGTCTCCACCGGCCACGGCGACGTCCCCTGGGAGGACTGCTTCCGCGCCCTGAACGCGATCGGCTATGCCGGCCCCATCTCGATCGAGTGGGAGGACGCCGGGATGGACCGCCTGGTCGGTGCCCCCGAGGCTCTGCAGTTCGTGCGCCGGCTCGCCTTCGACGCCCCGTCGGCGGCCTTCGACGCCGCCTTCAGCAGCGGGGACTGACCGGGCCGGTCACGCAAACGGGCCGTTCACGCAAACGGGCCGGTCGCCAGTGGCGGCCGGCCCGTTCAGGGTGCGGACGGTCAGACGGTGCTGCCGTTGGTGCCCGAGCCGGACGGCTTGCTGCGGGGCGTCGTGGTGGCCGACGAGCTGGTCGAGCCCGAGCTGCTCGACGAGGCGGAACCGGACTTCGCGCCGACCGTGGCCGGCGTGCCGGCGAACGTGTCGTCGGCGGCCGTCAGGCTCTGCTTGCTGCCGTTGCCGTTGTTCAGCTTCTCACCGAGCTTGGACTGGCCGAGCTTGTCCTTGCCCTCGCTGTAGAGCCGGTTGGCCTGGGCCTGCGCCACGCCGGCCGCCTCCTGGACGGTCGGGTGGTCGAGAACCTTGCGGCCCCGGACCATCAGCTCCTCGTACTTCTCCCGGCCGGCACGGGCGCCCAGGACGAATCCCGCAGCCAGCCCGCCAAGGAACATGATCTTTCCGCGCATGGCGGCTCCTCTCGTACCTGGCGCGCCGTCGTCCCGCCGGGTTGTCCCGCCGGGTGCGACCAGTTCGCGCCTACATCCTCTGTCGGCAGCTAACTACCCATCCTGCTCCGCGCTCATACCTCCCTGTGCCCTGATGGCGATTTGCCCAACTTTCTGGTCATGTCCGGGCGGTGTGAACCGGGTCGGTCACCCCCTGGACCATTGCCCCCCGGAATCCTGTACTCTTGTCCCGTCGCACAGCGCCGGAGAGATCCGCGGTGGGCGGCAGGCGCGATCCCCCGTAGCTCAATTGGCAGAGCAGCCGGCTGTTAACCGGCAGGTTTTTGGTTCGAGTCCAAACGGGGGAGCTTCACCACCTGACGCCCGTCGGCCACCGCCGGCGGGCGTTCGTCGTTCATCGGACGCAGTCCCCGACCGGTCTCGGCCTCCGACCCCTCGGCATGCGACCCCTCGGCATGCGAACCCTTTCCCGGCCCTGGTGACCGCGCGCCCTTGTGGCCCTCGACGTCCTGGCGAGGTCGGCAGTGCATGCCTTCCGATCCTCCCGCGCTGCATCGTCAGTGCCATCGGTCTCCCGCAGCGTTCCTCGCGCCGGCGGCAACGGGTTCTTTCCTGCTGCCGGTCGGTGTCTGGCCCGTGAGCCCGTGCCTCGTCCGTGCTCTCAGCTCGGGAGGCTGCGCTGGGGGTCGACCTGGACCGCAACGAAGCGGGGCCGGCCGACCTGCACCGATCGGTCGGGAGGTGGGTCGCCCGCCCCGCCAGCTCAGTGACCGTAGACTCATCATGCGTCGGTTTGCGCGTCGATTCCGGGGCGGTGGGTATCCGGAGTCGGCCGTGCAGGGCGGGCTGGTCGGGCCGGACACGGGGTGTCGGCCGAACCCGGAGGGGAGTGCGCAATGGTCGCTGCGACCGAGGTGGTGGTCGTCGGAGGCGGCCTGGCGGGGCTCGCCGCCGCCCGCCGGTTGCACCGGGCCGGTGTGCCCTGGCGGCTGCTGGAGGCCGCCGACCGGCTCGGCGGTCGGGTCGCCACCGACACCGTCGACGGCTACCTGCTCGACCGGGGCTTCCAGGTGCTCAACACCGCCTATCCCCGCCTCGGCACGTTGCTCGACATCGAGCGCCTCGGGCTGGGGTACTTCACCTCCGGAGTCCTCGTACGCCGGGGCCACGACCTGCTCCGGCTGGTCAACCCGCTGCGCGAGCCGGCGGGTGCACCCCGCACGGCGCTGGCCGGCGTCGGGTCCGTGGCCGACCGGCTGCGCTTCGCCGCCCTCGCCGCCGGCTGCGCCATCCTGCCGCCCGGTCGGCTGCTGACCACACCCGACACCACCACCGAGTCGGCGCTGCGCCGCGCCCGCCTCTCCGACGAGATCATCGAGGAGGTGCTACGTCCGTTCCTGTCCGGGGTGTTCGTGGACCGGGAACTGGAAACCTCCAGCCATGTGCTCGCCATGGTGCTGCGCTCGTTCGTCCGCGGTCGGATCGGCCTGCCGGCCGGGGGCATGGCGGCGCTGCCCCGGGCCGTCGCCGAAGCACTGCCTGCCGAACTGATCGACCTGGCCACGCCGGTGGCCGAGGTCGCCCCCGGCCGGGTACGCACCCCGGGCGGCGACGTCGCCTGCCGTGCGGTCGTGGTCGCCGTCGACCCGCCTGCGGCGAGCGCGCTACTGCCCGCCCTGCCCCGGGTACGCATGCACGGTTACACGACCTACTACCACGCCACGGCCGAGCCGCCCCTGCGCGAGCCGATCCTGCTCGTCGACGGCGACCGCCGGGGGATGGTCGCCAACACCGTGGTGGTCAGCCGGGCCGCGCCGAGCTACGCCCCCGCCGGACGGCACCTCGTCGCGACCTCGGTCGTCGGCCCCACGGCCCCGACCGAACCGGCCGTACGGGTGGAACTGGCCCGGCTGTACGGTCGGTCCACCGCCGCCTGGGAGCACCTGACCACCGTGTCGATCCCCGACGCGCTGCCCGCCGCCCCACCCCCGCAGGGGCGGCTGCGCAAGCCGGTCGCGTTGGGAGAGGGCCTGTTCGTGGCCGGTGACCACCGGGACAGCCCGTCGATCCAAGGGGCGTTGGCCAGCGGCTGGCGTGCCGCCGGGGCGGTGCTGGAGCACCTGCGTCGGGGGTGAGAAACGGGGATCACCACCTCGATGATGATCACCTATCATCCTCGCCATGCCCGCACCGATCCCGCCGCCCGCCTTCGACGCCGCGGCGGCGTACCCCCAGGTCGGCCAGGCCCGCGCGGCGCTTGCGGCCCGCGACTGGCCGGCCCTGCGCGCGCTCGTCGACGCGCAGGACCCCTACGGCCGGACGGTCCTGGTGGACGAGGTCAGCGACGAGACCGACATCGAGGGCTTCCTGCGCAAGATCGTCGCGGAGTACCCGGACGATCCGCTGGCGGCCACCATGCTCGGGGCACACCTGATCAAGGCAGGTTGGAGAATCCGCACGGCACGGCGCGCGCAGTACGTCAGCCGGGAGCAGTTCGCCCGGTTCTTCGACCACCTGCGTCAGGCCGAACAGGTGCTCATCGACGTCACCGCCCGTCATCCGCAGGAGTCGGCGGCCTGGACGCAGCGGATCACCAGCGCCCGCGGCCTGGAAGTCGGCCAGGCCGAGGCCCGCCGCCGCTACGACCGCCTCGCCGCGCACACCCCGCACCACCTGCCGGCACAGGCTTCGCTGCTGCAACAGTTCTGCCCCAAGTGGAGCGGCAGCTGGGAGCGGGCGCACGACTTCGCCCGGGAGTGCGTCGACGCCGCCCCGGTCGGCGGCCCGCACGCCGTGCTGGTCGTCGAGGCCCACCTGGAGCAGGCCCTCGACCACGGCGACCTCGCCTCCGCACGCGACCTGCTGTGCGGTGCGCGGGTACGCGACGAGATCCACGCCGCCGCCCAGCGATCGATCTGGCACCCCGACTTCCGACACACGTGGGGCTGGCTGATGACCCGCAGCACCTTCGCCCTCGCCTTCTGCCTCATGGGGGAGTGGCAGTCGGCCGCCCAGCAGTTCGCGGCCATGGAGCCGTTCGGTCACACGTCGATGTTCGGCTACTTCGGCGACGGCGAGAAGCAGTTCCAGAAGTACCGCGACAAGGCGTACGCGAAGGGTGGGCGGCCGTGATCCAACACCTGGACACCGACGGGGTGCCGACGCTGCTGGCCCCCACCGGCGGGCCGATGCGCGCCGGGCTCACCTTCCGGGTCGGCACCGCCGACGAGACGCTCCACCGAGCCGGCATCACCCACCTGCTGGAACACCTCGCGCTCGCCCCCCTCGGGCTGGCCGACTACCACTTCAACGGCGCCACCGCGCCCGTGTTCACCACCTTCCACATGCAGGGCTCCGAGCAGGACATCAAGGGCTTCCTGACCGCCGTCTGCGCCAGCCTCTCCGACCTGCCCACCGGGCGGCTGGAGATCGAGAAGGAGATCCTGCGCACCGAGTGGAGCAGCCGGGGCGGCACCCCACTGGACGACATTCCCCTGTGGCGGCACGGCGCGCGGAACTTCGGCCTCAGCAGCTACCCCGAGTGGGGGCTCGCCCGCCTCACCGCCGACGACCTGCGCGAGTGGGCCGCCCGATGGTTCACCAGAGAGAACGCCGTTCTGTGGATCACCGGTGACCGGGTGCCCGCGGGTCTCAGGCTGGGCCTGCCCGCCGGGACCCGACAATCCGTTCCGGCGGCCTCGACGGCCCTGCCCCACACCCCGGCGTACTTCGTCCACGGCTCACGGGCCGTCGTGCTCGACGCGGTGGTGCGGCGGCGGACCGCCGCGGGCGTCTTCGCCGACGTGCTGGAACGCGAACTCTTCCGGGCGCTGCGGCAGGACGCCGGCCTGTCCTACACCACCACCACCGGGTACGACCCCCGCGGCGACGGGTACGCCACCCTGCGCGCCCTCGCCGACGCGCTCGCCGAGAAGCAGGACGCCGTGCTCGGCGGTTTCGTCGACGTGCTGGCGAAGCTGCGGGTCGGCCGGATCGAGCAGGCCGACCTCGACGCCGTGGTCGCCAAGCGGGAGGACGTGCTCGGCACCGCCGAGGTGGACGCGGCCCGGCTGCCGTCGTACGCCTTCAACCTGCTCACCGGGCAGCCGAACCTCACCATCGACGAGCACCGAGCCGAACTGAAAACCGTCACCGTGGCCGACCTGCACGAGGTGGCCGAGGAAGTGTGCGCTTCGGCGCTGCTGATGGTGCCCGACGGCACCCGCGCCGACTGGGCGGGCTTCACCGCCGCGCCCACCCACTCCGAGGCGGTGCTGCCCGGCACCACCTACCACGAGCGCGACGGTGACGGCCGGCTGATCGTCGGCCCCGACGGGATCAGCCTCGTCAGCGGCTCCGGCCCGTTGACCGTACGCTGGGCCGACTGCGCCGCCATGCTCGCCTGGCCCGACGGCGCACGGCAGCTCGTCTGCGTCGACGCCATCGTGCTGCACATCGAGCCCACCCTGTTCGACATGCACCCCCGGACCATGGCCACGATCGATGCCGCGGTGCCCGCCGACCGGCAGGTGCCCATGCCGGCGCGCGACCCCGAGCGCATCCCGCAGCCGCGTGCCGTCCGGGAGGCCCGTGCACACCTGGCCCGACCGAAGCGGGCCTGGTGGGAAGTGCCGCTGATGGTGCTGAGCGGCGTCGCCGCCCTCGGCGTCGGCGGGCTCACGCTGTTGCTGACCCTCGGCATGTTCATCACTCCCACCGGCGCGGACGAGCAGTGGCTGTGGGGTGTGATCGTGGTCGGTTGGCTGCTCACTGTTACTCTCGCGCTGCCCATCGTGCTGTTGCGGCGAGCGCGGCGCAGGTGACGGCGGAGTGCCGATGCTGGCCGGTGATCGACCGGGCGGGATAGGATGCGGCGCGGTGCAGGGGGCGGTAGCTCAGCCGGTTAGAGCAGGGGACTCATAATCCCTCGGTCACGGGTTCGAGTCCCGTCCGCCCCACCAGGGAAGACACTGTGCGAACCGGTGGCTTCGAAGTGCCTGCCGCCCGGGTTGGACGGGGCATCCTCGTGTTGGGAAGTGTCTGTCCCGTTCCTCCGCCATCCCGGCGTAGGCGGGTGAGGACGTCGCCGATCTCCCGGGTCTCCTCGTGGTCAGCCCCGTGGACGATCACCGCCTGGTCGACGTTGATGACGCTGCCGGTGACGGTGGGACGAGTGACGCGGGGCGGCGACTGACCGACGACGGCTGAAAGGGGATACGCACCGTCACGTAGGCCACCTATCGCACTATGCGAGCGTCGCCCCATACCACCGTGCGAGTCCAGCAGCCCCTTCCACGACGAGGAGCCTCAGGCGGAGCACGTCATCGATCGGTACGTCGAAGGAGACCG
This sequence comes from Micromonospora nigra, assembly GCF_900091585.1. Classification (NCBI taxonomy): domain Bacteria; kingdom Bacillati; phylum Actinomycetota; class Actinomycetes; order Micromonosporales; family Micromonosporaceae; genus Micromonospora; species Micromonospora nigra. The sequence continues at coordinate 1,444,139 of NZ_FMHT01000003.1, read as the reverse complement.
GCGTACCCGGGCGGACCGTGGCACGCTCGAGAACCCTGCCCTCCTCGTTGACGACGTGCACCTCCGTTTCAGAGGCGTCCTCGGTGTCGTCGGCGATACCGACATCGGCCCGAAAGTACTTGTACTGGCGCTTGACGAGATACTCGCGGTAAAGGTCGTAGCCGCATGTCGAGGTAGCCATCGCTCGTTTGTAAGCGACATTGTTGACGGTCGCCGGCGCATCGGTCCACTCTCCCCACCAGGAATACTCCTTAACCGGCTCCACGGTGGTCAGGTACTTTGTTTCCCGGGCCACGAATGAGGGCTGCGTGGACGGTTCCGGCAGAAGGTCGACGGTTCCGGCAGGGTGGTCGATGGTGCTGGCCCGGGCGGAACGGCCGCGGTCGGTGCTGACGTGGCAGACAGATTGTCCTGCGCCGGATCCTCTGGTGAGCGCAATTGCGCCCATCCCCAGGTGCCGCAGGCGGTGATCAGCGTGATCACTGCGCAGACACCCGACGTCACCTGCCGGAACGCCACCGACCGGTCGTGGAGCAGACGCCGGATGGAGGAGGACTTCGAGGGTGACTCGCGATCCGCTGAGGACATGCGACGCATCGCAGTGACGCGCGGTGACAAAGTGCAAGCGAGGTGTTTGCGGGAGAGGTGAGGCTGGCCTCACCTTCCCGGCACTCGCCGCCTGCAAAAGGTCGCGTCCTCCGGGCGTCCGTTCTCCAGCCCGCAGCGCATCTGGCGGAACGGTTCGGGTAACCGCCACATCCAGTTGGCCCGAAGCGTCACCTTGGTTCGCTGACCGAGCACCCGTTGCGGATGCCCGGCCAGGAACTACTTCTTGGGATTACAGGTACGGGCGGGTGATCAGCTCGATGGCATGGCCGGCCGGATCCTTGAAGTAGACGCCTCGGCCGCCGTGCTCGTTGTTGATCTCGCCGGGTCGTCGCATCTGTGGATCGGCCCAGTGCTCGATGCCCTGATCACACAGCCGCTGATACGCCCGATCGAAAAGGTCATCGTCGATCAGGAAAGCGTAGTGCTGCATCTGAATCTCCACCGGTGGCTCGGCGAACTGAAGCAGCACGCCGTCGGTGAGCTGAATGTTGGTGAACACGCCCCAGGACGGTGCTTCCGGGAGTTCCAACAACTCTCGAAAGAACCGAGCCGACTCGTTGCGATCCTTGACGGCGATGATGGTGTGGTTGAACCTGACTGTCATTCGGCTGACCTCGCTGCGCTCGACACGAAACAGGGACCTGTGGTGCGAGGCCGCAGGGAGGTCCACGTGCCGAATCTGGGGGGTGCCCTCTCCGCACCCGCCGTGCGATCAGCCCTCCACCGGGTCGCCAATCCGTGCGTGGCGTAGAGCCGGTCCGGTGTTCACGATCGGTGACGTTACTTGATCCGATTTACCCCCGCAATATTCCGACTGGGCGGACTGCGCGTGATGCCGGAACCTGAGCGGCTCTCCTCGTCGGGCAGTCGCCAAACCGGCCGGCCTGCCCGGCCGGGGGTTCGGGGCAGAGCGGTGACCCACCGTCCACACAGCGGTGTTCGTGGCGACGGCGGCGGTGCTCACCTGGCTGCGTACGAGCCTCACCACGGGCTGTTCGGCCTGCTCGATAGGCCGCAGCGCACGACGGGCCGGGGCCGCTTCGCCGGCCCCGGCCTGTCGGCCCCGTCGTGGTGGGTCAGTTGCAGGGAGTGCCGTTGAGTCGGAATGCGGTGGGGGCGGCGGCGTTGCCGTTGTGGCTGGCCTGGTAGCCGATGGTGGCCGAGCCGCCCGGCGGGAGAGTGCCGTTGTAGCTGGCGTTGGTTGCGGTCACCGTGCCGCTGGTCGGGGCGTAGCTGGCGCTCCACCCGGAGACGATGGTCTGTCCGGCGGCCAGAGTGAAGGCCAGAGCCCAGCCGTTGATGGCGGCGGTGCCGGTGTTGGTGATGGTGATGCTGTTGGTCAGGCCGGTGTTCCACGCGTTGACCGCGCTGCTGACCCGGCAGGCGCCGGTGCCGCCCGGGCTGGTGGGCGGCGGGGTGGTCGGCGGCGTGGTGGTGGGCGGCGGCGTGGTGGGTGGGGTCGTCGGCGGGGTGGTGGGTTGGCTGCCGCCGACGGCGCTCATGATGGCGTTGATGATGCCCTGCTGGGTCACCGTGGCGGAGTTGCGGTTGAACAGGCCGAAGCCGTGCTGCCCGTTCCAGCCGTTGTCCCAGTAGGCGGTGGCTGCGCCGTACTTCTTGGCGGTCGCCACCACGGCGCGTGCGTAGTCCGCGCGGTAGCGGTTGCTCGCGGAGTCGTACGTCGTCTTGTCGATCGAGCCGTACTCACCGACGAATACCGGGTATCCGCGCGTGACGAACGTGTCGTACATCTTCTTCATCTGCCCGTCCAGGAAGTCCTCCTGTCCCCAGACCGACCTCTTCGCTGGGTTCGTCGTGCCCGCGCCCCACTGCGTGATGGTGCCGTCTTCCTGTCCCGCGAAGTCCCACGGGTCGTAGTAATGCACGGAGATCATGATCCGCTGCTCGTTGGCAGGGATGGCCGACGACCGGTTGTGGTCGGTGGGAAGCACGAATCCGCTGCCCACGGTGTGGTCGATGTTCGTGTTCCAGCCGGGCACCAGCAGCCACCGGGACGCGTTGTTGCCGCCGGTCCGGCGCACGGTGTCCACGAAGATCTGGTTGTACGCGTTGATGTTCGAGTAGCACGGCTGGGTCGGGTTGCCGTACTGCCCGTCGAAGTTCTCGTTCATGGACTCGAAGATGAGGCGGTCGTTGTAGCTCTGGAACCTGGTCGCCACCTGTCGCCAGACCTTCTGGTACTTGTCCTTGATCGTCGCCTGGTCGGCCGCATCGCAGATCAGCCAGGACCCGGTGACGGTCTTGTACCCGTCGCCGTGCATGTTGATCAGCACATACAGGCCCCGGCTGTGGGCGTAGTCGACGACTTCCTGGATCCGGTTCAGCCAGGCGGCGTTGATCGTGTAGTTCGGGCCGGCCCCGATGTGCCCCAGGTAGGAGACCGGGATCCGGATCGTCTTGAATCCCGACGCTCGCACCCGGTCGATGAGGGCCTGCGTCACGACCGGGTTTCCCCACGCCGTCTCGCTGGGGATGCCGTTGTTGTTGGCCTCGAGCGTGTTGCCCAGGTTCCAGCCGGCACCCATGTCGGCTACCAGCTGTGAAGCGTTCTGCTGGGCCACGACGTCGGCCGAGGCCGACCTGGTCACGCCGTAAACGGTGCCGGCGAAGGTCAGGGTGGCGGCAAGGAGTGCGAGCCCGGCCTTCCTTACTCTCGAACTCATAGTTGTTCCTTCTCGTCGGAATCGAGCGCTGGAGCTGGCCGAGCTCGGGTTCGTCGATGAGGTTGGTCGACCGGGCAGGATCGGCCATCAGTACGAACACGCCTCGGGAGCGCTCCCATCATCGCAAACCATCTATTTGTTGTCACCCTGGCCGTGTTGGACGGTCTGGTCGTGTCGAACGGCCTGACCCCGGTCGTCCGCTCGCAGAACAGTGGTGGGCCGGCCGGGCCGTCGAGATCGTCCGCAAGGCCGTGGCGGAGCTGCCCCCAGGTCGGCCGTTGCCACCGGATGGCAAGTTCCCTTGCTGTTCTGGCAAACTGACGGGATGGACGACGACCTCGACCAGGCGCTCGACGCGGTCGGCCCCCGCCTGCGCGACCTGCGCCGGCAGCGGGGGACCACGCTGGCCGACCTGTCCACGGAGACCGGCGTCTCGGTCAGCACCCTGTCCCGGCTGGAGTCCGGCACCCGCCGGCCCACCCTCGAACTGCTGCTGCCGCTGGCCCGCGCCCACGGTGTCACCCTCGACGAACTGGTGGGTGCCCCGCCCACCGGCGACCCCCGGGTGCACCTGCGCCCCGTCACCCGCCATGGCATGACCATGCTCCCGCTGACCCGGCGGGCCGGCGGCATCCAGGCGTACAAGCTGATCATCCCGGGCAGTGACCGGCCGCGTGAGCCCGATCCGAAGACCCACGAGGGGTACGAGTGGCTCTACGTCCTCGACGGGCGGCTACGGGTCGTCCTCGGGGAGCACGACCTCGTCATGTCGCCCGGCGAGGCGGCCGAGTTCGACACCCGGATCCCGCACTGGTTCGGTGCCGCCGACGGCCGGCCCGTGGAGTTCCTCAGCCTGTTCGGCCGGCAGGGCGAACGCGCCCACCTGCGCGCCCGCCCCCGCGAGCGGCAGTCGCCCCCGTCCTGAGGTTGCTCCGAGAGCCGGCACCCGTCGGGCGGCCCGGGCAAGGGGCGGCCCGGGCAAGTGGGTGGCTCGGGCGCGCCGAGCCGGGCAGTCGGCGGGCATCCGACATGTCCTGTAGGGGACTGAGACGCCCCTTCGAGCCGGCGGTGCGCCACTGTCGTCCCTGACGCCGGGTGTTCCGCGCGTCGGAAGGGGAGGACCAATGGCAATCCACCATGGACGGCGTACGACCGGGGCGGCTCTGCTCGCCGTCCTGGTCGCGGCCGTGGCCGCGCTGCTGCCCGCCTCACCCGCACTGGCCCTGCCCACGGGTAGCGGCTGGTCGGCCTCGTGGAGCTACTACCAGCCGACCGCATACCAGTACTCGGGCACCCTGCCCGGCGTGCGGCTGACCGGTTACGCCACCGACAACTCCGGCACCTCGACCACGGTCGGCTCGATCGAGGACACCGCCGACGACGGGCGCTGCGCCCGGGTGATGCTCTACGCGTACGGGGTGGGCTACGTGGCCGATCGCACCACCTGCGGCAACGGCAGCTTCCTGACGTACGCCACGGGAAGCTACAGCCAGGGTCTACTGGTGATCGTCTACCGGATGGTCCAGGGCACCTCCACCCACGACAAGGGCCACCACCTCTACATCCCCGGCTCTGCCGCCGACCCGCAGCTGCGGACCGTCGGCACCGGGGCGAGCTGGTCGTACTACACGCCGACCGCGTTCCAGTACACGGTGACCCGGCCCGGGGTGCGGCTCGTCGGCTACGGCGCGCACCAGTCGTTCGACGAGCGGTCGTCGGTGAACACGGTGCAGAAGACCGTCGACACGGTCGGGTGCGCCACCGCCAAGGTCACCGGTGGGACGGCCGTCAGCGGCGGCACCTGCGTCAACGGCGGCAGCAGGTCCTTCACGAGGTTCGACCACACCGGCAACCTGGAGGCGTCGGCCTGCTACCAGCCGGTGCCCGGCACGCAGCGCTGCCTTCCGCTGAACGTCCCCGAGCCGTGGTGAGCCGCTGACCGCCGGGGCGCGGCGCGGGGGCCGTCCGGCGGTCAGTCGACCGCGGTGGTCGGGCCGCCGCCGCTGCCGCGGTCGTCGAACACCAGCGGGGCGCGGCCGTGGACGGCGTACCGGATGTGGGTGACCTGCGGCGTGTGCAGCACCCGGGCCGGGCTCAGCTCGATCGCGTCGAACGCGCCGAGGCCCAGGCCGCCGTCGAACAGGCTCAGCCCGGCGCCGAGGAGCACCGGCACCACGTGCAGCTCAAGCTCGTCGAGCAGGCCGGCGACGAGCACCTGGCGGACGAGGCTGCCGCCCCCGGCCACCGCCACGTCTCGGTCGCCTGCCGCCGCCCGCGCCCGGTCGACGGCGGCGGCCACCCCCTCGGTCACGTAGGTGAAGCTGGTGCCGCCCCCGCGTAGCAGGGTGGGCCGGGGGCGGTGGGTGACCACGAAGACCGGGGCGCGGAACGGCGGTTCGTCGCCCCAGGGCACCTCGCCGCCGTCGGCCATCCGGCGTCCCATCACGTACGCGCCGGCCGTCTCGAACGACTCGGCGACCACCTCGGAGTTCGTGTCCCGCAGACCGCCGGTGAAGCCCTGCCGCTCGCGCCACGCCATCGCGTCGGTGGCCCACCGGGTGACCCGGAAGAACCCGGCGCTCTCGGCCGAGGCCACCCAGTCGCCGGCACCGTTGTGCCGGGGGCCGGCGTAGTACCCGTCGAGCGACACCGACAGTTGCGCGGTCACCCTGGTCATGTCCCGTCTCCGTTCCGTCCGGCGGCACCCGTCCGGGAGCCGTACACGGGTGGGATCGGTGCCGGCCGGCGTGCTTCGACCGGACCAGGATGTGATGCCGGTCACTCGCAGTGGGCGGCGCGGCGCAGCAGGTGCCGCTGCTCGGGGACGCTGCCGGCCTGGCGGGCGGCTCCCCGCCAGGCCGCTGCGGCAGCCGCGCGCTCGCCGGCCTGCTCCAGCAGGTGGGCGCGGACGGCCAGCAGCCGGTGGTGCCCGGCGAGCGGCCCCGCCGCCACCTCGTCAAGAAGGGCCAGGCCGGCCGTGGGGCCGTGCACCTCGCCCACCGCCACGGCCCGGTTGAGCGTGACCACGGGGTTGGGTGCGAGACATTCCAGCAGCTCGTACAGGGCCAGGATCTGGGCCCAGTCGGTGGCCGGTGCCGTCGGTGCCTCCGCGTGCACGGCGGCGATGGCGGCCTGCACCTGGTACGGCCCCAGCGGTGCGGTGGACAGGCTGCCGGTGAGCAGTGCCGTCCCCTCGGCGATCGCGGCCCGGTTCCAGCGGCTGCGATCCTGTTCGGTCAGCGGCACCAGCTCGCCGTCCGGCCCGGTACGCGTCGCGGCCCGCGCCTCCGTCAGCAGCATCAGCGCGAGCAGGCCCGTCACCTCACCGGAGTCGGGCAGCCGGTCGTGCAGGCGACGGGTCAGGCGCAGCGCCTGGCCGGTCAGGTCCACCCGGTGCAGGCGCGGGCCGCCGCTGGCCGCGTAACCCTCGTTGAACAGCAGGTACAGCACGTGCAGCACCACGGTGAGCCGCGCCGCGCGTTCGGCCGGCGGGGGCGGGGTGAACCGGGCCCCGGCCTCCCGTAGGCGTTGCTTGGCCCGGACGATCCGCTGCCCCATGGTCGCCTCGGGCACCAGGAATGCCGCCGCGATCTGCGCCGTGGTCAGCCCGGCCACGGCGCGCAGGGTCAGCGCGAGTTGGGCGGCCGGCCCGAGCGCCGGGTGGCAGCACAGGAACAGCAGCTCCAGCAGGTCGTCGCGGGTGGGTTCGGCGTCGGGCGGCGGTGCGACCAGCGCATCGCGCGGGGTGGCGTCGAGCAGGGCCAGTTCGCGGCGTCGCCGGGCCGTGTCGGCGCGGACCTGGTCGACGTAACGCCGGGCGGCGACGGTGCGCAGCCAGCCCAGGGGATGTTCGGGCACGCCGCCGTGCCGCCACGCCTCGACGGCGTCGACCACCGCCTCGGCCACGGCGTCCTCCGCGCGGGCGAAGTCGCGGTGGCGACGGGCCAGTGGGCCGAGCACCCGGGGCGCGAGTTCCCGCAGCAGGTCGCCCACCGGGTCGACCGCGCTCAGTCGACGCCCCCGCCCATCAGTGGCCACATCTCCAGTCCACCGCCCGCACTCGGGGCGAAGCGCAGTCCCGGGTACGACCGGGCGATCTCCAGCGCCCGCTGTTCGCTGTCGACGTCCACCACGAAGTACGAGCCCACGTACTCCTTCGCCTCCAGGTAGGGCCCATCGGTGACCACCGGCGCGTCGCCCACGATCCGCACCGCGCGGGGACGGGGCACCAGGCCCTGGCTGTCCACCAGCTCGCCGCTGGCTCGCAGTGCCTCGTTGAATGCGTCGACCTCGCCGATGAGGGTCGTCAGGTCGGCGGCCGGAAGGCTGTTCCAGACCTGTTCGTTGCCGTAGATCAACATCAGGTACTTCACGACGCTCCTCGTCGACGGTGCGCGGCCCGACGGGCATCCTGCGCACTCTGGTTGTTTACCGCAATCACCTACGTGACCGATATGCCGTCTGATGACGGACAAGACGACCGGTCGGTGGACACCGCACTGTTGTAGCAGGTGGAGGGATTGCGGCTAGCGGGCCACGCACCTCCTCCCGTACCCGACACCGACGTCGGGTCGTACTCCTGACCGGAGTCGGTCGCACCGGCGCGCCGCCCCGGTCGTCGAGCCCGCACCCCGGGTGGCGGCCCATCCGCCGCCCCCGGCGAACCACCAGGAAGGAGCAGGCCATGGCCGCTCCCACCGTGACCGCCGCCCTCGACGCCGCGATCTACGAACCCGGCCAGCCGATGACCCTCACCGCCCTCTACGGCGACGCCGACACGCAGCCGATGAGCGTGACCCTCGTGGTCACCGACGTCCACGGCAGCAGCAGCGCACCGGTGCAGGTCACCGCCGTGATCGACCCGCTCACCCTCACCGTCACCGACGACTCCGGCCGCACCTGGACCCGGATCTCCGACAACGGCGCCGTGGCCGTCTATCGGGCGGTGGCCTGATGCCCCGGGTCACGGTGACGGTGCGTGACTCGGGTGGGCACACCGCCACCGCCACCGCCGACTACAGCGTCCAGTCGCCGGTGCTCGGCGGCTACTACCTGTCCGGGGGCGCCGATCCCACCGCGGACATGGCCGGTGGGAACTTCCGCTCGCTCACCCAGTACCGCAGCTTCGCCGACGGGTACGTCTTCCCCGGCTACCGCCGGCCGTGGCTGATCACCCTGGGCCGGCTGGGCGTCCAGATGAACATGGTGCTGGAACTCAAGCACTACGGCGCCCCCGACGCCGGGCCGCAGACCTTCACCGTCGACGGGGTGACCTACACCGTCCCGGCCCCCGCCATGACCATCCAACAGCGGCCGGGCACCGTCTGGCCGAAGGCCTACGGGTACGGGCAGGTGCTCGCCGGGCAGTGCGACGGGCTGTTCGCCCGCGCGCTGGCGCAGTACCGGACGCTGGGCTTCGGGGTGAACATCCAGCTCGCCTCCGAACTGGACACCGACCACGAGTTCGGCACCACCGAGGCCGGCAAGGCGTACACCTGGGCCGAGTCCGACGCCCGCGCGGTGCAGGCGGTGACATACATCGTGAACTGGTTCAAGAGCAAGGAACTGCCGCAGGGCTCCACCTTCTCGGTCGGCGTCGGCGGCTTCGACCGGGCCTGCTACCGGCGCACCCACCCCGAGGCGCTGATGACCAGGCTCGACTTTCTCCAGTGGAACGTCTACGCCACCAGCGCCACCCACACCGCCCTGGCCCGCTTCCGGCGTACGAAGGACTGGGCGGTGGCCGACCTCGGCCCGGTGGCCCTGTCGCGCCCGGTGCTGATCGCCGAGTGGGGCGTACGGGCGGCCGAGGTCCCCGACCAGGCCGGCTGGATCGCCACGGTGCCGGCGGCGATCGTGGCGCTCAACGCCGAGCGCGGGCCGCGGATCGCGCGGACGAACTACTTCAACTCCGGCTGGGGCACCCTGTCGCCGAAGGCGATCGGCCTGGCGGCGCTGCGGGCCGCGTACCTGCGGCGACCGTACGTCTGAGTTCGCACGCCCGCCCGGGCCGGGGCGAGCCCGGACCGGGCGGGCGTGGCGTGGGCGGGGCCGACCCAGGTCGGGCCCGCCCACGCTTGTGCCTTGACAGCGGGGCCACCAGGGTTGCATGGTTAGTTACATGAGTAATGAACCGACGAACCCTGGCGGCGGGTCGGGACGGCTGGCGTGATGGAGGAAGGCCGGCCGATCTTCCTCCAGATCGCGGAGCTGCTGGAGAACTCGATCCTCGACGGGGCGCTACCCGAGGAGAGCCAGGTGCCCTCGACCAACGAGTTGGCGGCCTTCCACCGGATCAACCCCGCGACCGCCGCGAAGGGGGTCAACAAGCTGGTCGACGACGGAACTCTCTACAAGAAGCGAGGAATCGGCATGTTCGTCTCTCCCGGCGCCCGTGCGAAGCTGCGCGGCCGGCGCCGTGACGAGTTCGCCCGGCAGTACGTCCGACCGTTGCTGGTGGAGGCGCGCAAGCTCGGCATCGACCCGGCGGAACTCAAGAACATGATCGACGGCTGGGAGGAGAGCTGATGAGCCCGGTGGTCACCGTCACCGACCTCACGAAACGGTACCGGGACGTCACCGCGCTGGACGGGGTCAGCTTCTCGCTGACCGAGAACCGGATCTACGGCCTGCTGGGGCGCAACGGCGCCGGCAAGACCACCCTGATGCAGGTTCTCACCGCACAGAACTTCGCCACCAGCGGGGACGTCTGCGTCTTCGGCCAGCACCCGTACGAGAACGAGCGCGTGCTCGCCCGGACCTCCTTCATCAAGGAGAGCCAGACCTACCCGTCGCACCTGCGGGTGGCGCACGTCCTGCGGGCTGCCGACCTGGCCCACCCGGACTGGGACGAGGAGTTCGCCCAGCGGTTGGTCGACGAGTTCCGCCTGCCGCGGCAACGCAACGTCCGCAAGCTCTCCCGGGGCATGCTCTCCGCGCTCGGCATCATCGTCGGCCTCGCCTCGCGGGCCCCGCTGACCTTCTTCGACGAGCCCTACCTCGGCCTGGACGCCGTCGCCCGGCAGCTCTTCTACGACCGCCTGCTGGCCGACTACCTCGAACACCCCCGCACGATCGTGCTGTCGACCCACCTCATCGACGAGGTCAGCGACCTGATCGAGCACGTGCTCCTGATCGACCAGGGTCGGCTGCTGCTCGACGTCGAGGCGGAGGCGTTGCGCGGCCAGGTGGTCACCGTCTCCGGCCCCGTCGCGAAGGTGGACGAGTTCGCCCGTACCTGCACCGAACTGCACCGGGTGCTCCTCGGTGGAACCGCCCGAGCCACCGTACGCGGTGACTTCGGCCCGCCCGACCACGACCGCGCCCGGTCCCTGGGCCTCGGCCTCGAAGCGGCCTCGCTCCAGGACATCGTCGTCCGTCTGACCACGTCGCACCACGGCCACGCACCGGGCGTCGGCGCGACCAACGAGGAGGCTGTCCGATGAACCGTGCCCTGACGGTCGCCCGGCTCCAGTTCGTCGCCTGGCCCGGCGTGGTCGGCTGGCCCTGGGGGATCCTGGCCCTCAGCTTCCTCATCAACCTGGCGCTGTTCGCCACCATCAACGAGCCCACCGGCGCCGGGCAACCGATCACCGGGGGACTGGCCAGCATCTATGTCGTGATGTTCGTTGCCTGCGTCAGCTCGATCACCCAGGAGTTCCCGTTCGCCATCGGGTTGGGCATCACGCGCCGCAGCTTCTACCTCGGCAACGTGCTTCAGCTCGTCGGTCAGGCGATCAGTTACGCGGCGGTGCTCTACCTGCTGACGCTCGTCGAGCAGGCCACCAACGGCTGGGGCATCGGCCTGCGCTTCTTCGGCCTGCCGTTCGGCTGGGTGGAGAACCCGGCGCTGCGGTTCCTCGCCTTCGCGGTCCCGTTCCTGCTGCTCGGCTTTCTCGGCATCGCCATCGCCCTGGTCTTCAAGCGCTGGGGGGTGAACGGCATGCTCACCCTGAGCACGGTCGCGCTGGTCGGGTTCGGCGGGCTCGCCGTACTCGCCACCTGGCGGGGCTGGTGGCCGGCGGTCGGCGGCTGGTTCGCCGACCAGTCCGGCGCGGCCCTGCTGGTGGGCTGGCCGGCGTTGCTCACCCTGCCGCTCGCCGTGCTCAGCTACCTCGCCATTCGGCGCGCGACGCCCTGACCGTTGTCCATATGCTCGACCACATGGAACTGCGGATCTTCACCGAACCCCAGCAGGGCGCCACCTACGACGACCTGCTCGCCGTGGCCCGCCGTGCCGAGGAGACGGGCTACGACGCCTTCTTCCGCTCGGACCACTACCTCAGGATGGGCTCGGTGAGCGGCCAGCCCGGCCCCACCGACGCGTGGACCACGCTGGCCGGGCTGGCCCGTGACACCCGCACGATCCGGCTCGGGACGCTGATGAGCGCGGCCACGTTCCGGCTGCCCGGCCCCCTGGCGATCACCGTCGCGCAGGTGGACCAGATGAGCGGCGGCCGGGTCGAACTGGGCATCGGCACCGGCTGGTACGCCGAGGAGCACGAGGCGTACGGCATCCCGTTCCCGTCACTGGGGGAGCGGTTCGACCGCCTCGAGGAGCAGCTAGCCGTCATCACCGGGCTGTGGCGGACCCCGGTGGGGGAGAACTTCGACTTCGCCGGGCGCTACTACCCGGTGACGGGATCGCCGGCCCTGCCCAAGCCGGTGCAGCAGCCCGGCCCGCCCATCCTGCTCGGCGGCATGGGCCCCCGGCGCACGCCCCGGCTCGCGGCCCGGTACGCCGACGAGTTCAACCTGCCCTTCGCCTCTCTCGCGGACTCCGCCGCCCAGTTCGAGCGGGTCCGCGCCGCCTGCGCCGCCATCGACCGGGATCCGGCCGAGCTGATGTGGTCCAACGCCCTGGTGCTGTGCTGCGGCCGGGACGACGCCGAGGTGGCCCGCCGGGCCGCCGCCATCGGCCGGGAGCCCGCCGAGCTGCGCGAGAACGGGCTGGCCGGCACGCCCGCCGAGGTCGTCGACACGATCGGCAGGTACGCCGGGATCGGCAGCCGCCGGCTCTACCTCCAGGTGCTCGACCTGGCTGACCTGGACCACCTGGACCTGGTCGCCACCGAGGTGATGCCCCAGCTCTGACGGCGGCGCGACCGTGCGGTCGGTGCCGGGCGCGTCAGCGGCTCACGTTCGACCGTCCCCGGTCAGCCGTGGCGGCGGGCCGGGAGTCGGCACCGGAGTCGGCGCGGGCGACGGGGCCGGCGTCGGCTGCGGGCCGGGGGTGGTCGCACCAGCCGGGTCGATCTCCTCCTCGGAGGGGTACACGTCGCCCCGGAGGGCGGGATCGCGGTAGCTGCTCATCGGCGTAGGGTTCCCCGACGAGGCCGACGCTAACCGCCGCCGATCGAAGGGGTACCCGTGCCGCCATCCCACCCCACCGCGCCCGCGATGCCGCCCACCAACTGGGCCGGCAACGTCCGGTACGCCGCCCGGGCGTACCACCGGCCCTCCGCCGTGGACGAGCTGCGCCGGTTGGTGGCCGGCAGCGACCGGCTTCGCGTCGTCGGCACCGGGCACTCCTTCAACCGGCTCGGCGACACCGACGGCGATCTGGTGTCCCTCGCGGGGCTGCCCGGGCAGGTGCGCCTCGACGAGGACCGGCGCACCGTCGACGTGCCCGCCGCGATTCGTTACGGCGACCTGGCCACCTGGCTGCACGCGCGGGGCTGGGCGCTGCCCGCCCTGGCGTCCCTGCCGCACATCTCGGTCGCCGGGGCCGTCGCCACCGGCACCCACGGCTCCGGGGACGCCACGGGCAACCTCGCCAGCGCCGTGACCGGGCTGGAACTGGTCACCGCCGACGGCGACCTGCTGACCGTCGACCGGGGCACCCCCGACTTCGCCGGCATGGTGGTCTCCCTCGGCGCGCTGGGCGTGGTCACCCGGGTCACCCTGGACGTGGTGCCCACGTACGACCTGCGGCAGTACGTGTGCCTGGGCCTGCCCCGTCCGGCGTTGGACGAGGCGTTCGCCTCGGCGTACAGCGTCAGCGTCTTCACCGACTGGCGGGGGGCGCGCGGCACCCAGGTCTGGCGCAAGCAGCTCGCGGACCAGCCCCCGCCCCCGGCGGACTGGCTCGGCACCAGGGCGGCCGAGGGGCCGTGTCACCCGGTGCCCGGCATGCCGGCGCAGAACTGCACCGCACAGCTAGGCGAGCCCGGCCCCTGGCACGAGCGGCTTCCGCACTTCCGGCTCGGCTTCACGCCCAGCAGCGGCGAGGAACTCCAGTCGGAGTACCACCTGCCCCGCGCGAAGGCCGCCGGGGCACTCGCCGCTCTCGACGGCGTCGCCCACCTGATCACGCCGGTTCTCCAGGTCAGCGAGCTGCGTACCGTCGCCGCCGACCCGCTGTGGCTCAGCCCGAACCACGACCGGGACAGCCTCGCGGTGCACTTCACCTGGATCGCCGACGCCGCCCGGGTGCTGCCGGTCGTGGCCGAGGTGGAGCGGGTGCTCGCGCCGTTTCACCCGCGCCCGCACTGGGGCAAGGTGTTCGGCGTGGACGCGGCGGCCCTCGCCGCGTCCTATCCCCGGTGGGACGACTTCCGTGCCCTGCGGCGTCGCCTCGACCCGAACGGGGTGTTCGCCACCGCCGAACTGGACCGCCACCTGCCCCGCTGACCGCGCCGCCCCGCGCATCCCCGGCACTGGTGGGCGGCCCTGCCCGGTCGGTCGGTGCCGCGGGCTGGGCCGCTCAGCGGCCCGCGTCGAGGCGGCCCGCGTCGAGCTGGTCGCGCAGGCTGCCGCGCTGCACCGCCCGGCTGATGTCGCTGGGCGAGACGATGCCGACCAGCCGGCCGTCGACCACGACGAGGGCCCGCCCGTCGGTGCACTCGCTGAGCCGGGGGAGCAGGTCGGTGAGCTGCTCGTCGGGGGAGGCCAGCACCAGTTCGTCCGCCCGGCAGGCCACCGTCGACAGGGTCGTCGTGCCGCGCTGCTCGGTCGGCACCCCGCGTACCCGGTCGAGGGTGACCAGGCCGACCGGCCGTCCCTGCTCGGTCAGCGGCAGGGCCGAGTGTCGGTACGCGAACAGGTAGTTGTCCACGAAGTCGGCCACCGTCAGCTCGCCGGAAGCGGTCTGCGGCTGCGGCGTCATGACGTCGCCGACCCGCACGCCGCGCAGCGCGCTGCCCATCCGGGCCTGCCGCTCCTCGATGCCGGCGGCGCCGATCAGGAACCAGCCGATCAGGGCCAGCCACAGCCCGCCGAAGCCGGCGCCGACCAGGAACTGCCACAGACCCAGACCGATCAGCAGCGCGCCGAGCACCCGACCGGCGCGGGCCGCGACCACCGATGCCTTCGTCCGGTCGCCGGTGGCCTTCCAGACCGCCGCGCGCAGCAGCCGTCCGCCGTCCAGCGGCGCGGCCGGCAGGATGTTGAACACCGCCAGCAGGATGTTGATGCCGGCGAGCCAGGCCAGCGCGCCGAGCAGCAGCCCCTCGACGCCGGCTGCGGCGAGCACCACCGCCACCCCGCCGAAGAACACCCCGATGACGAGGCTGACCAGCGGGCCGATCCCCGCGATGCGCAGCTCCGCGCCCGGATCCCTCGCCTCGCCCCGCAGTTCGGCGACGCCGCCGAACAGCCACAGGGTGATCCCCTCGACGGCGAGGCCGTTGCGTTTGGCGACCACCGCGTGCGACACCTCGTGGGCGAGCAGGCCGAGGAAGAACACCACGGCCGCCGCGAGCCCGGCGAGCACGTAGAAGACGACCGGCTGATCGGGGTACGAGCGGGGGAACTGACCGGCCGACAGCCCCCACGCGATCAGCAGGAAGATGACCAGGACACTCCAGTTGACGCCGACGGGTACGCCCGCGATCCGGCCAAGCCGGAAACTCGCCCTCATGTTCCCGTCATACCCCCGCAGCCTGATCTCATGCCAGGGGCGAAGGTCAGCGTACTCGCGGCGCGCATCCGACCGCGCCAAAGACCGCTGACCACGGCTGACGGGCGCCCGTCCCGCTCGGTGGGGCGGTCTCGGCCGTACGCGGTCGGGATTCAGGCGGTCGGGGGCGGGGCGGGGAGCGCGTCGACGACGACCACGGGGGTGCCGTCGCGCAGCTCCGCGAGCAGTTCCCGCTGCCCGCCGGGGGTCAGCCGGATGCAGCCGTTGGTGGTGTCGCGGCCCAGTTCCCCGTCGTGGTGCCAGGTGTGGATGCCGATGTGCGCGCCGCGCAGGCCCGCCGGCACGGCGTCCGGGTCGTCGGGCACGGCGCCGAGGGCGAAGATGTCGACCCCGCCGTAGACGCTCTCCGGCGGCGGGGTCCGGCCGAGGATGAAGGTCCGCCCGAGCGGGGTCTCCTGTCCGCGCTGGCCGAGGCTGACCTTCCAGGAGCGGATGGCCCGCCCGGCCCGGTACCAGGTGATCCGGTGCGGCACCCGTTCGATCACGAGCTGGTCGCGCAGCGCAACGGTGGTGAAGCCACCGGGCGGCAGCCAGGCCAGCCGGCGGTTCGCCGACGGCAGCAGCACCGCCGTCCAGCCGGCGTCGCGCCGCGCGACCGGCACGGTCAGGTCCACCCCGCTGATGGTGGGCATGAGGAAGGCCAGGGGTCGGCCGCCCGGCGCGTCGTACGCGGCGAGCCGGCGGGTGGGGCGCAGGCCCTCGGTCAGCGGTGTGGTGCTCAGGGTGTCCGGGTCGGCGGGGAAGCCGTCCGGCGCGGGATCGTAGGTGATCTCGGGCAGCCCGTCGGGAGCGGGCGCGGCGGGCGCGACGGGCTGCGTGGGCGCCCCGGTCGGGGCGACGACGTCGGCGGAGGCCACGGGTGCCGGAAGGGCGGATCGTGGGGGCGCGGGTGTCGGGGTCAGCGCGTAGCCGGTGAAGCCCGCGCCGGCCAGCAGCACGGCCACGCCCAACACACCGCCCAACCACTGCCGCTCGAATCGGTCAAACGCCACATTGGGAGTGTAATCGCCGTCGGCGGCGGGATGGGTGGAACGGCGCCACGACGTGGTGGGGAACGGCCCCCGCCGGCCGGTGATCGCTCCGGTCGGCGGGGGCCCGCTGGCACCTGCCCGGTCAGCTCAGGCGCGCGCCCACGTGGATGGCGATCCCGTCCTTGGCGGGGACGGTGGCGGAGAACCAGCCGTTCCCGTCCACGGTGATCACCGGCCCGCTGCACGTGCCGTTGCTGAAGGTGCCGTGGATGACGTCGCAGTAGCGGCCGGCCGGCAGCCCGGTGTAGTACGAGCGACCGGTGATCGCGTAGTCCTCGTCGTTGAGGGTGAGGTAGCCCCTGCCGGTGCGGCTGAAGGCGATGTGGTTGTTGCCGTTGTCGTACCAGTTGCTGACGCCGGTGCCCTCGGTGGCGTTGCGGAAGCCGACCATGTTGGCGATCACCGGCCAGCGGTGCTCGCACTCCCATCCCGAGTAGCAGGTCGTGGCCCGGGTCTTGTTGTTGGCGTCCGACGGCGGGCCGGCGTCACGGTTGGTGAAGGTGTAACTGGACATCACCGTCGGCGACCCGTACGGCCAGCCCAGCATGAAGGCGTTGGCCAGCGCGTACACGCCCCGGTCCCGGTAGGTCAGCACCCCGCCCACATCGCGCTGGGTGTCGTGGTTGTCCACGAACACCGACGCGACGCCGCTGGGCAGGTGGCCCCAGCCCTCGCCGAAGTTGCGCAGGTAGGCGAGTCGTTCCGAGCGGAACACCCGGGCCAGGTCCTTGCCGTAGCGGAACTCGTGCACGTCGCCGTTGCCGGTGTACTCGGACGGCTGGATGGGCTCACCCGCGCCGTAGATGACCTCCTGCACGATGTACGCCGGCCGGGACAGGCGGTTCTTGATGGCGGCGATGTCGGCGGCCGGCATGTGCTTGCTGGCGTCCATCCGGAAGCCGTCCACCCCGAGGGAGAGCAGGTCGTTGAGGTACGCGGCGAGGCGGTTGCGTACGTAGTCCGAACCGGTCTTGAGGTCGGCGAGGTTGACCAGTTCGCAGTTCTGCACCTCGAACCGGTCGTTGTAGTTGGCGATGTCGTTGCCGCCGTTGCGACCGCAGTAGTGGAAGTCCTGCGCCGAGTAGATGCCCGGGTAGTTGTAGTGCCCGTACGACGAGCCGGCCCAGCCGGTGCCGCCGTTGTCCTGGCCGGACATGTGGTTGACGACCGCGTCCACGATCACCTTCACGCCTGCCGCGTGGCAGGTGTCGACCATGGACCTGAACTGTGCCCGGGTGCCCTTGCGGGACTCGATCCGGTAGCTGACCGGCTGGTAGGCCACCCACCACTGGTTGCCCCGGACGTGTTCCTGCGGCGGGGAGACCTGGACGTAGCCGTATCCCTTGGGGCCGAGCGTGCTCGTGCACTCGCTGGCCACCGAGGGCCAGGTCCACTCGAACAGGTTGGCGATGACCTTCTTGCCGCCGCTGGGGGCTGCGGCGGCGGGACTCGCGGCGACGACGGTCGGGGCGAGGAGGCTCGCGATCACACCCAACGTGGCGATCGCGAGGCGAGATCTGCGTCGATGCATCGGTACTCCTGGGGGCGGGGGGGCTGCGGGACGGGGGATGGAGCACGGGTCGGAGCTGGGGGAACGGGCGACGCTGCCGGGATCTTGCAAACCCGACTGAAAGGTTGCGGCAAGATTACGAGCGCGTTGCAAGAACTGTCAACGCATGGAGAGTGGTCACTGTCGCCTGACTGCTCGCGCAGGGCGCCGGCGGCGGCTACACGCAGCCGGAGACGGGCCGGTTCGACAACTCGCGGAAAAAGTTCCCGCCGTCGCTGATCCGACCGTGCCCGGGCTGCGTACCCGTGGACGGAAAAGGGTCGGCCGGCGGTGTGCCGCCGCGAGACGATCGAGGAGCAGATGGCCCGGGCCAAGCAGAACGAGAAGCCGACGACCGTCCGCACCGCCTCGTCCAGCCGGGGGGTCCGCACAGCATCCCGCTCGACGGTGATCCTGCTGGGCGCCTCCGCGCTCGCGGCGCTGTGGGCGGTCACCATGCTGACCGGTGCCGCGCAGACGGCGTACGCGTACGGCTTCTTCTTCACCGAGTTCTTCGCGGGCGTGATCGCCCTCGTGTCGCTCAGCCTGACCGTGATGATGGGGCTGCTCGCCACCGATCGGCTGGTGCTGCTCATCCGGCATCGGGTGCTGCTCCAGTCCGCCCACCGGGCCACCGGCATCCTCGGCGTCGCCGGGCTGGTCTTCCACGTCATCACGAAGATCGCCAGTGGTCGGGCCGGCCCCACCGACGCGCTCGTGCCCTTCGTCGGCGGCCGGGGCATCTACGTCGGACTCGGCACCGTCGCCGCCCTGCTGATGGTCAGCGTGCTGTGGACCGGCCTCATCCGCGCCCGGTTCGCCGGCGTCGGCCCGAAGTGGCTGTGGCGGGTGCTGCACTCCACCGCGTACGCCTCCTGGCCGTTCGCCATCGTCCACGGCCTGAACGCGGGCCGACCCGCCACGTCCTGGGTGACCCTGAGCTACCTGGCCTGTGTCCTGCTGGTCGTGGTGGCGCTGCTGGTGCGTCTCTCGGTGGCCCTGCAACGGACCAGCCGCGAGCAGCAGCAGGCCGCCGTGCTCAACGCCGTGATGACCGGCAGGGGCAGCGAGGACACCCGGGGCAACCTGCTGCTCGGCGCGATCACCCGACGCCGTGGGGAGGACGAGGAACGCCGGGAGAAGCGGACCGCCCGTGAGACGAGTTGGGCCGACAGCACCTCCGGCACCTGGGCCGGACCCACCGTCCGGCGCACCGACCCCGAGCGGTTCACGGTGCCGGTGGTCCCCGAACCGGGGACCCTGCGCGAACCGGTGCGGCCGGGCCGCCGCCAGCGTGCCGAGGACCTGGAGCCGGCGACGGGCCGTTCCGCCCGCCGGAAGACCGAGGAACGGGAGACCGCCCGCCGATACCGCCGCGAGGAGGACGTGGAGCCGGTCGTCCGTGGCTCCCGCCGCGAGGAGGACGTGGAGCCCGTTGTCCGTCGCTCCCGGCGTGCCGACGAGTCGGTCGGCCGCCGAGCGTCGCGCCGCGACGAGGATCTGCGGGAGGAGGAGCCCGCCCGTCGGCGTCGCCGCGAGGAGGAGGACGCTCCCTCGCGCCGGTCCCGCTCCGACGTGGACGCCGGCACCCGCTACTCGGCCCCGCCGCAGCCCCTCGACGAGCCGGAGGAGCCCTGGGACAGCCCGCGTCGTTGGACCGCGGGCCGGCCCATCTCGGCCGGCCCGATCTCCGGCAGCCCGATCTCCGCCGCGCCGCGCAGCGGTGGCGGCCGGCACAGCGTCGACGACGACCTGCCGGAGGAGGAACCCGACTACTGGCGGCCGCCGGCGCGGTACCTGACCGACGA
Source organism: Micromonospora nigra (assembly GCF_900091585.1). NCBI lineage: Bacteria > Bacillati > Actinomycetota > Actinomycetes > Micromonosporales > Micromonosporaceae > Micromonospora > Micromonospora nigra. The sequence continues at coordinate 1,424,538 of NZ_FMHT01000003.1, read as the reverse complement.
CGTGCCGGCCGACGACACCCCCACCCTGGTCGACCTGGCCTCCCGACGCGAGGCGCGGCGATCCGCCAGGGACCCGCGCCGCCGTCGCGCCAACGCGGACGCGGTCGACGGGGCGTACTGGGCCGGGCTGCGGGGTGAAGCGAGGTGATGCGCACGACGGTGCCTCCGGTGGCCTGCGTCGGCGAACCCCGACTCACCGCCGGGTTCGCCGAGTTCGGTCGGCTCGACCTGCGGGCGCACGAACTGGTGCACGGCCCGATCGGGCCGATGGAGCCGGCCAACCTGCTGCGGCTGGCCGAGGGCGTCCAGCTCAAGGGCAAGGGCGGCGCGGGCTTCCCGTTCGCCAGGAAGCTGCGCGCGGTGCTGGAGTCCTGCGAGCGGCAGGACCTGCCGCCCGTGGTGGTGGTCAACGCCAGCGAGGGGGAGCCCGCCAGCTGGAAGGACAAGGTGCTGCTCACCCGGGCCCCGCACCTGATTCTCGACGGGGCGGCACTCGCCGCGTTCGCGTTGGACGCCGAGGAGATCGTGCTCTGCGTCGCCGACGACCTCGTCGGCCGGGACTCCCTGCTGGAGGCCCTCGACGAACGCCCGATGCCCGCACCGACCAGTGTGGTCACGGTGCCGCACCGGTTCATCTCCGGCGAGGGCGGCGCCCTGGTCAACGGCATCAACGGCCTGCCACACATCCCGCCCGGCACCAAGAAGCGGTCCAGTGACTCCGGCGTACGCAACCTGCCGACCCTGCTCAGCAACGCCGAGACGTACGCGCAACTGGCCATCGCCGCCCGCCTCGGCCCGTACGAGTACGCGGCGCTCGGCACCGACGACGAACCGGGCACCGTCCTGCTGACGGTGACCGGCGCGGCCGCCCGCCAGGCGGTCGTCGAGTGTGCGGCGGGCACCCCGCTGCGGGAGATCCTCGACCTGTGCGAGGTGCCCGACGGTCCGGGCATCCTGATGGGCGGCTACCACGGCAAGTGGATCACCCAGCAGTCGGCGGACACCGCCGAGATCTCCCGCAAAGGCCTGACCAGGGTGGGCGGCACCCTGGGAGCGGGCATCATCGTCCCACTGGGCAACGACACCTGCCCCCTCGGCGAGGCCGCCCAGGTGGTGCGCTACCTGGCCGGGGAGTCCGCCGGGCAGTGCGGCCCGTGCAAGCGCGGCCTGCCCGACCTGGCCCGCGCCGTCGACCTGGCCGTCTCCGGCAGCGCGCCGGTCGAGGTCGTCCGGGCCGCCGCCGGTGACGTCAAGGGCCGTGGTGCGTGCAGCCACCCCGACGGTACGTCCCGATTCGCCCTGTCCGCCATGGAGGTGTTCGCCGACGACCTGGCCAAACACACCACCGGCGAGGGCTGCGGACGCCGCGTCAAGGGCATGATGGGTCTGCCCGGTGCGCCCGACCCGGACCCGCAGAAGCTCGTGCTGGACTGGTCCCGGTGCGACGGACACGGCCTCTGCGCCCACGTCGTGCCGGACTTCATCCGCCTCGACCAGAACGGATACCCCGCCTTCCCGCCCACTCCCGTGCCGACCTGGCTGCGGGAGGGCGCGCTCAAGGCGGTGAAGGTCTGCCCGGCGCTCGCGCTGCGGCTGACCGACGCCTGACCCGCCGGGCAGCCGGTCAGCGGGGGGTCAGGCGGTCGGTGCCGAGGCGGGCCTGGAGCACCTCCGGAAGCAGCACCGAGCCGTCGGGCTGCTGGAACTGCTCCAGGATGGCCGGGAACAGGCGGCTCGTCGCCAGCGCCGACCCGTTGAGGGTGTGCACGAAACGGGTCTGCTTGCCGCCCGGCTCCCGGTAGCGGATCGCCGCCCGGCGGGCCTGGTAGTCACCCGCCCAGGAGACCGACGACACCTCCTTGTACTTGCCGGTGCTCGGCATCCACACCTCGATGTCGAGCGTCTTGCGCATCGACGCGCTGGCGTCGCCGGCCGACAGCAGGCTGCGCTGGTAGTGCAGCCCCAGCTTCTCCACCAGGCGCTCCGCGTGCGCGACCATCTCCTCCAGCGCCGCGTCCGCCTGCTCCGGCAGGGTGAACTGGAAGATCTCCACCTTGTTGAACTGGTGGCCCCGCACGGTGCCGCGCTCGTCCGAGTGCGAGCCGGCCGCCTCCCGCCGGTAGCACGGGGTGTACGCGAACCGCTTGAGCGGCAGCGCCGCCGTCTCCAGGATCTCGTCCTGGTACGCGCCGAGAATCGCGGTCTCCGCCGTGGGCAGCAGGAACTGCCCGCGCGGGGCCGACTCCCGATCCAGGTGGTAGACGTCGTCGTAGAACTTGGGGAACTGGCCGGCGGCGAACCCGGCCGTGTCGAGCAGCAGGTGCGGCGGCAGCAGGAACTCGTAGCCCGCCCGCACGTGCTCGTCGATGAACCAGCTGATCAGCGCCCACTCCAGCCGGGCGCCCAGGCCGGTGTACATCCAGAAGCCGGAACCACCGAGCTTGACGCCGCGTTCGTGGTCGACCAGACCGAGCATCCGGGACAGCTCCACGTGGTCGCGGACCTTCTCGATCGCCGGAGGCTCCCGGAAGGTCTTTACCACCCGGTTGGCCTCCTTGCCGCCGGGCACGACGTCGTCGGCGGGCAGGTTCGGCAGCTCGCTCATCGAGGTGCGCAGCCGGGCCTGCACCTCGTCCAGCTCGGACTCCAGGTCGGCGAGCTGCTTGCGGCCGGCTTCCGGCGTCGCCACCTCCGGCTCGACCCCGGCCCGCTTGGCCTGCGCGTACGCCCGCGCGTCGGCCTTGCGGCGCTGCCGCTCGCCGTCGATCGCGCTGATCAGGGCACGGCGCTCCTGGTCGAGCCGTTGGATCTCGTCCAACGCCCGGGACACCTCGGCGGGATCCAGCCGCTTCGCCAACGCGGTCGCCACCGCCTCGCGATCCTTCCGGATCAAGTCCATGTCGAGCATGCTGCTCCGTACGCCTCCGTCCGGGTCGGCTGGGGTAACCCTCGAATGCTACCGTCGCGCCTTCCCGCGCCCCGGCCCACCCGGACGCAGGCCCCCCGTCACAGGCGGATCGGCATCAGGATCGAGAAGGCGTCGGCGTCGTCCTCGCGCCGGACGGCGAGGGGGGTGATCGGGCCGTCCAGCTCCAGCACCAACTGGCCGCGTCCGCCCGCCGTCAACGCCTCCAGCAGGTACTCCCGGTTCACCCCGACCCGCAGCACGCCCGGGTCGTCGGCGGCGAGGTCGTCGGCGGCGAGCACCCGCAACCCGCCCCGGCCGTCGACGCCCAGGGCGGTCACCTCGTGGCGTACCCCGTCGTGCTCCCTGACCAGCGGCAGCCCGGCGGTCAGCGACTCCCGCAGCGCCGCCACCTCCACCCGGACCCGGCGGGTCGGGGCTCCGGAGGCCGCGTCGCGCAGCAGCCGGCGGTAGTCCGGGAAGTCGTACGGCAGGCAGGCCGCCGTCACCTCCCGCTCACCGACGGACACCGCCACCGTCGAGGCGGACACCGTCAGGTGCGCCTGCGGACCGGCCGTCGCCAGCAGCCCGCGGACCTCGTCGACCAGGGCGACCGGAACGAGCGTCCGCACCGGTGGGCCGGCGGGCGTGCCGGCCACCCGGGCCACCGCCAGCCGGTGCCGGTCGGTGGCGACCAGCCGCAGGCCGTCGTCGGTCACCTCGCACAGCACGCCGGCCAGCACCGGCAGGTCGGGATCGTCGCCGACGGCGAACCGGACGGCGTCGACGGCGGCGGCGAACGCGGCGGGGGACAGGGTGAGTCGGGTGGTCATCGGTTCCTCCGGATCGATCAGGCTACGGACCCGGGAGAGTTCGCGGCGGGCATCGGCGAGGCCGTCCTCGAGGCGGCGCAGGTGCCTGTCGAGCAGCCGGGTCACCGCCGCCGGGTCACGGCGGTGGCGCACCGCCGCCGTGATCTCGGCCAGCGGCATCCCGACCCGGCGCAGGCCGGCCACCAGCCGGGCCGGGGCCACCTGGTCGTCGGCGTACCAGCGGTAGCCGGTGACCGGGTCGACCAGGGCCGGGACCAGGACGCCCGTGCGGTCGTAGAACCGCAGGGCGCTCACGGTCAGCCCGCTGGCCCGGGCCAGCTCGCCGATGCTGCGCAGTCCACTCTCCACGCCGCTGATCCTGTGACCTCGACCTGGTGGAGGGTCAAGCCGTTCCGCTGGTGGTCTGTTCCCGCACCCGGAACGTCAGGCCCGCCCGTACGAGCCGTTCCAGCAGGGCGTCACCCATCGCGGTCACCGGTGTCACCTGGCCGGAGGTCGCGGGTAGGTCGTCCAGGGCGAGGCAGAGCGCCGACTCGGCGAGCATCTTGGCCGTCTCGTCGTAGCCGGGGTCACCGCCGGCCACCTCCGTCACCACCCGCCGGCCGCCGCCGGTGCCGACGAACCGCACCCGGAACCACGACCTCGCGCGCCGCTCGGCGCTCGGCCCCTGCCCGGAGGTGAGCCGCCCCAGCAGCCAGCGCCGGGTCGGTGGCAGCTTCACCAGGGCGGCCAGGCCACCCAGGCCCGCCCCGGCGGCCAGCACCGTCGGCAGCCGCTTCACCGCCGCGAAGTGCCGGTAGCGGAAGTCGGGCCCGTACTCGGGACGGGCCGCGGCCGACCGGCGTACGACCTGCGGGTCGATGGTGGGCAGCGGCACCGTCCAGACGCCCAGTTCCCTCGACCGGGTCAGCTTCCCCGGCACCGCGCGGACGCGACGGTCGTCCGGTCGCGGCTCGACCGCGCGGCGGTCCCGCGCCGCGCGGGACGTCTGCGCCGTGCGGGAGAAGGCGGTCAGCGCCGAATGGTACGTGCCGGCGGAGAACGCGCCACCGGCCCGGACGAACCCGTCGACGGCGATCGGCACGTCGGCGGGCAACTGCTTGAGCGTGTACCAGACGCCCAGGTCGTGCGGGACCGAGTCGAAGCCGCAGGCGTGCACCAGGCGGGCCCCGGTGCGGACGGCCTCGGCGTGGTGGCGGACGTACATCAGGTCGACGAACTCCGGCTCGCCGGTGATGTCGAGGTAGTCGGTGCCGGCGCGGGCACACGCCGCGACCAGCGGTTCCCCGTGGTGCACGTACGGCCCGACGGTGGTGGCCAGCACCCGGGTGCTCTCCGCCACCGCCCGCAGCGCGTCGGCGTCGGTCACATCGGCGGTCAGCAGCGGCAGCCCGGCGAGCCCCGGGTCGATCGCGGCCAGCCGGTCCCGTACCGCGGCCAGCTTGGCCGGGTTGCGCCCGGCCAGCGCCCAGCGCAGCCCGGCCGGCGCGTGCCGGGCCAGGTATTCGGCGGTCAGCCCGCCGGTGAACCCGGTGGCCCCGAACAACACGACGTCGTATGCCCGATCCTCACCCATCCCGCGATCCTGCCACCTCGGAGCGCCCGTCGCCCGGGGACACCGGGCCAGCCGGGGCTGGGAACCGGGCCAGCCGGGGCTGAACACCGCCCGCGACACCGGGTTAGCCGGGGCTGAACACCGCCCGCGACACCGGGTTAGCCGGGGCTGAACACCGCCCGCGACACCGGGCTAGCCGGGGCTGAACACCGCCCGCAGGCAGCCGTCGGCGCGGTCGCGGAACAGGGCGTACCCGTCGGCTGCCCGGTCCAGGGGCAGGTGGTGGGTGGCCAGGTGCTCGGTACGCAGCTCGTCGCGGGCCATCCGCCCGAGCAGCATGGGGATGTGCCGGTGGGCCTGCGGACGCGAGCCGTGCAGGGTCACGCCCCGGCGGGTGAGCACGCCGAGCGGGAACGCGTCGGCGAAGTCGGTCCGGTCACCCAGCACGACGACCGTGCCGCCCTTGCGGCAGGCGTACACCGCCTCGCGGACCGCGTCCGGTGGGCGGCCCGCGCCGAGGAACCGCTCCGCCCGGGACCGGGGCGGGCCACCGTCGGCCCCGACCGCCTCGACGCACACGTCGGGACCCCGCCCGCCGCTGAGTTCGCGCAGCTCCGCCAGCACGTCGGCGTTCGCGTGGTCCAGGGTGTCGGCCTCGGCGTACCACCGGGCGAACCGCAGCCGGTCGGGATGCCGGTCCACCACGACCACCCGGTCCGCGCCGAGCAGCCGGGCGGCGCGGGCCGCCAGCTGCCCCACCGCGCCCGCGCCCCAGACCGCCACGACATCGCCGGGGCCCACCCCGCCCAGTTCGGCACCGAGCCAACCGGCCGGCGCGGCGGCCGAGGCGAACAACGCCCGGTCGTCGGGCACCGGCTCCGGCACCCCGAACGCCCCCACGTCGGCGTACGGCACCCGCACGTACTCGGCGTGGCCGCCGGGCAGGCCACCACCGGCCGGGGGACGGCCGAAGCATCCGGCGACCGACTCCCCCCAGGCCGGGTCGTCCACGGTCGGCCCGACGCTGCCGTTGTCGCAGGCGGCGGGCAGGCCGCGCCGGCAGTACCAGCAGGCCCCGCAGGAGACCGTGGCGGCGACCACCACCCGGTCGCCGACACGGTGCCGGTGCACCCGCCGGCCGACCTCGACCACGTCGCCCACGAACTCGTGCCCCAGCACGTCGCCCACGGCGAACGTGGGCGACCCGCCGGCCAGCAGGGGCAGGTCCGCCCCGCTGGTGGCACTGCACCGGACCCGGACGATCGCGTCCTGGTCGTTGCGCAGCTCCGGGTCCGGCACCTGCCGCACCGCCAGGTGCCCGTCGCCGGCCCAGCACAGCGCCCTCATCCGGGCGGCGTCGTCGGGCGCTCGGCCGGCGACCGGTCGGCGCGCAGCACCTCGCCGGTCTCCGCGAGCTGCTTGACCTCCCGCAGCGCCCGGCGCACCAGCAGCGCCGGGTCGTCACCGACCAGGTGGGCGGCCAGCCCGGCGGGGGTCCGGCCGGGCAACGCGCGGGCGGCCAGCTCGGTGCCCCGGCCCCCGGGCGCGGGTCGGACCCGTACGGCCACCGCACCGTGCAGCGGGCGCAGGGGCTCCGGCCAGCCGCCGCCGGGCAGCACCCGTCCCGGCGGCCCGCCCACGGTCACCACCTGCCACCGCCCGGTGCCGGCGTGGCCGCCCGAGCGTCGCCGTGCCACCCGCCGCCGGGCGAGCACCGCCGTCACCGCCGTACCCCCGGCGACCGCCGCAAGGGCCGCCACCGTCCGACCCACCGGTCCCATCCGCCTCACCCGTCCTCCCGTCCCGACGTCCGTCCCCGTCAGGGTGGACCGGCGGCGGGTGAAGGGGGGTCCCCCGGAAGGGGTGAACCGGCTGCGGCCGGGTAACCGGCCGCCGCAGGACCGAAGGAGTGATCGCGTCCGTGGGGGTGGGGGCCGGATGCCGGAGGGCCACAGCGCTGCTCGTGATGTCGTGACCGTGCCGGCACCGGCCGGTCCGCCCCTGCTGGCGTCCCGGCTCGCCCCGGCCGCACCGCCCGAGCCGGTGGTCCTGCGGCCCCGGCTGGCCCGGGCCCTCGACACGGCGGTGGCCGGCTCCCTCACCCTGGTGCGGGCGCCGGCCGGCTGGGGCAAGACGACGCTGCTGGCCTCCTGGTGCCGCGCGGCGGCCGACGCGGGCACCCCCGTACCCGCCTGGGTGTCGGTGGAGGCCGGCGACGACGCGGACCGTCTCTGGGCGTACCTGGCCGCGGCGTTGCGGGCCGCCACCGACCCCGCCGCCGGGGCCGGACCGCCGGTGCCCGACCGGGCCCCCCGCCCTGACCAACTGGAGCTGCTGGCCGCCGCGCTGGCGGCCCGGGAGCGTCCTTTGCTGCTGGTCCTCGACGACCTGGACCGGGTGACCGACCCGGCGGCCCTGACCGGGCTGGAGTTCCTGCTGCGCCACACCGACCAGCGGTTGCGGCTGGTCGCCGCCGGGCGGGCGGAGGTGTCGCTGGCGGTGCACCGGCTGCGCCTGGCCGGGGAGGTGACCGAGCTGGGGCCGAACGACCTGGCCTTCACCGGTGACGAGATCGCCGACCTGCTCACCGCGCACGGCGTGGCCCTGCCGCTGGCGGCGGTGCGCCGGTTGCGGGAACGCACCGACGGGTGGCCGGCGGCGCTGCGCATCGCGGCGGTGGCGCTGCGCGGGCAGCCGGACCCGGCCCGCTGGGTGGAACGGTTCGGCGCCGACCAGCCGCAGCTGGCCGGGTACCTGCGCGAGGAGGTGCTGGCCGGGCTCGACCCCGGCACCCGGGACGTGCTGCGCCGGGGTGCCGTCGCCGACGCCCTGTGCGCCGGCCTCGCCGACACGCTCACCGGGCGGGCGGACACCGAACCCGTCCTGGCCGGCCTCGCCGACGGGGGAGGGCTGCTGGGCCGGGACGACAGCCGGCCGCCCTGGTACCGGTGCCACCCGTTGCTGACCGAGGTGCTGCGGGCCGAGCTGGGCGGGCTGCCCGCCGACGAGGTGCGCGACCTGCACCTGCGGGCGGCCGGTTGGTACGCCGGCAACGGGCGGCCCGCCGAGGGGCTGCGGCACGCCCTCACCGCCGGCGACTGGGACGGCGCGACCGAGCTGTTCGTGGCGCGCTGGCCGGAGCTGGCCCCGTACGACCGGGACGTGCCGGCCCCGGCGGCACCCGCGCCTCCGCCCGCACCGGCTGTGGCGGCCGGGCCCGAGCTGGCGCTGGCCTGCGCGGCAGAGCGGGCGCAGGCCGGCGACGTCGAGGCCGCCGGCGCGTACCTGCGGTTGGCGGCGGAGTACGCCCCGGCGCTGCCCGCGCCACGTCGGCAGCGGTTCCTGCGGCTGGTCGCCGCCGTGGAGTTGGCGCTGGCCCGGCTCGACGACGACCACGACCGGGTGCGAGCCGCCGCCGGCCGGCTGCTCGCCACCCGGGCGGGCGATCCGGTGCCCGCCGCCGCGCCGAGGGCCGACACGGTCGGCGACGCCGACGTGCGGGCGGTGGCGGGCGTCGCCCTGGCGCTGGTCGACCTGGCCGAGGGGGAGCTGGAGACGGCCGGGCGGGGGTTCGGGGAGGCGCTGGCGGCGGCCCGGGAAGCCGGTCGGCCCCGCACCGAGCTGGTCTGCGCGAGCCGCGCGGCGCTGCTCGCCGCGCTGCGGGGCGGGCTGCGGACGGCCGAGGAGACGGCCCGGCAGGCCCTGGCCCTGCCACCCTGCCAGGGTTGGTCGTCGCAGGTGGACTGCGCGTACGCCTATCTGGCCCTGGCCGTGGTGGCCGTGCACCGCGACCAGCCGGAGGAGGCCCGCGCCCACCTGGTGCCCGGGGGCGCGGCGGGGGCCGAGCCCGTTGCCGGCGCGGTGCTGGCCTGGTGCCGGGCGGCCCTGGCGGCTGACGCGGGGGACCCCGGCGAGGGTGAGCGGCTGCTGGCCGCGGCCCGGGGTCGGCTGGCCGACCGTCCGGCGGGGGGCCTGCACGCGCTGCTGGCCGCCGCGGAGGCGGACCTGCGCGCCGCCCGGGGGGATCTGAACGGGGCCCGGGACCTGCTGGGCGTGGCGGGGTACGGGCCGGACCCGGCCGGTCCCGTCGATGCGGGCGGCGCGCGGGCGTCGGTGGTCGTCGCGACGGCCCGGCTCGCCCGGCGTGCCGGGGACCCCCGCGCCGCCGCCCGCCTGCTACCCGACTGGGCGGACGCCGACGACTGGCCCCTGCCGGTACGCCTCGACGCCGCCCTGCTCGACGTCGTGCTGGCGGCGGAGGCCGGCGACGGCCGGCGGGCGGGCCGAGTGCTGGAACGTGCCCTGGACCTGGCCGACGCGCAGGGCTTCCGGCGGGCGTTCACCCGGGCCGAGCCAGGGCTGCGGGAGCTGCTGGCGGCGCACCTCGACGCCGGTACGGCGCACTGGTCGACGGTCAGCGACCTGGTGCGTGCCGTCGACACGGCGGGCAGCGCACCGGCCGGGCAGCCGGCGGCGGGAACGCTCGACGAACCCCTCACCGAACGGGAGATGACCATCCTGCGGTACCTGCAGAGCATCCTGTCCAACGTGGAGATCGCGGCCGAGCTGTCCCTGTCGGTCAACACCGTCAAGACCCACGTCCGCAACATCTACCGGAAGCTGGACGCCACCCGCCGTCGTGACGCGGTGCGCCGCGCCCGCGAACTGCACCTCATCTGAGGGGCGGCAGCACGGCCGGTCAGCCGGTGGCGGTGTCCACCGTGACGAGAAGGGTGGCCAGGTCGACGGGGCCGTCGTGGCGTACCCCGTTGACGAACAGGGTGGGGGTGGCGTCCACGCCGCTACGGATGCCGCCGACGAAGTCGAGCCGCACCCGGTCGCCGTGCGACTGCCGCGCGACTTCCGCGTCCATCTCGGCGGCGGGCAGGCCGAGCTGCTCCACGCCGAGGGTCAGGTGCACGCGGTCGAGTTGGTCCTGGTGCTCGTAGAGCCAGTCGTGCATCTCCCAGAACCGCCCGCGCCGGCCGGCGGCCTCCGCCGCCTCCGCCGCGTTCTCGGCGTGCGGGTGCATGCCACTGATCGGGAAGTGCCGGTAGACCAGGCGTACGGTTTCGGCGCGCTGCCGCAGCAGCTCCCGCAGTTCGCCGTACGCCAGGCCGCAGAAGCGGCACTGGAAGTCGGCGTACTCCACGATCGTCACCGGCGCGTCCACCGGGCCCCGGACGTGGTCGTGTTCCGTGACCGGGGTGCGCAGCCGGGCAGTGACCTGCAAGGGCGTGGTCATCCGATCGGTCATGACCGTCAGCCTGGTCGCGGGTCGGGTGAGGGTGGCTCACCCGACCCGGGTGGTTCGGCCGGTGACCCCGGGTCGGGCCGAATCCGGTCGTTCCGGTTCAGCCCAGCACCGGCGCCACGGCGATGTGGTTGTGCACCTCGCGGATGCCCGGTGCCGACCAGACGACCCGCTCCACCTCCGCCCGTTCGGCGATGGCGTGCACCAGGCCGCTGAGCAGCACGGTGTCGCCGTGCACCCGCACGGTGATCCGTTCGGCCTCGGTGGCCGCGTTGCGGGCCAACGCGTCGACGATCCGTTCGACGAGGAGGTGCCCGTCCGGGCGCACCTGTGGTCGCACGGTGATCCCGTTGCTGACACCCCGTACGCCGGTCAGCCGGCCCACGGCGCGTTCGGCGGCGCGGCGCTGGTACTCCCACTCCACCTCGCCGTGCACGGTGACCCAGCCGTGGGAGACGGTCACGTCGAGCCCGTCTACCGGGACGAAGGCGTCCCATTCCAGGGCGTGCCGGGCGGCGGCGGCGATGTCCGGGTCGGCCCGCTCGGCGCCCGTGCCCAGGTTCACGGTCAGGTCGTTGGCGACGGCCCGCACCCGGGCCACCCGGTGTGCGGCCCGTTCGGCGGCCCACTTCTTCGCGTAGCTGTCGACCCGGCCGGTCAGCGTGACCACGCCCTCGGCGACGGTGACGCCGACGTCGTGGGCGCGTACCCGGGGTTCCCAGGTCAGTTCGTCGAGCACGGCGGACTGGATCTGCCGGTCGGTGCGGTCGATGCGGTCGATCGTCGAGAGGGTGGCCATCGGCTCGCTCCTGTTCAGCGGGAACGGTCTGGGTCGTCGAGCGGGAACGGTGTGCGTCGTCACGCGGGTACGGGCTGCGTCTCTACGTGGGGACGGTCCGCGTCGATGCTGCCGGCGGGCCGGGTGAGTAGCCCTCACCCGAGGTGGATGACCAGCGATGGGAGCGCTTCCATCCAACTTGGTCATCGGGTAGGGTGGGCGCGTTCCTCGGGCGCGGGAGCCACGCCCCGGTGGCCGGAGCCAGGGCATCGACTCCGACCGTGATCCCCCACGTCGTCCGCGCCGGGCGCGGGCACGCCACGCCCACTCGTGGGCGTCCTGAGGAAGGAACCGCAGATGCGGAGAGGTTTCGTCGGCGCGACCGTGTCCACCCTGGTCGCCGCCGCAGCCGTGGTGGCGGTGCCGCTCACCGCCAGCTCGGCACCGGCCGCGGAGGCCGCGGCCGAGACGTACACCTGGAAGAACGTCCGGATCGACGGCGGTGGCTTCGTTCCCGGCATCGTCTTCAACCCCACCGAGAAGGACCTGATCTACGCGCGCACGGACATCGGCGGGGCGTACCGGTGGGAGCAGGCCACCCAGTCGTGGAAGCCGCTGCTGGACTGGGTCGGCGAGGACCGGTGGGGCTGGAACGGCGTCGTCAGCCTGGCCACCGACCCGGTGCAGACCAACCGGGTGTACGCGGCCGTCGGCATGTACACCAACAGCTGGGACCCGAACAACGGGGCGATCCTGCGCTCGGCCGACAAGGGCGAGACGTGGCAGGCGTTCGAGCTGCCGTTCAAGAACGGCGGGAACATGCCCGGCCGGGGCATGGGCGAACGCCTCGCCGTCGACCCGAACCGCAACAGCATCGTCTACTACGCCGCCGAGGGCGGCAACGGCCTGTGGCGCAGCACCGACTTCGGTGCGACCTGGGCGCAGGTCACCGCCTTCCCGAACGTCGGAAACTATGTCGCCGACCCGACCGACAGCAGCGGCTACCAGGCCCAGAACCAGGGCCTGACCTGGGTGAGCTTCGACAAGGGCACCGGCACGCCGGGCACCGCCACGCAGACGATCTACGTCGGCGTGGCCGACAAGGAGAACCCGGTGTACCGCAGCGTCGACGGTGGCGTGACCTGGGAGCGGATCCCCGGCCAGCCCACCGGCTACCTCGCCCACAAGGGTGTGGTGGACCACGTCGGCGGCCACCTGTACATCGCCACCAGCGACACCGGCGGCCCGTACGACGGTGCCAAGGGTGACGTCTGGAAGTTCACCCGTGCCACGGGCGACTGGACGCAGATCAGCCCGGTCCCGTCGAGCAGCACCGACGCGTACTTCGGCTACAGCGGCCTGACCATCGACCGGCAGAATCCGGACACGCTCATGGTGGCCACCCAGATCTCGTGGTGGCCGGACGCGGTCTTCTGGCGCAGCACCGACGGCGGCGCGACCTGGAGCCGGATCTGGGACTGGGGCAGCTATCCGCAACGGGACAAGAAGTACACCATGGACGTCAGCTCCGTGCCGTGGCTGACCTTCGGCAGCAACCCGTCGCCGCCCGAGGAGACCCCGAAGCTGGGCTGGATGAACGAGTCGGTGGAGATCGACCCGCACGACTCGGACCGCTTCCTCTACGGCACCGGCGCCACCATCTACGGCAGCACCGACCTGACGAAGTGGGACACCGGCGGCACGTTCACCATCCGGCCCATGGTCCGTGGGCTGGAGGAGACCGCGGTGCTCGACCTGGTCAGCCCGCCCACGGGCGCACCGCTGGTCAGCGCCCTCGGTGACATCGGCGGGTTCCGGCACACCGACCTCGACGCGGTCCCGCCGATGATGTTCACGCAGCCGAACTTCACCAGCACCACCAGTCTCGACTACGCCGAGGCCAACCCTGCGGTGATGGTGCGGGCCGGCAACTTCGCCGACGCCGACCGCCCCAACGACAGCCACGTCGCCTTCTCCACCGACGGCGGGGCCAACTGGTTCCAGGGCAGCGAACCGTCCGGGATCAACAGCGGCGGCACCGTGGCCGCCGCCGCCGACGGCAGCCGCTTCGTCTGGGCACCGGGCGACGCGGGGCAGCAGGTCGTGCACTCGGTCGGCTTCGGAACCTCGTGGACGGCCTCGACCGGCATCCCCGCCAACGCCGTCATCGAGTCCGACCGGGTCGACCCGTTGACGTTCTACGGCTACAGCGGCGGCCGGCTCTACGTCAGCACCGACGGCGGGGCCAGTTTCACCGCCTCGGCCGCCACCGGCCTGCCGAGCACCGGCAACGTCAAGTTCAAGGCGCTGCCCGGCCGGGAGGGTGAGCTGTGGCTGGCCGGCGAGGGCGGCCTGTGGCACTCCACCGACTCCGGGGCCACCTTCGCGACGTCGACGACCGTGAGCACGTCGGGCAACATCGGCTTCGGCAAGGCCGCGCCCGGCCGCACCTACCCGGCGCTGTACCTGTTCGGCACCGTCGACGGGCAGCACGGCGTGCACCGCTCCGACGACGCGGGGGCGACCTGGGTACGCATCAACGACGACGAGCACCAGTACGGCAACGCGGGCGAGGCGTTGACCGGCGACCCCCGGGTCTACGGGCGGGTCTACCTCGGCACCAACGGTCGGGGCATCCTGGTCGCCGACCGGGTCGGCGGCCCGACCCCCACCCCGACCGGCCCGACCGGCAGCCCGTCGCCGTCCCCGACCAGTCCGTCGCCCAGCCCCACCAGTCCGTCGCCGTCCCCGACCAGCCCGTCGCCGAGCCCCACCGATCCGTCGCCGACCACCCCCGCGCCCGGCGGGTGCGCGGCCACCTACCGGGTGACCGGTTCCTGGCCGGGCGGCTTCCAGGGCGAGGTCGTGGTGCGCAACGCCGGCACCAGTTCGATCACCGGCTGGACGCTGAGCTGGACGTTCCCGAACGGTCAGCAGGTCAGCCAGCTGTGGGGCGGCAGCCACACCCAGACCGGCGCGACGGTCTCGGTGCGCGACGCGGGCTGGAACGGCGCGCTCGCTCCGGGCGCGACCGCCTCCGTCGGCTTCCTGGCCACGTACGCCACCGCCAACAACCCCCCGTCCACCATCACCTGCACCCCCCGCTGAGCCGCCCGCCCCGGGTGGACGGCAACCGTCCCGGTCGCCGGCCCCGGGCAGGCCAGCGGTGCAGTTGAACTCCGGTCCGCCGGGGCCCGCCTGAGGGGTCCGGCACCCCGGCGGACCGGGCCCCGGTAGGGGCAGCGCCCGACGCCCGCGAGGCGTGGGTGGGCACCCGGCACGGGCCCCGCCGACCGAGCGTCGACGGGGCCCGTGGTCGTGCGTCGGGTCAGCCGTCCAGGCCGACGGGGGAGTTGGGCCGGTCCACGTCGACGAACTCGATGTCGTCCGCGGCCCGGTCGTGGCTGCCCGCGGCGCGGGCGGCGGTGCCGGCGGCCCAGCCGACCGCCGCGCCCACCAGCGCCGCGCCGATCAGCAGGGTCCAGGGCAGGGCGGGCCGGCGGCCGGCCAGCGCGTCGACGGCCCGGGCGGCGCGTCGGCGTGCCTCGTCCGCCGCCGAACCGACCAGGTCCCCGGCGTCGTCGGCGATGCCGGAGCCGCTGCGGCGGGCCGAGCGGGCCGTGTCACGTACGCTGTCGCCGGCCGAGCTCACCGCGGTGAGCAGGTGCCGCCAGGCCTGGTCCGCGACCCGCTCCGGCTTGCTGCGGCGGTCCAGCAGGTTGGTTGCGAACATCTTCTCTTCCTCCTCGGAGTGCCGAAGCCGGCGCCGGCGTCGATCTGTGGCGGCTGCCCGGCGCGTTGCGGTTCGCCTGTCCGGCCTGTGCCCCGCCCGGTGCTTTCGCAAACCCGCGCACGACCGGCCCGGCCTCCGACGGTCGTCGTCAGCGCAGCACGACGGCGGCACTCACGCCACGGGCGAAGTCGTCGTCGTCATCGTCGTCGTCCTCGCCCCCGCCGCCGAAGCCGCAGGCCAGTACAAGGGCGAGCAGGGCGGTGACCCCAGCCAGACCGGCAAGCTTCCTGAGCATCGATGGCTCCTCTCGTCGTGCTGTCCGTCGAGGTGATGCTAGGCGTGCCGGGCAACACCGGCACGCCGCCGCGCGGCGTCGTGGCGCCGCGCCGGGACGTCGGTGTCGGCACTCTTCGCGTGGGGCGGCTACTCTGGTGCGGCAACGCGTCGGCGACCAGCCGACCCTAGTGACAAAAAGACGTGAATGTCGGAATCGGGTGGCCCGGTCTGCCTGAATCCGCGAATTGCTCATCCCGAGGGGTGGCGACCGGGCAGTCGGAGGAATACTGTCGGTCGCGGCCCGCGTACTGATGAGGCGCCCGTCGAACGGGTGAGTGGAGGTGCTCGCGTGAGCCTGTCGATCGTTCAGTCGGTGCTACCCGGTGGTGTCATCGAGATCGCCCCTCGGGGCGAGATCGACGTCGACACCGCGTACGAGGTTCGCGAGGCCATCGCCGAGGTTCTGGCCAAGGGGCGTCCCGCCCGGATCGAGCTGAACATGCGGCTGGTCTCGTTCATCGACTCGGTCGGCATCAGCGCGATGGTCGCCGGGTTCCAGACCGCCGAGGTCAGCGGCGTCAAGCTCGTGGTCACCCAACCCAGCCGGTTCGTGCACCGGCAGCTCTGGGTCACCGGTCTGCTCGGGCTGTTCGGTGCCCCGGAGCCCTACTACGCGGGTGCCGCCACCCCCGAGGTGCTCCCGGGGGCCTGAGCCACCCGCAACGGGGGCCCTCAGCCACCGCCACGGGTCGGCGTTCACTCCTCGCCGAGGCCGGACAGGTCCACGTCGGCGACCTCGGTGACCGCCCGGACCGCCGTCACCGAGGCGTACCCGTCGGCGAGCAGTGCCAGGTCGGTGCCCGGTTGCACCGACTGTCCGGGCTCCTCCAGCGAGGTGCGCACGAAGCCGTGCCCCGCCTCGGCCACCGTCATCTGCACCTGGCCGAAGCTCGCCAGCGCCCCCCGGCGCACCCCGCGCAGTTGGCTGTGCGGCAGGTCCGGCGCGTTGACGTTGAGTACGCTCTCCGCCGGCGCGGCGGTGAGCCGGGGCAGCAGGTCCAGGGCGACCCGGGCGGCGGTGGTCCAGTGGCGTTCGGAGTCGCGGACCCGCGCGGCGGCCGCCACCGCCGCCCCGCCGCTGGCGGCGGTGGCCTCCCCGGCCGACAGCACGTCCAGGGACACCGCCATGGCCCGGCAGCCGTTCGCGGCGGCGGTGAAGGCGGCTCCCACCGTGCCGGAGTGCAGCACCGCCCGGCCGGCGTTGGCACCCCGGTTGACGCCGGAGAGCAGCATGGCGGGCGGGGGCCCGAACGCGCCGTGCGTGGCGATCAGCGCGATGAAGCCGGGGGATCCGCCGACGCCGAAGGCCGGTACCCCGTCCAGTTCCGGCAGCGGATGTGGGCGTACCACCACCTGACCGTCGCGTTCCACGGCGGTCATCGCGGCGCTCGTGCCGCTGGCCTCTTCCAGGGGAGCGGCGACCACCACGTCCAGCCCGCGGTCCACCGCCGCCCGGGCCAGTGCCTGGATGCCGGGGGCGCCGATGCCGTCGTCGTTGGTGATCAGGACCCGGAGCGTCATCGGCCCGCCACCCGGTCGGCCAGTTCGTCGGGGGTGGTCCGCCCTTGTGGGCGGCTGCCGGCCGGCAGCAGGCGGACCCGGTCGACCAGGCCGGTGATCGAGTCGAGCCGGCCGGTGCCCAGCCCGTGCCTGGTCACGTTCAGCGCGCCGGCCGCCGCCCCGGTGCGTACGGCGGTGTGTACGTCGCCGCCCCGGGCCACCACGGCGGCGAACCCGGCGGTCATCGAGTCGCCCGCGCCCCGGTGGTCGGCCGCCTGGAGGCGGGGCATCTCCACCTCGAAGACCTCACCGTCGACCAGGGCCAGGGCGGGCCGGTCGGCGCGGCTGACCACCACGTTCTCCGCGCCGCCGGCGTGCAGGTCGTACATCGCCCGGGTGAGCTGCTCCTCGTCGTCGCCGGCCGCACGCCCGTCGGCGATCAGCTCCTCGTGGCTGACCTTGAGGAAGAAGACCCCGCTGTCCAGGACGGCGGTGAGGTGCTCGCCGCACAGGTCGACCACCACCCGGCTGCCGTTGGCGCCGAGGTCGGCGGCGAACCGGCGGTAGAGGTCCGCCGGCACGAGGGAGGGCTCGTTGGGGCCACTGAGCACACTGACCGCCGCCCGCAGTCCCTCGCCGAGCGCCAGGTTGTAGAGATCGTCCAGTTCGTGGCGGCTCAGCGGCTGGCCGGGCACGTCCACGACCTCGCGGCGGGAGCCCGCGCGCCGGTCGTGCACGTACCCGCCGCTGCCGGAGTCGCGCAGCACCACCTTCAGGTCCACGCCCTCGCTCACCAGCAGGGGGTGCAGGACCTGCCCGATCTCGCCGCCGAGGGCGGTGCAGAGCACCACGTCGACCCCGAGCGACATGATCATCCGGGCCTGCCACACGCCCTGCCCGCCCGGGTGCAGGTGCAGTTCGGGCACGTCGCTCGGCTGGTCCACCGTGACGGTGAGCCGGGGCGTCGGGGCGAAGACCATGACGTGGTCACCCACGGTCGGTTCCGATCGGTGGGTCTGGTCGACTGCCATCTGCCGACCGTAACCAACCGACCGGCGCTCCGCCGGACGTCGGGTCCGACGCGCCGCACGAGGCCCGGGAGCCCTCACCGGCAGCTCCCGGGCCTCGTGCGGGGGTCAGTACACCGACAGGTGCACGTGGTTGGTGTGGTCGCTCGACGGGTCCCCGTTGGCCCCGCTGTACGACTTCCAGCCGCTGCTGGGCAGCCAGATCTGCCTGTACCAGATCACGTAGAGCACGGCGAGCCGGTTGGCGTTGTTGACGTAGAACGCCGCCAGGTTGTTGCCGTACGTGCGGTCGCCGCCGGTGGCGTCCCCGCCGAACCCGTTCTTCTGGGCCGCGAAGTCGCAGGCCCGGCCCTTGGGGTGCTCGCCGGAGCCGCCCGGCCGGTAGCAGGAGACGTACCGGGTGAACCCGGCCGCCTTGGCCTGGTTGAGCGCGTGCAGGGTGCGGGGGGTGATGCAGCCGTTGGCCGGCGTGGGGTCGTTCACGCTGCACGACTCGGCCGGCCACGATCCGTCGGAGTTGCGGGGTGCCGGCTTGGCCTTGGCCGTGGAGGTGCTCCGGCCGCTCCTGCTGCCGCCGTCGTCGGCTCTGGCCGCCGCCGCCGCCTTCTCCTTCTCCTTCTGGTTGGCCACGGTCAACGCCTTCTCGGCCTGCTCCTTGCGCCTGGCCATGACGGCGACCTGTTTGCGCTGCTCGCGGATCTCGCCGTCGAGGGCGGTCTTGGTGCGGACCGCCTCGTCACGGGTCTGCTGGAGTTCGCGCAGCGCCCGGTCCTCGTTGGCGGCCACCGCGTCGAGCGCCGCCGCGCGATCCATGAAGCCGGCGGGGGAGTCGCTCTTGAGCAGCGCCGACGCGGCGGAGAGTCCACCCGAGCGGTACGCCTGGGCCGCGATCTCGCCGACCTTGGTGCTGCGTTCGGCGAGCTGCGCCTCGGTGGCGGTGAGGTGGGTGGCCAACTCGCGTTGACGTTGGACGGAGCTGTCGAGGGCCCGCTTGGCGTCGAGGTAGCCCTTGCTCGCGGCCTCGAGCTGGGCCCGCAGGGCGGGGGTGCCACCCTCGTCGCCCGGGTCGGACGGGGCCGCGAGGAACCCGGCGCGTGGTGCCGCCGTGGCCGGAGCCACCGGGGCGATCGCGACGCCGAGAGCGAGCGTCGCAACGATCAGGGCCGCCGTCCGGGCGGCGCGTCGTCTGACTGGTGCCACTACTGGCATGCACGTGTCCTTCCGTCAGCCGCCGACCGGGTTAGCTGACGGGTTCGGGACGGAAGATCCCTACCGCATGCGCGGATGCACCCCAGGAACATGGTTCCCCGGTTCGCCGTCGTCGGCGATTAGGCGGCGGCCGCCGCCGGCACCGTTGGGTGCCGCCTGGCGGGGGCCGGGTCTGAGAGTACCGGTGCTCCTGTGACTGGTGCAGCACCTGTGACGGTACGTACGCGGGCTATCACGGGCAAATCCGGCATGAGTGCACAATACACTCCACCATTCACTCGTGTGCTCATTACCACTCCACCGTCCCGCAGGCCCCGGGCGACGCGCCGGGCTCGATCTGCAGCGTCGCGTGCTCGATGCGGAAGTCCTCCCGCAGGGCGGTGCGCGCGGCGGTCAGCACCGCCCCGACCTCGGCGTCCGGGGCCATGGTGAGGTGCGCCGAGGCCACCTCCATGCCGGAGGTGAGCGTCCAGACGTGCAGGTCGTGCACCTCGGCCACCCCGGGCACCGCTGCCAGCCGGTCGTGCACCGCCGTGACCTGGAGGTGCTCCGGGGCCGCCTGCACGAGGATGCGCACCGCCGCCCGGCCGAGCCGCCAGGTGCGGGGGAGGATGAACAGGCCGATCCCGACGGCCACCAGGGGGTCTGCCCACCACCAGTCGGTGACGGCGATCAGCAGCGCCGCCGCGATCACGCCGAGGGAGCCGAGCAGGTCGCCCAGCACCTCCAGGTAGGCCCCGCGCAGGTTGATGCTCTCCTTGGCCCCCGGGCGCAGCAGGGCGAAGGCGACCACGTTGGCGAGCAGACCGAGCACCGCCACCACCAGCATCGGCCCGGCCGGCACCTCGACCGGGTCGCCGAACCGGCGGACCGCCTCGACCAGCACGTAGACGGCGACGCCGGAGAGCAGTACGGCGTTGGCCAGCGCGGCGAGCACCTCCAGCCGGTAGAGGCCGAAGGTGCGTTGCGGATCCGCCGCCGCCCGTCGGGTGGCGGCGACGGCGGCCAGGGCCATCCCGATGCCGAGCACGTCGGTGAACATGTGGCCGGCGTCGGAGAGCAGGGCCAGCGAACCGGTTTGCAGGGCGGCCACGGCCTCGACCACCATCAGCGTGGCGAGCAGGGCGAACGCCGCCCAGAGCCGCCCCGCGTGGCGGTGCGCGGCGTTGGCGACCGCGCCGTGGTGATGGTCATGACCCGCGCCCACGCAGACACCCTCCGTCACCTGTCGGGATCGGAGCACAATCTATGCTCACATCGCTATGTATGCAAGTGAAGTTCAGGTGACCGGGTCGACCGTGGTGAGCCGCTGGGTGGCCCGGGACAACGCCACGTAGAGCGTCCGGATCCCCGAACCCGGATCCGCCCGGATCTCTCCCGGGGCCACCAGCACGACCCCGTCGTACTCCATGCCCTTGGCCTCCAGGCTGGTCACCACCTGCAACCGCGACCCGCCGAGCGCGCCCAGCCAGGCCGCGACCTCGTCGCGACGCGGCACCGGCGTGACCACCCCGACCGTGCCCTCCACCTCGGCCAGCAGTGCGCTCGCCGCCGCGATCACCGTGGTGGACAACTCGTCGGCCCCGACCGTCAGGCGGACCGGCTCGATCCCCGTCGACCGCACGGCCGTGGGCAGCGGCAGGTCGGGGTAGAGGCGACGGATCTCCGCCGCCGCCACCGCGAAGATCTCCGCCGAGTTCCGGTAGTTCGTGGTCAGCGTGAAGTGGTGCCTCCGGCGTCGGCCCAACGCCTGGTCCCGTGCCCGGGTCAGCTCCTCCGGGTCGCCCGTCCAGGCCGTCTGCGCCGGGTCGCCCACCACCGTCCAGGACGCCAGCCGCCCCCGCCGGCCGATCATCCGCCACTGCATCGGCGAGACGTCCTGCGACTCGTCCACCACCACGTGGGCGTACTCCCGGTAGTCCTCCGGGCGCTGCCGGGCCGCCTCCCGGGCGGCCCGCTGGCGGTCGGCGAAGGTGCTCAACTCGCGGACGCCGCCGGCCAGCCGGAACGGATCCCGCTTCGGCCTCGCCGGCCGCACCGGCTGGCCGAGCAGCGCGTCCAGCTCGTCGAGCAGCGCCACGTCGGCGACCGTGAGCCCGTCGACGGCCAACCGTCCGTACGCCTGCTGCACCAGCCGGATCTCCGCGCCGGACAGGATCCCGCCCGCGTACCGGCGCAGCCGATCCGGGCGGGCCAGCCAGCCCAGCACATGGCGGGGGTGCAGCCGGGGCCACCACGCCCTGAGGAAGTCCCGGAAGTCCGCCCGGTCGATCAGCTCGTCCTCGAAGGCGCGCTGCTCGGGCAGCCGGGGAACCGCCAACCGGCGGGCCTGGGCGTACAACGCGGCCAGCACCCCGTCGAAACCCGCCCGGCGCACCTCGTTGCGGCGCGCCCCGCGCGGCAACGCCCGGTCCCGGATCGCGTCCAGCTCGGCCCGCTCCAGCCGCAGCAGCTGCCCCCGGTAGAGCAGCCGCAGCTCGCCCGGGCCGTCCGGCACCGCGTCGCGGGTGGCGCGCTCCAGCACCCGCCGCATCCGCAGCGATCCCTTGACCGCCGCCACCTCGGGCGGATCGGTGCGGGTGGCGGTGAACCCGGGGAAGAGGCTGCCCAGCGAGTGCAGGGTGGCCGTGTCCTCACCCAGCGAGGGCAGCACCGAGGCGATGTACTCCACGAACACCGACGAGGGGCCGACCACCAGGATGCCGCCGCCGGCGTACCGGCTGCGGTCGGAGTAGAGCAGGTACGCCGCGCGGTGCAGCGCCACCGCCGTCTTGCCGGTGCCCGGCCCGCCGGACACGATCGTCACGCCCGAACCGGGGGAGCGGATCGCCTCGTCCTGCTCCCGCTGGATGGTGGCCACGATGTCGCGCATGCCCCGGCCCGTGGCCCGGGACAGGGTGGCCAGCAGGGCCCCGTCGCCCACCACCGCCATGTCCGGCGGTGCGGCGGCCGGGTCGAGCAGGTCGTCCTCGATCCGGGTGACCCGCTCCCCGCGGGACTGGATCGTGCGGCGGCGCACCACGCCCAGCGGCTGCGCCGGGGTGGCCTGGTAGAACGCCGCGGCGGCCGGGGCCCGCCAGTCCACCACCAGGGTGGCGGCGTCGGTGTCGCGGATGCCGAGCCGGCCCACGTGCAGCACCTGCCCGTCGTGCCGATCGAGCCGGCCGAAGACCAGGCCCTCGTACTCGGCGTCCAGGGTGTGGCGACGTTGAGCGGCGTGGAACACCATCGCGTCCCGCTCCACCAGCGCACCGAAGTTGCCGACCCGGGCCAGCCGGTAGCCGTCCCGCTCGGCCCGGACCGCCGACCGGCGCAGCTCGGCCAGCCGGGCGTACACCCGGTCGAGATGCCGTTGCTCGGAGGCGATCTCCCGGCGCAGGGTGGTCTGGTCGGTCAACGCTCGTTCCTCCTGACGTCGGCCACCGGACGCCACGAGGCCAACCGCAAGAGGGTACGCCCCCGCCCACCGCGCCGTGCCCCAGGTCGCCGACCTCGCGAGACCGTCGGCCGGCTGCCCGGCCCACCGCCGTCAGAACCCGTGGAGCGGGGTCTGGGCGAGCACCCGCCGCAGGACGCCGAACAACGCCTCGTTGACCTTGTCGGGGCGCTCCATCATCAGCATGTGCCCGGCCCCGGGGCAGACGGTCAGCTCGGTGGCCGGCAGGGCGGCGGCGATCGACTCGGCGCACGGCGGCGGGGTCAGCCGGTCCCGGTCGCCGACCAGGGCAGCCGCCGGCAGGTGGGCCAGCGTGGCCAGGGTGTCCAGCCGGTGCTGGGTGCCGATCGAGGCGCGGAACCCGCCGATCGAGCGCAGGGTCGCGCGGGCCACCGCCGAAGTGACCAGGCGGATGTCGGTGGGGTCGCAGCGGTCGCCGAAGAGCATCCAGCGGATGGACGGCCGCAGCGCCCGCAGCAGTGCCCGGGGCGGACGCCAGGCCCCGCAGCGGGCCAGCACCCCCGCGCCGGTGGTCTCGGCCAGCCGGATCAGCCGGGCGATCCGTGGCGACAGGCCGTAGACGGTGTGGGCGTGCCCCTCGGCGGTCGTGGACACGAAGACCAGGCCGGCCGTCCGGGAGGCGAAGTGCCCGGGGTGGCGGTGCGCGTACTCCATGATCGTCATGCCGCCCATGGAGTGCCCGACCAGCACCACCCGGCCCGTCGGGGCCACCGTGTCGAGCACGGCGGCCAGGTCGTCGCCGAGCTGTTCCAGGGTCGCGGTGGGCAGTGTCATGCAGCTGGAGCGACCGTGCCCGCGGGCGTCGTAGGTGACGACCCGCACCGACCCGAAGGCCGCCCGCAGCGCGGCCAACTGCCGGTGCCAGCTGCGTCCGTCCAGCGTCCAGCCGTGCAGCAGCACCGCGGTCACCTCGGCGTCCGCCGGGCCGACGGCCTCCACGTGGAGGCGTACGTCGTCGGGAAGCCGTACCTCGACGTGTTCCGGCATCGTCGAACCTCCCCAGGCCGCACAGGGCCGTAACGCCCGGGATACCCGGTGGTAACACGGGTTATCCCCCATGACACCACGCCACCTACCCCGTTGAGAAGATCCGCAAGCGTGCCTCGCGTACGCCGGGCCCCCGCCTGCCCCGGACGCGCGAACGCCCGCCGGGGGACCCGGCGGGCGTTCGGATGCTGCGAAAGGGGCTCAGCCCTCGAAGACGCCGGCCTCGACGAGGCGCTTCTCGGTGGCGTCCCAGCCGTCGCCCGGGTGGGCGGCGTTGAGGGTGTTCAGCTCGGCCCGGATCTTGGTGGCGTGGCCGGCTGCCGCCAGCACCCGGATCTCCTCGACGAAGGCCTCGGAGTCGGTGCGCAGGTGAACCGTCTTGCCGTTGGTCAGGTTCCGCACGTAGGCGTGCTTGCCGCCGTTGAGCGGGATCACGTACTTGAACTCGCCCAGCACGCTGAGGGCGCCACCCTGGCCAGCCTGGCCGGCCCGGACTGACGCGCGCGCGGTCTTAGAGGTGTTGCTCGCCACGGAGGTACTCCTTGCAAGACGTACGGGAGGACTGTTTCGTCCGGGGGCTGTGCGGGCGGCACCGGGACGGTGGACCCGCGAAGACGTGCGCGGCACAGGCCGCCGATGGAACTTTACACGACCACGAACCCTGGCTGGTCATCGCGGCGTCACGAGGTGGAACCGCGGTCCGGGCCGCAGGTATTCCAGCAGCGAATTCTGCGATTCCCTGGCGCACCATCCGTCACAGGAGTCATCATGTGTTGCAGAAACCACCCGGGTGTGGGCGAGGTCGTAGGGGAAGACGCACCTCGCTCTCCGGGAGGTCACCGTGCCAACGCGTGGCGTCGTATACGTCCACTCGACCCCGCTCGCCGTGTGCTCACACGTCGAGTGGGCGATCGCGCGCGTCCTCGCCGCGCCGGTCAACCTGCAGTGGACAACCCAACCCGTCGATCCCGGCGCCCGCCGGGCGGAGTGCGGGTGGTCCGGTCGTCCGGGGACGGGCGCCGAGCTGGCTGCTGCCCTCCGGCAGTGGCCCATGATCCGTTTCGAGGTGACCGAGGAGCCCGGCCCCGGGGTCGACGGCGAACGGTTCATGTACGTACCCGGGCGCGGGCTGTTCCGCGCCAGCGTGGGTGCGGCCGGTGACATCCAGCTCGGGGAGGACCGGCTGCGCAGCATCATGGCGTCCGCGCGGGCCCCGGAAGCCCTCGCGCACGCCCTCGACAAGGCCCTCGGCACGGCCTGGGACGCCGAACTGGAGCCCTACCGCCATGCCGGCGACGGCGCGCCGGTGACCCTGTTGACCCGGGTCGGCTGACCGGCCGTCGACGGGTCGCCCGGTCGGGTGGCCGGGCCGAGGTCGAGTTGCCCCGGTGCGCGGAAAGCTGGTGGGATGGGCCGTGTGTCGATTACCCCGCGGCGTGTCGGCGCCGCGCTCGTCGTCCTGACCGCGCTGCTCGCCGCCGGGTGCTCCGGCGACGATCGGCGGCCCGGCCCGGCCCCCACCTCGGCCCCGGCCACCGCCGCGACGCCCGGGGCGGGCGCACCGGCCGGCGATCCGGCCGCCAGGGCCGCGGCCCTGGTCGCCAGCCTGGCCGACGAGGACCTGGTCGGTCAGGTCCTGATGCCCTACGCCTACGGCGACAGGGCCACCGAGGTGTCGTCCGGCTCGGCGGCCGGCAACCGCGCTCTCGGCGGGGTCGACACCCCCGCCGAGATGGTGACGAAGTACCGCCTCGGCGGGCTGATCCTGGTCGGCTTCAGCGCGGACGACCCCACCAGCGGCAACCAGGAGACCACCAACGTCGACAACCCGGAGCAGGTCCGCGCGCTGACCGCCGGCCTGCGCGAGGCCGCCGGCAAGCTGCCCGCCGGTGCCGCGCCGTTGCTCATCGGCACCGACCAGGAGTACGGCGTGGTCACCCGCGTCACCACCGGAGTGACCATGCTGCCCAGCGCCCTCGCGGCCGGGGCCGCCGGTGACCCGGCGCTGACCGAGGCCGCCTGGCGGGCCGCCGGCACCGAGCTGGCCGCCATGGGCGTCAACCTCGACTTCGCGCCCGTCGCCGACGTGCTCGTCACGCGCAGCACCGTGATCGGGTCCCGCTCCTTCGGCGCGGACCCCGAGCGGGCGGCGGCGCAGGTCGGCGGGGCGGTCCGGGGACTGCAGTCCGCCGGGGTCGCCGCCACCGTCAAGCACTTCCCGGGCCACGGGCACAGCGCCGCCGACTCGCACGAGGGCCTGCCGGTGCTGCGGCAGTCGCGCCGCACGCTGGAGGAGGCGGCGTGGTCGCCGTTCGCCGCCGGCGTGGACGCCGGGGCGATGGCCGTCATGTCGGCCCATCTCGACGTCCGCGCGGTCGACCCGGGAACGCCGGCCACGTTCTCGTACAAGCTGCTGACCGAGGTGCTGCGGGGACAGCTCGGATTCCAGGGCGTGGTGATCACCGACGGGATGAACATGCCGCCGGCCAAGCGCTGGGCGCCGGGGGAGGCCGCGGTACGCGCGTTGAAGGCCGGCAACGACCTGATCCTGATGCCGCCGCACGTCGGCCAGGCGTACGACGGGCTGCTCGCGGCGCTGCGGGACGGGTCGCTGCCCCGGGCCCGGCTCGTCGAGGCGGCCACCCGGGTGCTGACCATGAAGTTCCGGCTGGCCGACCGGCCCACGCCGGAGCTGTCGACGCTGCGTGCGCCGGAGCACCGGGACGCGGCACGGCGGCTCGCCGCGGCGGCCGTCACCGTGCTGCGCGGCTCCTGCGCGGGCGACGGGGTGCGCGGGCCGGTGACCGTCACCTCCTCCGGCGGGCGGGAGCACACCCGCAAGGCGTTGACCGAGGCGCTGACGGCGGCCGGGGTGAAGGTGATGCCGAGCGGCGGCACGGTGGTCCACCTGGTCGGCTACGGCGACGGCAGGGGCGACCTGCGGGCCGGGGCCGCCGTGACCGTCGCGATGGACACCCCGTACGTGCTGGCGGACGCCGCCTCGCCGACGTTGCTCGCGACGTACTCGTCGAGCCGGTCCTCGATGGACGCGTTGGCCGAGGTGCTCGCCGGCAAGGCCCGGCCGGGCGGCCGGTCCCCGGTGAAGGTGCCGGGTCTGCCGGCCACCACCTGCGGGACCTGACCGGACCTGCCGTAACGCCGCAGCGACAACCTCAGCGGCTGGCGGTGCGGGCCGGGGTCAGCCGGCCGCGGCGAGTTGACCGGTCGCCAGGCGGTACGCGGGCAGGATGTCCCCGGCCTCGGCGAGCAGGCTCTCGCTGACGGTGAGCAGCACCGTCGTGTCGCCGACCCGTACCGCCGTCGCCCAGGACCTGCTGTCCTCCTCCAGCAGTTCGCTGGTGGCCGACCAGGTCGCCTCGACCGCGTCGAAGGTTCCGGCCCGGACCTCCCGGTACTCCTGGTCGGTCAGGCCCTCCTCGGCGGCGACGAACGTCTCGAGCGCGTCCCGTGGCGCGGCATCGGGCTGGTCGGCGGTCCACACCCGGAGGAAGCCGCCGCCCTGTTCGCGACCGTCCACCTCGCAGACGGCGGTGGTGCCACCCCGCTTGGTGAGCGCCTCCACGATGGCCTCCTCGATCTCGCCGTCCGGGTTGGCGTCGACGGCCTCCGCCTTCCAGCCCTCGGGCAGCGGGAAGGCCACCGGCAGTTCGCAGGCCGTGCCCGGGGCGCCGACGCTGCCGGCGCCGGTGCCGGCGGTGTGCTCGTCGTGCCAGGGTGCCCCGGTCGACCGGGGGGCGGCGGCCTCCGGAGTGGGCTCGTCGGCGCAGCCGCCGACCAGGCTGATGGTGAGGACCGCCAGGACCGTCGCGGACACCCGTCGTCGCATGCTTTCCACTCCCCGTGATGATCGTCAACGGCGCTCAGGAAAGCCGACGAGGACTCCCGGTGTCAACCGACGCAGCCCGGCCGGCACCGGAGCCGGTGGGTGGCTCGTGAGCGGGCGGGTGGGTGGGGGAGCGGGCCGGCACCGGAGCCGGTGGGTGGGTCGGGGAGTGGCGGTGGCTCGGGGAGTGGCGGTGGGTCGGGGAGTGGCGGGTGGGCCCGGCAGCCCGGCCGGCAACGGGGGCGGGGAGGGCTCGACCGGTGTGACTCTGGGGCGGAGCCGCAACACCGACGGTGATCCCGGATGCGCCGCCGCCGTGCTGAGTTTGCCGCGCCTCAGACCCCGGCAAGGGGTGCCCGTCGATGCGCGGAGTCGCTGCTCAGCGGCCCGTCGGACGTGGTCCGTGGGTGCGGTCCGGAGCGTCAGAGAGCGCTCTCCGGATCGGTGACCATTGACGTATCGGGTAACAGAAACTTAACCTCGGTTTCAAGAGAGCGCTCTCTCAGGTCTGGTTCTCCCACCCCACGACACTCCTTGACGGAGGCGAACGCGATGGCACCCACCCTACGAGGCCACGCCCCCGACCCCGGCCCCGCGCCCATACCCGCCCCCTCGTCCCTCCCGCGCCGCAGCCGGTCGCGCGTCATCGCGGTCGCCATGGCCGGGTGCCTCGCGGCCGGCGTCCTCGGCGTCGTGGGCGGCGGCGTCGCCGCTGCCGGCCCCGTCGGCGCGGGCAGCTACACCGAGACCCTGCCGGCCGGTCGCCTGCTGCCCAAGGGCTGCGGCGACATCGCCACCAACCCCCGGCTCTTCGTCACCCCCGACGCGCCGCAGGGCGCGGTGCCCACCAACGACTGGTGGTCGTCGCTGCTGTGGAAGCGCAATGACTGCGCCTACAGCGAGCCCCTGCACGCCCACCCGGTCTCCTACGACACCTTCAACAACGGCATCGGGCTGTCGTACACCAACACGGCGCGGATCACCGGTGGTGCCACCGGGGTCAGCGAGTTCAAGTTCGACTACACCGAGGACATCCGGGTCGGCGTCACCGGGATGAGCGCCCCGGTCGTCAAGGTCGCCGACTGGACCGACTGGACCGTGACTCCGTTCTGGAGCGACGGTCAGCGCACGATGAAGGCCACCATCGGCCACGGCATGCCGTTCAGCCACTACCAGATCACCGGCGGCAACGCCCGGATCACCGGCAGCACGGTCGCACCCACCGTCTGGTCGAACAGCGGCTCGACGATCGGCTTCAGCATCGGCACCGACAACTACGTCGCGTACGCGCCGACCGGCGCGGCCTGGAACGTCTCCGGCGGGGTCATCACCTCCGACCTGGGCGGCCGGGGCTACTTCTCCGTCGCCGTGCTCCCCGACGGCGCCGACCGGCAGGAACTGGCCGCCGAGTACGGCAGGTACGCCCACGCCCACGTCACCGACACCCGCATGGCGTACTCGTTCGACGAGTCGACCAGCACGGTGCGCACGACGTACGAGTTCGTCACCACCCCGCGTGAGGGCACCGAGACGAGGACCGTCGCCTCGCTCTACCCGCACCAGTGGCGCAACATGGTCGGGGGCACCCCGATCGCGCAGACCTACGCCTCCGCCCGGGGCAGGATGAAGAACCTCGTCGGCACCGCGTCCTTCACCACCCGGATGGCGTTCCACGGTGTCCTGCCGGAGGTCCCGGCCGTCGCCGACTCCTCCGGCGCGGACCGCACCACCATCACCAACTACCTCAACGCGGAGCTCGCCGACCCGGCGAAGTTCCTCGGCCCGGACACCTACTGGACCGGCAAGGGTCTCGGCCGCGCGGCCCGGATCGCGGAGATCGCCGACCAGCTGGACATGACCGACGTGCGCGACTCCGCGCTCAGGGTCATCAAGGAGCGGCTCATCGACTGGTTCACCGCCAGCTCGGGCGAGACCGGCCAGCTCTTCTACTACGACCGGAACTGGGGCACGCTGATCGGCTACCCCGCGTCGTACCTGTCCGACGAGGACCTCAACGACCACCACTTCCACTACGGCTACTTCATCGCCGCCGCCGCCACCCTGGCCAAGTTCGATCCCGAGTTCGCCAGCGACAGCCAGTACGGCGGCATGGTGGACGTCCTGATCCGGGACGCCAACAGCTACGACCGTCAGGACGAGCGCTTCCCCTACCTGCGGGACTACGACATCTACGCGGGCCACGACTGGGCCTCCGGGCTGGCGCCGTTCGGCTCCGGAAACAACCAGGAGTCCTCGTCCGAGGGCATGAACTTCGCCAACGGCCTGATCCAGTGGGGCCAGGCGACCAACAACAAGGCGATCCGGGACGCCGGCATCTTCATCTACACCACACAGGCCCAGGCAATCGCCGAGTACTGGTTCGACGTGCACGACGAGAACTTCCCGGCCGAGTTCGGCCGCGAGTCGGTCGGCATGGTCTGGGGCGACGGCGGTGCGTACGCCACCTGGTTCTCCGCCGACCCGGAGATGATCCAGGGCATCAACATGCTGCCCGTCACCGGCGGTCACCTCTACTTCGGCGACCACCCGGAGTACGTCACGGCCAACTACGAGGACCTGCTGCGCAACAACTTCGGCAAGCCGACGGTGTGGCAGGACATCATCTGGAACTTCCTGGCCGCCGGTGACGGCGAGCGGGCCCTGCGGGAGTTCCGCGCCAATCCGACCTTCACCAGCGAGGAGGGCGAGAGCAAGGCACACACCTTCCACTGGATCCGCAACCTGGCCGCGCTGGGCAACACGGACAACACGGTGACCGCGAACCACCCGCTGGCAAGGGTGTTCACCAAGGACGGGGCACGCACCTACGTCGCGTCCAACATCACCGCCGAGGCGCTGACGGTCACCTTCTCCGACGGCACCACGCTGGACGTGCCGGCGGGTAAGACCGCGACCTCGGGCGCGTTCACCTGGAGCGGCGGCAACGCCACGGGCGGCAAGGTCGTCACGCCGGGCCCCACGCCCACGGGCACGCCGACCCCGACGGCCACGCCGACGCCGACGGCCACGCCGACCCCGACGCCGACGGAACCCCCGAACCCGATGAGTCCGACCCAGTACCTGCTCGCCGGTGGCGCACTGGGCGGTGCGGCGGGCACCGGGGGATCGGTGTCGGTAGCGGCGGCGAACGGCAACCACGACGGCACGCCGACCAACGCGCAGGTGTTCACCGCCACCGGGCTCACCGGCACCTACACCGGGCAGGCGACCACCTTCGACCTGTCCGTGGACTCCGGCACCAGCATCGGCAACGGCGTCCAGGCCCGGGTGTCGTACGACCTGACCGGCGACGGTGTCGTCGACCGGGTGGAGACGTACGCCTACTTCGCCACCGACCCGCTGGTCGGCTGGGAGCACTACAGGCAGACCCAGGGCCTGCGCTCCTCGACCGGCACCCTCGGCGACCTGGCCGGCGGCACGGTCAAGGTCGAGGTCTGGAACGCGATCGGTAACACCGACACGAGCCTGGGGATCGGCGACCGGTCGACGGTCACCCTTCCGTTCACCGCCTCCTGAGAGTCGGTAGGACACCGCCACCTGCGGCGTGACGCGGCACTCGGAGCCCGGGAAGGCGCACCGTGCCGCAGGTGGTGAGGGAACAGGGCCCGCGCTCGACGGAGCGCGGGCCCTGTTCCGGTGCGGCCGGCTACAGCGGGATGTTGCTGTGCGCACCGCGGGCGGCGGGAGCGGTGGCGAGCGCCTCGGCGATGCGTCGTCGGGTTTCGGCGGGGGTGATGACGTCGTCGACGACGCCGATCTCGAGGGCGCGGTTGACGCCGCCGGCCTCGCGGGTCTGCTCCGCGACGAGCTGGGCGCGGAGGGTGTCGCGTTCCTCGGCCGGGGTGGCGGCGAGCCTCTTGCGGTGCAGGATGTTGACGGCGGCGCTGGCGCCCATGACGGCGACCTCGGCGTGGGGCCAGGCGAACACGGCGGTCGCACCGAGGGAACGGGAGTTCATCGCGATGTAGGCGCCGCCGTAGGCCTTGCGGGTGACGAGGGTGACGCGGGGCACGACGGCTTCGGCGAACGCGTGCAGGAGTTTCGCGCCGCGGCGCACGACGCCGTCCCACTCCTGGCCGAGGCCGGGCAGGTAGCCGGGGACGTCGACGAGGACGATCAGGGGCACGCCGAGGGAGTCGCACATGCGCACGAAGCGGGCGGCCTTCTCGGCGCTGGAGGCGTCGAGGCAGCCGCCCAGGCGGAGCGGGTTGTTGGCGATCACGCCGACGGTGCGTCCGGCGAAGCGGCCGAGGGTGGTCACCACGTTCGGTGCCCACTTGGCGTGCAGTTCCACGCCGGGGGCGTCGAGGAGAGCCGTGACCACCGGCTTGACGTCGTAGGCCCGGTTGGCTTCGGCCGGCATCCGGGCGGCGAGGTCGTGGCCGGCGGCGTCGGTCACGTCGTCGGGGCTCAGCCGCCCCTGGCGGCCCAGCAACGCGGCCAGTTTCCGTGCCTCGGTCAGGGCCGTGTCGTCGTCGGCGCAGGTCACGTGCACGACCCCGGAACGCCGGCCGTGCGGCTCGGGGCCGCCGAGGCGTTCCATGTCGACCTGTTCACCGGTGACGCTGCGCACCACCTCCGGGCCGGTGACGAAGATCCGGCCCGCGCCGCTCATCACCACGATGTCGGTCAACGCCGGCCCGTACGCGGCACCACCGGCCGCCGGACCGAGGACCACCGAGATCTGCGGCACCCGCCCCGAGGCCCGCACCATCGCGGCGAACACCTGCCCCACCGCGTCGAGCGCGATCACACCCTCGGCCAACCGGGCGCCACCGGAATGCCACAACCCGAGCACCGGCACCCGCTCCCGCACCGCGGTGTCGATAGCGTCCACGATGTGCCGACACCCCTCGGTGCCCATCGCCCCGCCCATCCGCGTGGCATCCGTGGCATACGCCACCACCGGCGTGCCGTCGATCTCGCCGCGTGCCCACGACACACCCGACGTGTCCCGCGGCGCGAGCAACCGCAACGTACCGGCGTCGAGCAACGACCGCAGCCGCACCTCGGGATCCCGATGGTCCACGACGGTGGTGTCCGCGCCGACGACGGTGGTGGTCACGTGAGCCTCCAAGGCTGTGGTCTCAGGCCCGCGTGAAGACGAGAGCCACATTGTGTCCGCCGAAGCCGAACGAGTTGTTCAGCGCGGCGGGGATCTCCAGGTGACGCGCCTTGTTGGCGGCCACATCCAGCGTGAGACTGTCGTCCGGGTCGTCCAGGTTGATCGTCGGAGGTACGACGCCGTCCCGGATGGCCAGGATGGTGGCGATGGACTCCAACGCCCCCGCCGCGCCCAGCAGGTGACCGGACATGGACTTGGTGGCGGTCAGCACCGGGTGGTCACCCAGCGCCGTCCGCAGCGCGGTGATCTCCGCCAGGTCACCCACCGGCGTGGAGGTGGCGTGTGCGTTGACGTGCACGATGTCCATCTTGGCGATGTCCGCGTCGGTGATCGCCTTCGAGATTGCCCGGATCGCGCCGGCACCCTCCGGATGCGGCTGGACGATGTCGTAGCCGTCGGAGGTGATGCCCGCCCCGGCGAGACGCGCGTAGATCCGGGCACCACGCGCGGTGGCGTGCTCGGCCCGCTCCAGCACCAGGATGCCGGCGCCCTCGCCCAGCACGAAGCCGTCGCGGCCCTTGTCCCACGGGCGGGAGGCCCGCTCCGGGTCGTCGTTGCGGGTCGACATCGCCCGCATCGACGAGAAGCCGGCGATCGGCAGCGCGTGGATGACCGCCTCGGTGCCGCCGGCCACCACCACGTCTGCCCGGCCGGCCCGGATCATGTCCATGCCCAGCGCGATGGCCTCCGCGCCGGTCGCGCAGGCACTGGCCACCGAGTGGACGCCGGCCTGGGCGCCCAACTCCAGCCCGACCCACGCGGCGGGGCCGTTGGGCATCAGCATCGGGATGGTGTGCGGGGAGACCCGCCGCGGCCCGGAGGCCTCCAGGATGTCGTCCTGGGCCAGCAGGGTCAGCGCCCCGCCGATGCCCGAGCCGACGCTGACGCCGAGCCGCTCCGGGTCCAGCCCGGAGTCGGCCAGCCCCGCGTCCGCCCACGCCTGGTGCGCGGCGATGATCGCGATCGACTCGGAGCGGTCCAGCCGGCGCAGCTTGACCCGGTCGATGAGGCCGGCCGGATCGACCGCGAGCTGGGCGGCGATCCGGACCGGCAGTTGCCCGGCCCACTCCTGGGTGAGCGCACTCACCCCGGAGCGGCCGGCGAGCATGGCGTCCCAGGTCGACGCGACGTCCCCGCCCAGCGGGGTGGTCGCGCCGAGCCCGGTGACGACGACGTCGGTGCGACTCATCTCAGGACTGCGCCTCGATGTAGCTGACGGCGTCCCCGACGGTCTTGAGGTTCTGCACCTCGTTGTCGGGGATCTTGACGCCGAACTTCTCCTCGGCGGCCACCACGACCTCCACCATCGAGAGCGAGTCGACGTCCAGGTCGTCGGTGAAGGACTTCCCCTCGGCCA
This sequence comes from Micromonospora nigra, assembly GCF_900091585.1. Classification (NCBI taxonomy): domain Bacteria; kingdom Bacillati; phylum Actinomycetota; class Actinomycetes; order Micromonosporales; family Micromonosporaceae; genus Micromonospora; species Micromonospora nigra. Next base: position 1,390,616 of record NZ_FMHT01000003.1, on the reverse strand, counting down.
CGTCGTCCGGGTTCACCCCGGCAACCTCTTCGAGGATCTCGGCGAGGCCGGCGGTGATCTCGTCACGGGTCATTACGGTGGGTTCCTCTCATCGGGGTTACTCGACGGTCGACGACGCCGACCGTCGCTCTCCGGGCGGGCCGGAGGGGCATCAGGGACAGCGGACGACCTGACCGGCGTAGGTCAGGCCGCCGCCGAAGCCGAACAGCAGCACGGGCGCGCCCGAGGGCACCTCCCGCCGCTCGACCAGCTTGGACAGGGCCAGCGGCACGCTCGCCGCCGAGGTGTTGCCGGACTCGACGATGTCCTTCGCGATGATCGCGTCGGGGATGCCCAGCCGCTTGGCGATGCCGTCGATGATTCGGGTGTTCGCCTGGTGCGGGACGAACGCGGCCAGCTCCGACGGGTGCACGCCGGCCCGCTCGCAGGCCTGCCGGGCCAGCGGCGCCAGCTCCGTGGTGGCCCACCGGAAGACCGACTGGCCCTCCTGCGCCACGTACGGGCGCCAGCCTTCGATGCGTACCGCGTCGCCCTTCTCCGGCGCCGATCCCCACACCACCGGACCGATCCCGGCGGGCTCGCCCTCGGCGGTCGCGGTGACCACCGCGGCACCGGCGCCGTCGCCGAAGATGATGCAGGTCGAACGGTCCGTCCAGTCGACGAACTCCGACAGCTTCTCCGCCCCGATGACCAGGGCGTGGCGCGACGCACCGGCCCGGACCGCGTGGTCGACCGTGCCGAGGGCGTAGGCGAACCCGGAGCAGGCGGTGTTGATGTCGTACGCCGCGGGCGCGCTGATGCCCAGCTTGGCCGCCACCCGGCAGGCCACGTTGGGGCTGCGGTCGACGGAGGTGCAGGTGGCCACCACGACCAGGTCGATGTCGGCGGCGGTCAGGCCGGAGTTGGCCAGGGCCTTGCCGGCGGCCACGGCGGCCATGTCGGCCACCGTCTCGTCGCCGGCGATGCGCCGGGTGACCACACCCACCCGGTCGCGGATCCACTCGTCGTTGGTCTCGACGAGCTGGGCGATCTCGTCGTTGGTCACCACGCGTGAGGGCTGGTAGTGCCCCAGCGCGAGGATGCGGCTCCCGGTCATGAGTGACCTCCGATGCGGGCGAGCGGCTGACCCGGGGCGACCGGGTCGTCGTGGTGGGCCAGCCACTCGGTGAGCACGCCACTGTCGTGGGCGGTCACCTCGACCGGTCCCTGCCGGGTGACGACCTGACCGATGGCCTGGCCGACGCGGACGTCGTCGCCCTCCGCCACGTCCGGAGCCGGCGCGAAGTTGCCCGCCGACGGCGCGACCACGACGCGGAACTGCATGGTCGGCTCGTGACTGGGGGCCATCCCGTGCCGGGCGATCAGGTCGCGGGCCGCGGGCAGGTCGTCGGGGGTGTTCAGGGTGACGATCTCCGGGGCGCCGTTGCCCTTGAGTTCGCGCTTGACCAGGCCGGCGAGAGTCCCGGCGGGCGGCAGCTCCAGCACGCCGGTCACCCCGAGGTCGGCCATGGTGGCCACGCACAGGTCCCACCGCACGGGTGAGACGACCTGGCGGACCAGCCGCTGCACCATCTCCCGGCCGTGGGTGACGGCGGCGCCGTCGAGGTTGGACAACAGGATCCGGGCCGGGTCGGTGGGGGTGATCCCCGCGGCCACCGCCGCGAGGGCCGACTCGGCGGCCGCCATGTAGGGGGTGTGGAACGCGCCCGCCACCCGGAGCCGGACGATCCGGGCCCGCGCGGGCGGCTCGGCGGCCAGCTTGTCCAGGCCGTCGACCGAGCCCGCGGCCACGACCTGACCGGCGCCGTTGCGGTTGGCCGGGTGCAGCCCGTGGGCGGCGAGCGCGGTGAGCACCTCGTCGGGGTCCCCGCCGAGCACAGCGGCCATGCCGGTCGGTTCCAGGGCGCAGGCGGCTGCCATCTCCCGGCCGCGGACCCCGGCGAGGGTGATCGCCGCCTCCGCCGGCAGCACGCCGGCCAGCGCGGCCGCGCCCAGCTCGCCGACGCTGTGGCCGGCGGTGAGGGTCACGTCGTACATGGGCAGGTGCTCGGCGGCGAGCAGCGCGGCGGCGACCAGCAGCGGCTGGGTGAGCGCCGTGTCCTTGATCTCGTCGGCGTCGGCGTCGGTGCCCAGGTGTACCAGGTCGACGCCGGCCAGCGCGGACCACCAGCGCAGCCGCGCCTCCGTGCCGGGCAGGTCGAGCCATGGGGTCAGGAAGCCGGGTTTCTGGGAACCCTGGCCGGGCGAGAGTACGGCGAGCACGTCTATGACTCTCCTGGATACGGGCGGGTAGCGCTGTGCGGACCGCCACCAAACCGCACTAGGACCTTTGGAGGGATCCTACAAAGATCGGCGGGTCTCATCGCCGTTCTGCGGTCTTCTACCGGCGGCCGGGAGCAGTGTCTGGGGCTGGGTCACCGGATCGAGTCGCCCCACCGTGAGCGCCACCTGCAACGCGAAGGCGTCCCGGGGCACCAGCGGGGAGAAGCCCGTCACCTCCGAGATCCGCCGCAACCGGTAGCGGACCGTGTTCGGGTGCACGAACAGCGTCCGCGCCGCGCTCTCCAGCGTCCCGCCCGCCGCGAAGAAGGCGTCCAGCGTCTCCAGCAGCTCCCCGCCCGCGCGGACCAGCGTCGCGTACACGTCGTGACGCAGCCGCCGGCGTGCCTCCGTGTCCCCGGCGAGCGCCCGCTCGGGCAGCAGGTCACCGGCCGGCACCGGACGCGGCGCGGCCGGCCACGCCGGGGCGGCCCGGAAGCCGGCCAGCGCGGCCCGCGCCGACTCGGTCGCCTCGTCCAGGCTCGGCACCGCCGGGCCGACCACCACCGGGCCGTCACCGAACGCGGTGAGCAGCTTGCCGGTCGCCGCCACCGGGTCGGCCACGCCGCCGAGCACGATCACCAGGCGGTCGCCGTGCACCCCGCCGATCACCTCCGCGCCGATCCGCCGGGCCTGCCGGTAGACGGTGTGCAGCACCGCCGAGACCTCGCCACCGGGGGACCGGCCCACCGCCACCGCCACCGGCGGCGCGTCCGTCCAGCCCAGCGCCGCCGCGCGGCTGGCCAGCACGTCCGGGGAGTCGCCGCGCAGCAGCGCGTCCACCAGCAGGGCCTGGAGCCGGGCGTCCCACGAGCCGCGCGACTCGGCGGCGCGGGCGTACACCCGCGCCGCGGCGAAGGCGATCTCGCGGGAGAAGCGCAGCACCGCCTCCCGCAGCTGCTGCTCCTCGCCCTCCACCGCGAGGTGGCCGACCTGCTCCTCCACCACGTCGATGGTGACCTTGACCAGGGCGACCGTCTGCTGGAGGCTGATCGACCGGGCCAGGGCCTGCGGCGCGGTCGCGAACACCTCGTCCGAGACCTCCTGGGTGCCCTCCTCGGCGCTGCCGCCGCCGTAGCTCAGCCACTGCACCAGCGAGCGGACGCCGGCCTGTGCCACCAGCATGACCCAGGAGCGCTGGTCGGCCGGCAGCTCACGGAACCACGGCAGCCTGTCGTCCATCCGGGACACGCTCGCGGTGGCCAGCGCCCCGGCCGCCCGCTCGATGCGGCGCAGCGTGGCCGCCAGCTCGGTCCCGCCCGGCTCGCTCACCGCCCTAGCCTGGCACGTCGGGACCTGCCCCGGTACGCGGGGCGGCCGGCTGCCCGGCGGAGCGGAGGACCGTCGACCGGTCAGCTCGGCCGCGACGTCCTGCCGTCGGCGAACGAGACCCGGCCGGGCGCCCGGACCGGCCGGGGCGGGCCATGGGGCGGGAGCCGGTCAGGCGGGTGGGGGCCGGTCAGGCGGGTGGGGGCACGGGCAGGGCCAGCTCCTGGGCCAGGATCGCGGCCTGCACCCGACTGCGCAGGTCGAGCTTGGTCAGGATCCGGCTGACGTGTGTCTTGACCGTGCTCTCCGCCATTCCCAGGCGGACGGCGACCTGGTGGTTGGACAGGCCCAGCCCCAGGCAGGCCAGCACGTCGCGTTCCCGGGGCGTCAGTGCCGCCACCGCCGCCCGGGTGGCCGCCGGGGGCTCCGGCGCGGTCGCCGCGAAAGCGGTGATCAGCCGGCGGGTCACCGCCGGGGCGATGAACCCCTCACCCCGGGCGACCGTGCGGACGGCGGCGACCAGCGACCCGGCGTCGGTGTCCTTGAGCAGGAACCCGGCGGCCCCGGCCCGCAGCGCCCCGAAGACGTACTCGTCGACGTCGAAAGTCGTCAGCACCAGCACGTCCGCCGTCCGCCCACCGACGATCTCCCGGGTCGCCGAGATCCCGTCCAGCCGTGGCATCCGCACGTCGAGCACGGCCACGTCGGGGCGCAGCGCCCGGCACAGCTGCACCGCCGCCGCGCCGTCGTCGGCCTCACCCACCACCTCCACGTCCGCGGCGGCCGACAGGATCAGCGCCAGCCCGGCCCGCACCGCGGGCTGGTCGTCGGCCAGCACCACCCGCACCGTCACCGGGACACCGGCCCGCCGTCGAGCCGTGCGGCGGGCGGCGGCGTCCCGTCCGCCGCACGGGTCGGCAGCACCGCCCGGACCCGCCACCGGCCGCCCTCGGCACCGGCGCGGAACTCCCCGCCCAGCAGCACCGCGCGTTCGCGCATGCCGATCAGCCCGGCACCCGCCCCGGGCAGCCCCGCCGGCCCGCCGCGTACCGCGTTCTCCACGGTCAGCACCACCCGCCCCGGCTCGTACGCCACCACCAGGTCGACCTCGCCCGTGCCGTGTTTCGCCGCGTTGGTTAGCGACTCCTGCACGAGCCGGTACCCGGCCAGGTCCACCCCCACCGGCAGCGCCGCGGGTTCGCCGACTGTCCGGGCCCGCACGGTCAGTCCGACCTCCCCCGCCCGGGCCAGCAGCCGGTCGAGCTCACCCAGCCGGGCCCGGGTCGCCCCCTCCGTCGCGTCGGCGGCCGTCCCCTCGGCCGGTTCCCGGAGCAGCCCGATCATCTGCCGCATCTCCGCCAGTCCCTGCACGCTGCTCTCCCTGATGACGGTGAGCGCCCGGGTGACCTGCGCCCGGTCCAGACCGGGCACCGACAGCGCGGCGGTGGCGTGGATGGCCACCGCGCTGAGATGGTTGGCGACCACGTCGTGCAGCTCCCGGGCCATCCGGGCGCGTTCGGCGGCGACCGCCTGCCGTCGGTCCAGCTCCACCAGCCGGGCGGTCTGCTCGGCCCGGGCCCGTTCGGTGGCGGCCTGGTCCCGGTACTGCCGCACGCTGAGCCCGGTCAGCACCGGCAGCACCCCGGCCAGCACCACCGGCGCCCCGAATCCCACCCCGCGCCAGTCGCCGGTCAGCGTGACGCCCAGCCCGACGCCGAGCACACTCAGCCCGACGGTCGCCGCCAGCAGCCGCCGCCAGGTGCGCGCCGAACCGAAGACGCAGGCGTCGTAGAGGACCTGCGTGTAGACCAGGATCGTGGCCAGCGACCCACCCAGCCCCAGATCGGCCACCACCGCCGCCGTGCCCAGGCCCAGGCTGCCCCGGCTGGCCACCCGGCGCAGCCCGACGGCCACGCAGACGGCGGCCAGCGGCAGCAGGAACAGCGGCTTCGGCACGTCGGGCCGCCAGTCCACCTGCGGCTGGGTGCCCAGGCCGTACATCACCAGGCCACCGGCCGCCGACGCGCCGGCCAGCGCGGTGTCACGGCCGGCCGTGTCCGGGCCGAGCCACGGCGGCAGTCCCATGGCCCGATCCCACCACAGTCGGCTGCCCACCGGGGGAGGAGGTCACCGGCCGTCCGGGCTCCGTCGAACGAGGGACACCGCCGGGCTCCTGCCACAATGACCACCCGTGACGGACATCGACACCGAACTGACCGCCCTGGCCCGCGAGATCGACGCCACCTGCCGCCTCACCGGACGCTTCGTGCTCCGGTCGGGCCGGGTCGCGTCCGAGTACTTCGACAAGTACCGGCTGGAGGCCGACCCGCGCCTGCTCGACCGGGTCGCCGCGCGGCTGGCGGCCCTGGTGCCGGCGGGCACCGAGGTACTGGCCGGACTGGAGATGGGCGGCATCCCCGTGGTCACCGCCCTGGGCCGGCACACGGGCCTGCCCTGCGCCTTCGTGCGCAAGGCCGCCAAGGAGTACGGCACGGCCCGGCTCGCCGAGGGGGCCGAGGTGGCCGGCCGGCAGGTGCTGGTCGTCGAGGACGTGGTGACCTCCGGCGGCCAGGTCGTCATCTCCACCGGGCAGCTCCGTGACCTGGGGGCCCGCGTCGAGCACGCGCTGTGCGTGATCGACCGGGCCGAGGGCGGCGCCGAGGCGTTGGCCGGCCACGGCATCGCCCTGCGGGCCCTGCTCACCCGGGCCGACCTGGACGCCCACCGGGTGGGCTGACGGCCCGCCGGCCGTGTCCCCCACTGCCGTGCCGACCCGGTACGCCCTGCACGGCCTGTCCGACCCGGCCAGTACGGTGTCAGGGCACGCCGGGGCCACCACCCGGCGGGCGTGGCGAGCGTGAGGAGACCGGGATGGCGCACGGGGAGGCCGAGCACGGCTGCGCCCAGGGGGAACCCTGCCGGCCGGGCCACCACGACCAGCCCTCGGGCGGCAAGCACCCCCGGTGGGCGACGGGTGTCGCCCACCCTCCGGAGTCGGTCGGCGAGCGGGTGGACGACGAACCCGGGCGGCCCTGGGGCGACGACGGGCCCGCGTGGGAGAACGACCTGACGCTGCCCCGCCAACGCGCCGCCGAGCCCTCCCTCGACCGTCGGGCCGTGCCCGAGGAGGCGGAGTCGGCTGGTCAGGGGTGCCGCAGTGAGCTGCCGGGCTGGGCCGGGGGACACCGGCACGGCCCCGTCCGCCCGCGCCACCGGGCGGTCCGGCGGGAACGGCCGCCGCGCCGCTGGTGCTGACCCGCTGACGGCCCTCCGGCCGCTAGCGTGAGGGCGTGAAGGCGATCGCGATCGACCGGTACGGGCCCGCTGACCTGCTCGCCCTTCGGGAACTACCGGATCCTCCGGTCGGCCCGGACACGGTTCTGGTGTCGGTCCGCGCCGCCGGGGTGAACCCGGTCGACTGGAAGGTCCGCGAGGGGCAACTCGCCGGGGCGCTGCCGACCCACTTCCCGCTCGTGCCGGGCTGGGACGCGTCCGGAGTGGTGGCTGCGGTGGGCCCGGCGGTGACCGGCTTCGCCGTCGGCGACGAGATCGTCGGGTACGTGCGGCGCGACCACGTCCAGCACGGCACGTACGCCGAACTGGTGCCCGCCCCGGAACGGACGCTGGCCGACAAGCCGGTCCGGGCGTCCTGGGCCGAGGCGGCCGGGTTGCCGCTGGCGGGGTTGACCGCGTACCAGGCGTTGCGGCTGGCCCGCACCGGGGCGGGCGACACGGTGCTGGTGCACGGCGCGGCCGGTGGCGTGGGGCACCTCGCGGTGCAGATCGCGCGGGCGCTCGGCGCCGACCGGGTGATCGGCACGGCCAGCGCGGCCCATCACGACTTCGTCCGGTCGCTGGGCGCCGAGCCGGTCAGCTACGAGGCGGGTCTGCTCGACGGGATCCGCGAGGTCGCCCCGGACGGCGTGGACGTGGCTCTCGACCTGTTCGGCGGGCTGGCGCTGGAGGTCTCCGCGCGGCTGCTGGTCCGGCCGGCGCGGCTGGTCTCCGTCGCCGACCCGGAGCACGTCACCCGGCTCGGCGGCAGCTACGTGTTCGTGAAGCCGTCCACCGCCGACCTGACCGTCCTGGCGGGCCTGGTCGACGCGGGTCGCCTGCGCGTCCACGTGGACCGCGTCTTTCCCCTCGAGCAGGCCGCGGACGCGCACCGGATGGTCGAGACGGGACACGTCCGCGGCAAGGTCGTGCTGGAGGTCTAGCCGTTCGCCCGCCGACCACGCCAGCCGGCGGCGGTCAGCGGGTCCGGCGGCGGACCAGCAGCGCGATGCCGGCGAGGCCGGCGGTGATGACCAGCACCACGGCGACGTTCAGTAGCAGCAGACGCTGGAGTTCGCCGAGGGCCTCGTCGATGTCCCGCGCCGGGTTGACCGCGTCCTCCGGAATGATCCGCTCGCCGCCGCCGACACCACCGCTGATCGTGTCGTACGTGCGTTCCAGCGGCACCCCGGCGACCCGCAGCTTCTCGGACATGTCCAGCCGGCCCAGGAACCAGGCGGCGGCGGTCTTGCGGTTGTCCGGCTGCTTGGCCGGCCGGAAGACCCGTGGACCGCCCTCGGCCTTCGGGTAGAGGTCGTAGGTCTGCTTCGCGACGTCACCGGCGAGCACCACGACCGTGTACTTCGGACCGAGGGTGTCCGCCTTCGGACCCTTCGAGTACCCGACCCGGCCGAGGAAGTTGACCTGCTCGATGACCCCGACGACCTCCGCCGGATGGGTGTCGGCGTGCAGCCGCAGCGGCTCGTCGATGCCCTCGCCGGTGATGTCCACTCCGGCCGGTGGGGCCTTCGGCGCCGCGCCTGCCGGCCCGGTCAGACCGAGCGACACCAGCATCGCCGCCAGCGCGCCCACCAGTACGACCAATCGCCTCGTCCGTTGGACCATGCCGCCTCCTCGCCCCGTTCGATGGCTGGCTGTGCTGCAGGTCACGCGTTGGAAGATCGGCGTAGGTGACCCTGCCGTCAGGCCGGATGCCTACCTCAAAGACTCCGCGGAACGTCGATCGGTTGCAGCTGGTGGAACAGTATTTGGAACTATCTGGGATCTCGACCCGACCAATGAGCGGATGTAGATCAGCGGTCGATCTTACCTTCACCAAGGAGAACACATGAGGGGCAGGGTCTGCCAAGGAGATCCCATGAGCGGCAGGGTCGCACGGGCGGCACGGACCTGGCCGGTCGTGCTCGGTGTGCTGCTGGCGGCGGCGGCGGTGCTGCTGCCGGCGGCCCCGGCGGTCGCGCACAACGCGCTGACCGGCAGCGATCCGCGCGACGGCGCCCGGGTGGCGACCGCTCCGCAGCGGATCGAACTGCGGTTCCTGGCCAGAGCCGACCCGGCCACGACGAAGGTCACGGTCACCGGGCCGGACAACGTGGCGGCTGCCGGCGGGCCACCGACGGTGTCGGGCAACCGGGTCAGCGTGCCGTTCACCCCGGGTGCGGCAGGGCTCTACATCGTCTCGTACCGCGTGGTGTCCAGCGACGGGCACCCGGTCTCCGGGCAGGTCCGCTTCACGCTCACCACGGGTACCCCCGCCGAACCGGCGTCGAGTGTCACCTCGACCCCCGCCGCGTCGACGACCCCCGCGCCCAGCCCGTCCGAGAACGGGCCGAGCGAGCCGCCGGCCACCGACCCCGACAGCGCCGTCGGTTCTGCCGGCGGGGGCGAGCCGGCCGGGCGGGGCTGGTGGTGGGCGGCCGGGGGCGGGGTGGCCCTGATCGCCGTGCTCGCGGGCGGGTTCCTGCTCCGTCGCCGCAGGGCACGCCGCTGACCGGGGAAGCCCTCCGCCCGCCGGATCGTGACCCGCGACCTGCCCGTGGACGGTGTGGTCAGACCAGGCGGAGCCGGGCGGCGCGCAGCCGGGCCAGGGTGCGTTCGCGGCCGAGCACCTCAAGGGACTCGAACAGTGGCAGCCCGACCGTGCGGCCGGTGACCGCGACCCGCACCGGGGCCTGTGCCTTACCCAGCTTGAGGCCGCGCTCCGCGCCGACCGCCTCCAGCGTCGACTTCAGGGTCTCCGCGTTCCAGGAGGTCAGCCCCTCGTACGCCGTGATCGCCGCGTCGAGCAGGTCGGCCGCGCCCTCCTTCATCGCCTTCGCCCAGGCGGCCTCGTCGATCAGGGGGGATGCCAGGAACAGGAAGTCGACGTTCGGCACGATCTCGCTGAGCACCGCGATGCGGGTCTGGGCCAGCGGTGCCACGGCGGCGAAGACACGCGCGTCGAACTCGTCGGGCTGCCACGGCGGCGGCGCGATGGTGCCGGTGCCGGTGAGCCAGGGCTGGCAGGCGGCCACGAACTCGTCGACCGGCAGCGCGCGGATGTACTCCCCGTTGAACGCCCGTAGCTTCTTCTCGTCGAAGAAGGCCGGTGCCGGGTTGACCTGCTCGAGCCGGTACTCGTCCTCGATGACCGACCAGGGGACGATCTCCCGGTCGCCGGAGGGGGCCCAGCCGAGCAGCATCAGGTAGTTGCGCATCGCGGCGGCGAGGTAGCCCTCCTCCCGGTACGCCTCGAGGGCCACCTTGTCGCGGCGCTTGGACAGCTTCTGCCGCTTCTCGTTGACCACCACCGGCACGTGGGCCCACACCGGAGGCTTCACCCCGAGCGCGTCCCACAGCAGCTGCTGCTTGGGTGTGTTGGGCAGGTGCTCCTCGGCGCGGATCACGTGGGTGATGCCCATGGTCATGTCGTCGACGACGTTGGCCAGCAGGAAGACGGGCGAGCCGTCGCCCCGGGCGATGACGAAGTCCTCGATCAGCTTGTTCTCGAAGGTCGGTTCGCCGCGGATCAGGTCGACCACCACGGTCGTCCCCTCGTCGGGCGTGCGGAAGCGCAGGGCGCGCCCCTCACCGGCGGGAAGTCCCCGGTCGCGGCAGAAGCCGTCGTACCCGGTGTACTGGGAGCCGGTGCGCGCCTGCACCTCCTCCCGCGTGCAGTCGCAGTGGTACGCCCGGCCGGAGTCGTACAGCCGCTGCGCTGCGGCGCGGTGCTCACCGGCGTACTGCGACTGGAAGTACGGGCCCTCGTAGCTGCCGCGGGCGATGCCGATCCAGTCCAGCGCCGACAGGATGCCCTCGGTCCACTCCGGCTTGTTGCGCGCCGCGTCGGTGTCCTCGACGCGCAGCACGAAGACACCGCCCTGCTGCTTGGCGTAGATCCAGTTCTGCAGCGCCGAGCGGGCACCGCCGACGTGGAACATACCGGTCGGGGAGGGGGCGAAGCGCACACGTACCGTCACGCCCCCAGCCTACGGCCGGCCGCGACCGCATTCGGCCCAGGGGGCCGCCCCCGGGCCCGCCGCCGCCCCGGGGCCGTCGCCCGAGCGCGGGTCAGGGCACCGAGCGGATCTTCACCACCAGGGCGCTGCCGAGCAGCGTCACCACCGCGGTGGCCGCGTAGAGCACCGGGTAGCCGCCCAGGTGCACCACGATCGGAGCGGAGATCGCCGGCCCGAGCACCTGGGGCGCCGAGTTCGCGATGTTGATCACGCCGAGGTCCTTGGCCCGGTTGGTGGCGTGCGGCAGCACCTGGGTGATCAGGGCGGCGTCCACGGACAGGTAGACCCCGTAGCCGGCGCCGAGCAGCAGGGCCGCCCCCATGACCACGGGCCAGACCGGCGCGACGGCGAGCAGCACCGTCGCCGCCGCCATGACCACCCCGGAGGCGATCACGAAGATCTTCCGCCGGCCGGAGCGGTCCGACAGCCGTCCGGCCACCACGGCGGTCGCGGCGAGGCCGACGGTGTACAGCAGGATCAGCACCAGCAGGCCGCCCTCGGGGTCGGCCACCCCCACCTCGTCGGTGAGGAAGTACAGCAGGTAGAGGGTGCCCAGGGCGTTGCCGAGCTGCACCAGGAAGCGGGTGATCCAGGCCCAGCCGAAGTCGGGGTGCCGGCGGGGTGAGACCCACATCGAGGCGAGCAGGGCGCCGGGGCGCAGCGCGGGCCGGTGCGCGCGCGGCAGCGGGTCGTCGGTGGTGAGTAGCGCGAACGGCAGCGCGAGCAGCAGCACGGCCGCCCCGACCGCGAGGTAGCCGGCGGCGTTGCCGGTCACCAGGGCGGTCACCAGCACCACCCCGAGCACCAGGCCGAAGGCCTGCGGGATGCCCACCCAGCCGGACACCGCGCCGCGCTGGACGACCGGCACCCGGTCCGGCACCGCGGCGGTCAGGCTGGCCAGCATCGCGTTGAAGCAGACCTGCGCGGCGACCCAGGCCAGCGCCACCCCGACGACGGTGCGCTGCTGGGCCAGCAGCGCCAGGGCCGCCGCCCCGAGCACGGCCCCGCCGGCGGTCCAGACGTGCCGGCGGCCGAACTCGCGTCCGCCCAGCCGCAGGCAGGTGCGGTCCGACAGCGCGCCCGCGAGGGGGTTGGCGATCACGGCGGCGAGCGCGCCGAGGCCGGTGACCAGGGCGAGGGCGGCCTCCTTGTCGGCCGGTACGATCCGGCCGACCTGCTGCGGCAGCAGCACCTGGATCGGGGTGAAGAACGCCATCCAGACCCCGAGGTTCGCGGCGGCGAGCAGCGCCACCCAGCCACGCCGCACCGGCAGCGCCGGTTCCGCGAGGGCCGCCGGCAACGATGCCGGCGTGGGGTCGACGGTGGTCACCGGTCGGGCCCACGGCGGGAGGCCGCGATCACCTCGCGCAGCCAGGCGTACGAGGACTTCGGGGTGCGCGCCTGCGTGGCGAAGTCGACGTGCACCAGGCCGAAGCGCTTGGTGAAGCCCTCGGCCCACTCCCAGTTGTCGAGCAACGACCAGACGAAGTACCCACGGACGTCCACCCCGTCGTCGAGCGCGGCGCGCAGGGCGCGCAGGTGCCCGTCGAGGTAGGCGATCCGGTGCGGGTCGGGCACCCGGCCCTCGGCGTCGGGGGCGTCGTCGTACGCGCAGCCGCTCTCGGTGATCTGCACGGGCGGCAGTGCGGCGCCGTACGTGCGGTGCAGCCAGCCGAGCAGTTCGCGCAGCCCGTCGGGCACGACCGGCCAGTCGAACGCGGTGCGCGGGTAGCCCTCCAGCGGCACCAGCTCGAACGGCAGGGGCGAGTCGTCGGCGGCGGCGCGTACCCCCGTGGGGTTGTAGTAGTTCACGCCCAGCACGTCCAGCGGCGCGGCGATCGTGTCGAGGTCGCCGGCACGTACCGGGGTCTGGTCGAAGCCCAGCTCCTCGGGGTAACCCCGGCCCAGCAGCGGGTCGGTGAACAGCCGGTTGTGCAGCGCCTCGTACGCCGCACCCGCCGCGACGTCCGCCCCGGTGTCGCCGACGACCCGCACGGGCGAGTAGTTGTTGGCGATGGCGACGGGGCTGCCGCTGCGGGCCCGCAGGGCGGCGACGGCGAGCCCGTGGCCGAGCAGCTGGTGGTGGGCGGCCGGGAAGGCGTCGAACAGCAGAGTGCGGCCGGGGGCGTGCTTACCCGTGCCGTGGCCGAGGCTCATGTGGATGAACGGCTCGTTGAGGGTGATCCACAGCTTCACCCGGTCGCCGAGGCGGGCGGCGACCAGGTCGGCGTACTCGGCGAAGCGGTGGGCGGTGTCGCGGGCCAGCCAGCCGCCGGCGTCCTCCAGCCGCTGGGGCAGGTCCCAGTGGAACAGGGTGGCGACCGGGTCGATGCCCCGGGCGAGCAGGTCGTCGACGAGCCGTTCGTAGAAGTCCAGGCCGGCGGGGTTGACCGCGCCGCTGCCGTCCGGTTGGACGCGGGGCCAGGCGACGGAGAACCGGTAGGCGGACACGCCGAGCCCGGCCAGCAGCGCGACGTCCTCGGCGTGCCGGTGGTAGTGGTCGCAGGCCACGTCCCCGGTGCTGCCGTCGGCGATCCGCCCCGGGGTGTGGGCGAAGGTGTCCCAGACGGACCGTCCACGGCCGTCCTCGGTCGCGGCACCCTCGATCTGGTAGGCCGAGGTGGACACGCCCCACCGGAAGCCGGCGGGGAACTGGGGCGGTGGTGCGGTCGACATTGCGTCCTCCCGGGATCGAACGCGAAACGTGTTCGCGACTCTAGGGCGCGTCGAGCATTCGCGCCATAGGCCGTGGCGGATGGAAGCGCAATGGGTTTCGGCGTGTCTTTTCCAAACACGTCCCAGTACGTCCGTTTTTGCGCATACAGTGGCAAATATCGTGGGATGTCCTCACTGGAGGAAGACGGAAATGATCCTCGTGGAACGCAGTGCGCACGTGGCGGCGCCGGTGGAAGTGGTCTGGGACGTCGTGCAGCGCGCCGAGCAGTTGCCGGCCTGGCTGGCGGGGGTCCGCGCGGCCGAGGTGCTCTCGGGGGAGGGCTTCGGCCGGCGACAGCTGGTCCAGGCCGGTCGCGGCGCGGCGCATGAGGCCGAGGTGATCGCCTACCAGGAGCCGACCCTGATCGGCTGGCGCGAACGTGCCAAGGGTGCCGGTGCCCGAGCGGAGGCGCGCACCGAGATCTACGTCCAGCTCACCGCGGACGAGGAGGAGGGTGGGACGGTCGTGCGGCTCATCGTCGTACGCTGGCCGGCCGGCCCGGTCAAGGCCGCCCTGCTCCGCCTCGGCCTGCGTCGGGTCGGCGCCGACCTGGAGGACTCGCTCGCCCGGCTGACCGATCTGGCCGCCGTCGGCTGACCGGGCCGACGTCCTGGCGTCACCCGCGACGGTGGCGGCCCCGGTGTTCCCGCCAGGAACACCCGGGCCGCCGCCGCTGTGCGCCGCCGCCCCGCACCCTCGTCGCCGGATCGCGCCGTCGCCGGCTCACACCGTCACGGTGAACGCGGCGACGTGCACCTTGTCGAGATGGCGGAACTCGAAGAACAACCGGTACGTGCCCGCCGACGGCACCGTGACGCCGAACGCCACCACCGAGCTGGGCTGGCTGGCCGCCGCCGGGTGCACGTGCAGGTAGGCGAGGTCGCCCTGGCGGAGCGCCACGAGATGCCCGTACGCCCCCAGGTGTGGTTGCAGGTCGTTGACCGGCTGACCGTTGCGCCCGAGCCAGACCAGCACCTGGTTGGACTCGCCGGCACGCAGTCCGGCGTCCAGGGTGACCGTGTAGCCGTCCACCAGGATCGTCTCCTCGGGCGGGGCGAGCGGCCCTGCCGCGTACCGACCGGGCACCGGCACGTCCACCCCCAGCGTCACCTGCGCCGGCGCACCCTCCGGCCAGAAGTCCGCGATGGCGCGCAGCGGGCCGGGCGCGGCCGGGGTGACCGCGACGCGCCAGGTGCCGTCCGGGGACATCTGCGGGTGCACGTGCTGGTAGCCGGCCAGGTCCCGGCCCACGACCACCAGGTGCATCCGGCGCTCGTGGTTCTCCTTGAACGTGGTCAGCGCCGCGCCGGTGGGGTCGGTGATCCGGAACACCAGCTCGCCCGGCTTCCCGACGGTCAGCCTCGGCGTGTCCATCGCCAACGTCCAGCCGTCGCGGGACACCTCCAGCCCGCCGGGCCCGTGGCCGAGGTGCGCGGTGGGGTCGGGCGCCGCCGCCCGGACCGGCCCGCCGGCGGTGTCACCGGCCCGGCCGGCGAAGAAGCCGACCGCGAGGGTCAGGCCGAGCACCAGCGCCGTGGCGACGTGACGCCAGGCGCGGCCGGTGGCCGGGGCCGGCGGTCCGGTCGGGTCGGCGGGGCGGGGGCGCCCCGGCTGGGACGCCCCCTCGACGTGGTCGGTGTGCGCGGTCACCGACAGTCGCCGGTCGCTGGTCGCCGTCACGGCAACCGGGGCTGCAGGACGAACAGCCCCTGCTCGATGCCGCTGACCACCACGATGCCGCTCGGGAAGTACGGGTACGTGCTCCACGCTCCGTTCATCGAGGCGCTGTTGCTCGACGGGTAGATGTCGAAGTAGCCGGCCTCGGTGGCCCGGCCGCTCGACACGTTGCGCACGTCCAGGATCCGCAGCCCGGCCCGGTAGTTGGCCTGGTAGCTGTAGTTGCCCTTGACGTACTGGTTGTGGTCGGTGGCCCGGACGCCGGAGGGCGCGCTGTAGGTGCCGATGTGCCGGGGCGCGTCCAGGTCGGCCAGGTCCCAGATGTACGTCTGGGTGTTCACCCCGCGTCGCGACTCGTCCAGCTCGTCGTCGAGCAGGAAGTACCGCTGGTCCTCGGTGAACCAACCCTGGTGGGTGTACGCGCGGCCGGAGTAGCCGATGCGCGACAGCTGCCGGGGCGCCGACTTGTTGGTCACGTCGACCACGGTCACGGTGTCCTCGTTGGAGTTGACGCAGATCTCCCGACCGTTGTACGCCGAGTCCGGCCCCCGGTAGACCACGCACTGGGTGTCGTGGGTGTACCCGTCGTTGCTGACGCAGCCCGCGTACGCGGGAGACCGGGGGGTACGGATGTCGATCATGTGGAGGCCGCCGCTGCACGTGTTCGTGCCCACCGCGTACGCGTAGCCGGTCTGCTCGTTGATGGCGATGTTGTGCGAGTTGCCGAACCGGCTGTAGTGCACGTCGGCCGACCAGGTGCGCGGCGAGGTGACCCCGCGCAGTCGGGTCAGGTCGAACACCTGCATGCCGTGCCCGGACACGTCGGCCACGATGTACGCGTGGTCACGGTAGACCTTCATGTCCCGCCACACGGCGCTGCGGTTCTGGTAGGCGGGCAGGTTGCCCAGGTAGACCGGCGAGGTCGGGTTCGACACGTCGACGAACGAGGTGCCGTTGCGCCGCCCGACGAGGGCGTACTCCTTGCCGGTGGCGCTGTCGGTCCAGCCCCAGATGTCGTTGGCCTGGCTGCCGCCGATGGTGGACAGCGGCATGAACGACAGCAGGTCGACGTTGCGGCAGGGGTAGCCGGCCGCCTGGCCGTTCGTGCAGGTCGCCGCCGCGGCGGCGGCGAGGGGCTGGCTGGGCTCACGTTGCGCCATGAACTCCTGCGCCGAGGCCCGCCCGGCGGGGGTGGCGGGGTCGTGCGCCACCGATGGCGCACCCGGCCCCAGCATCGACACCGCCAGGGTGCCGACCGCCAGGGCGATACCGATCCGGACGACTCGCATGTGCACCTTCTCTCCGTCGCGCCGGTTCGGCGGGGCGTCCCGGCCGGTGGTGGACGGGCGCGACGGGGGAGATCCACCGGCCGACCCGGGTGCCCGCGCGGGAGCGCGGACCCCTGGACGCCTATCGAGAATTGTGGATGCGAGATGTTACGGGCGAAAGACGGCCATCGATACCGGCTGCGTCATACCACCGGGCGTACGCGCAGGGGCCCGACGCGGTGTGCACCGCGTCGGGCCCCCGGGTGGCTCCCCGCCTAGCTGTCGCCGCCGGTCTCGCCCACCGGGGCGGCGCTGACGTCGTCGATCGCGTACTTCTTGGCCGCCTCGGCCGGCACGGTGGCCGCCACCGTGCCGCGCAGCGCGAGCTGCCGCAACGTCGCGACCACCACCGACTCGGCGTCCACGTGGAAGTGCCGGCGCAGAGCGTGCCGCGTGTCGGACATGCCGAACCCGTCGGTGCCCAGCGACGTCCAGTCACCCGGCACCCAACGCGAGATCAGGTCCGGAACCGCGCGCATCCAGTCGCTGACCGCGACCTTCGGGCCCTCGGCGTCGGCCAGCTTCCGCGCCACGTACGGCACCTGCTGCTCCGCGCCCGGGTTCAGCAGGTTGTGCTCCTCGCAGAGCACCGCGTCGCGGCGCAGCTCCGTCCACGAGGTCACCGACCACACGTCGGCGGCCACCCCCCAGTCCTGGGCCAGCAGCTGCTGTGCCTTCAACGCCCACTGCACGCCCGTGCCGGATGCCAGCAGCTGCGCCTTCGGGCCGTCGACCTGCGGGGCGGGGGAGTAGCGGTGCAGGCCCTTGACGATGCCCTCGACGTCGACGCCCTCGGGCTCGGCGGGCTGGTGGATCGGCTCGTTGTAGACGGTGAGGTAGTAGAAGACGTTCTCCTGCTCCGCGCCGTACATCCGGTGCAGGCCGTTCTCCACGATGTGCGCGATCTCGAACGCGAACGCCGGATCGTACGCGACGACCGCCGGGTTCGTGGCCGCCAGCAGCAGCGAGTGGCCGTCCTCGTGCTGGAGCCCCTCGCCGTTGAGCGTCGTGCGCCCGGCGGTGGCGCCCAGCACGAAACCGCGGGTCATCTGGTCGGCCGCCGCCCAGAAGCCGTCACCGGTGCGCTGGAAGCCGAACATCGAGTAGAAGATGTACATCGGGATCATCGGCTCGTCGTGCGTGGCGTACGACGAGCCGGCCGCCGTGAACGAGGCGACCGAACCGGCCTCGTTGATCCCCTCGTGCAGGATCTGCCCGGCGGTGGACTCCTTGTACGACAGGAACAGTTCCCGGTCGACCGAGGTGTACCGCTGACCGTGCGGCGAGTAGATCTTCGCGGTCGGGAAGATCGAGTCCAGGCCGAAGGTGCGCGCCTCGTCCGGGATGATCGGCACCCAGCGCCTGCCGAACTCCTTGTCCTTCATCAGGTCCTTGAGCAGCCGGACGAAGGCCATCGTGGTGGCCACCTTCTGCTTGCCCGAGCCGCGCTTGATGTCGGCGAACCGCTCGCTGCCCGGGATGGCCAGCGTCTTGCCGGTCGTCCGCCGCGACGGCAGGTAGCCACCGAGCTGCTTGCGCCGCTCGTGCAGGTACTGCATCTCGTCGGACTCCTTGCCCGGGTGCACGTACGGCGGCAGGTAGGGGTTCTCCTCCAGCGCCGAATCCGGGATGTCCAGGTAGAGGCGGTCGCGGAAGGTCTTCAGGTCCTCCAGCGTCAGCTTCTTCATCTGGTGCGTGGCGTTGCGGCCCTCGAAGTGCGAACCCAGCGTCCAACCCTTGATCGTCTTCGCCAGGATGACGGTCGGCTGGCCGGCGTGCTCCATGGCCGCCTTGTACGCCGCGTACAGCTTGCGGTAGTCGTGCCCGCCGCGCTTGAGGTTCCAGATCTCGTCGTCGGACAGGTGCTCGACCATCCGGCGGGTGCGCGGGTCACGACCGAAGAAGTGCTCCCGCACGTACGACCCGGACTCCGCCTTGTAGGTCTGGTAGTCGCCGTCCGGCGTGGTGTTCATCAGGTTCACCAGCGCGCCGTCGGTGTCCCGGGCCAGCAGCGGATCCCACTCGCGGCCCCAGACCACCTTGATCACGTTCCAGCCGGCTCCCCGGAAGAACGCCTCCAGCTCCTGCATCACCTTGCCGTTGCCCCGGACCGGGCCGTCGAGGCGCTGCAGGTTGCAGTTGATCACGAAGGTGAGATTGTCCAGCTCCTCGCGGGCGGCCACCCCGATCGCGCCCAGCGTCTCCGGCTCGTCCATCTCGCCGTCGCCCAGGAACGCCCAGACGTGCTGGTCGGAGGTGTCCTTGATGCCCCGGTGCTGTAGGTACCGGTTGAACCGGGCCTGGTAGATCGCGTTCAGCCCACCCAGGCCCATCGAGACCGTCGGGAACTCCCAGAAGCCCGGCATCAGCCGCGGGTGCGGGTACGACGGCAGCCCGCCGCCCGGATGCGACAGCTCCTGCCGGAAACCGTCGAGCTGGTGTTCGGAGAGGCGACCCTCCAGGTACGCCCGCGCGTACATGCCGGGGGAGGCGTGACCCTGGTAGAAGATGTGGTCGCCGCCGCCCGGGTGGTCCTTGCCCCGGAAGAAGTGGTTGAAGCCCACCTCGTACAGCGAGGCGGAGCTGGCGAAGGTGGAGATGTGCCCGCCGACGCCGATCTCCGGCCGCTGCGCGCGGTGCACCAGCATGGCCGCGTTCCACCGCACGTACGCCCGGATCCGCCGCTCGACGTGCTCGTCGCCGGGGAACCACGGCTCCCGCTCCGGCGGAATGGTGTTGATGTAGTCCGTGGTGGTCAGGGACGGCACCCCGACCTGGCGCTCGCGGGCCCGCTCCAGCAGGCGCAGCATCACGTAGCGGGCCCGCTTGGCCCCGCGCTCGTCGATGACACCGTCGAGCGACTCGACCCATTCGCCGGTCTCTTCAGGGTCGATGTCCGGAAGCTGGCTCGGCAGACCAGCGGTGATCACCGGGCGCTTGCGTTCCGTAGCCACAGGCGTTCCCTCGGTTTCGTGTGGGATAGGTCTCTAGCGCCATCCTGCCCCCTGGTGGCACCCGCCGTCACGTCCACCGGCCCGAGACGCGACGCTCGACACAGGTACCCATCAGTAACTTTGCGCGACGAATGGGCCCCTCCGCCGGACGCGCCCGCCCGGCTCCCCGGTCCCTCGGCCGGCGGTGGGACGACGCCCCTGCCCGCCGTGCGGGCGACGGGAGCGGGCCAGGGTGGTCGGTGACCCGGGCGCCTGGGGCAGAATGCGTCGTATGCGAAGTGAGGTGATCAGCGTCCGGACCGGATCCCGGCCGACCGTCCGGGACATCACCGCGGAGGCCGAGCGGTTCGTCAGCGGGCAGGGCGACGGGTTGCTGCACGTGTTCGTGCCGCACGCCACGGCCGGGGTGGCCGTCATCGAGACCGGTGCCGGTTCCGACGACGACCTGCTCACCGCGCTGGACGACGTGCTGCCCACCGACGACCGGTGGCGACACCGCCACGGGTCCCCGGGCCACGGACGTGACCACGTGCTGCCGGCCTTCGTGCCCCCGTACGCGACGCTGCCCGTGCTGGACGGGCGACTGGCGTTGGGCACCTGGCAGTCGATCTGCCTCGTCGACACCAACGGCGACAACCCGGAACGGCAGGTCCGGTTCTCCTTCCTGCCCGGCTGACCCGTGCGCGGCACGTTCCTGCCCGGCTGACCCCTCGTCAGTACTGCCGGGTCTCCGCCTCCACCGTGGCGCGGTCGGCGTCCACGCCGTCCCGGAGGAGACCCTTGGTGCCCGTCGGGGCCGGCGGCTTGTCGTACGTCTGGTGCAGACCTGGCGCCTGGTCCTCGACGACGAACCGGGCGCGGGTGTACGCCGGCGCGTCCTTGCGGCGCACGTACGGCAGCACGGAGAAGTCCGCCGTCAGGGTGCTGCGGGTGATGGTGGCCCGGACGAAGCCGCGCATGTTGTTGTTGAAGCGCAGGTGGGGGTTCCAGGCGAACCACGGGTGCGAGCCGCTCGGCGAGTCCGCCCCGTCGCCGCCGGAGGTGACCGAGGAACAGACCAGCTCGGTGCCGACGGTGCGCGAGCCCGGATCGCGCCAGTCCAGTTTCAGGTCGGCGGCCCAGTGGGCGTGCACGTCCCCGGTGAGCACGACCGCGTTGCGCACCCCGGCGTTGACCCAGCCGCGGGTGATCCGGTCCCGGGAGGCGGCGTAGCCGTCCCACGCGTCCATGGCGGATTCGACGGCCGGCCCGCGGTCCCGGTCACGGTGGGCGAAGAACACCTGCTGGGCGAGCAGGTCCCACCGGGCCTGGGAGCGCTGGAAGCCGTCCAGCAGCCACGACTCCTGCGTCAGGCCGAGAATCGACCGGGCGGGGTTCTGCGCCTCGGCGCAGTCGCGGACGTACCCGTCACCGCAAACCTGGTCGTCGCGGTACTGGCGGGTGTCGAGCAGGTGGAAGGTGGCCAGGCGCCCCCAGTGCAGCCGCCGGTAGATCTGCATGCCGGCGGTGTCGGGCAGGGAGGTGCGCCGTAGCGGCATGTGTTCGTAGTACGCCTGGAAGGCGGCGGCCCGCCGGGCCGCGAAGTCGGGGTCGGGCAGCCTGGGCACCATCCCGGCCCAGTTGTCGTCCACCTCGTGGTCGTCGAAGACCACCGCCCAGGGGGCGGCCGCGTGGGCGGCCTGCAGGTCCGGGTCGGTCTTGTACTGGGCGTGCCGCTGCCGGTAGTTCGCCAGCGTCCGGGTCACCGGCCCGTCGTGGAGCCGGGGGTTCCCCCCGGGCGTCTGCCAGCTGCCCGTCGGGTGCTCGTAGAGGTAGTCGCCCAGGTGCAGGATCAGGTCGGGTCCGGTCTCCGCGAGCCGTCGGTACGCGGTGAAGTAGCCGTGCTCCCACATAGCGCAGGAGACGAAGCCGACTCCCAGCCGGGACGGATCGGCCAACGGGCTCGGGGCGGTGCGGGTGCGACCGATGCGGGAGTGGTGGCCGTCGGCGCGGAACCGGTAGAAGTACCACCGGCTCGGCAGCAGACCGGAAACCTCGACGTGGACACTGTGCGCGTTCTCGGGCCGGGCGTACTCGACGCCCCGCCGCACGACGACCCGGAACCCGGCGTCGACGGCCACCTCCCACTCGACGGGGACGATCCGCGAGGGCATGCTGCCGAGACCGTCCTCGGCGAGCGGGTTGACGGCGAGCCTGGTCCAGAGCACCACGCCCTCGTGGTCCGGGTCGCCGGAGGCCACCCCGAGCGTGAACGGGTACGGCAGCTTCCGGTAGCTGCTCCTGCCGCCGATCGGGGCGGGACGGGGCCGCGCGGACGCCGGGTCGGGCAGGGCGGTGACCGCCCCGGTGGCACCGACGGCCGCGCCGGAGATCAGGACGGAACGTCGGGACAGCGGCACGGATCCTCCAGGTCGGTCCACCCCGATGCGGGGAAGTGACCCTGACGGCGGTGGCCGGATGACATCCGGGCTCCGGTATCTCGCCATCCACCGATCAGGCGCGGATGATCATGCCATTCGTCGACGCGTCCGGTTGCCCGCACCGCCAAAGCGGCCCCGACCGGGACGAGCCGTCCAATTGGGACGGTCCCGCCGCCGGCCGGGGCCTCGCCACGCCCGACGCGTCAGACCGCCACGTCCCGGCGGTCGAACGCGAACACGCCCGCGACGACGAGCAGGACACTGACGCCGAGCAGCAGCCCCGCGCCGAGCGGCTGCACTCCGCCGACCAGTGGCGAGCCGTCGAGATACCAGTGGAACGGGGACAGCTCCCGGGCCCAGGCCAGGCCGTTCACCTGGGGGAACACCGAGTTCGCCAGGTAGCCGAGCACGGCGACGCCGGCGCTGACGCCCAGCGCGGCGGCCCGCCGACCCGTGGCCGCCCCCACCGCGAAGGCCAGCGCGGCGAACAGCAGGCCGAACAGGGCCAGGTGCAGGGTCATGGCGGCGAAGCCGCCCACCCCGATGCCGTCGAAGCGGGCCGGACCCCGTAGCGCGACCAGGGCCAGCCCCAGCAGCCCGGTCACCGCGACGACGCCCACCGCCACCGCCGCGTAGCGGAGCAGGGCCAGCCGGACGCGTCCCACCGGGTGGGCGAGCACCAGGTCGAGCGTGCCGGCCTCCTCGTCGCCCGCCACCACCCGGGCGCCTGCGGCGATCGCGAACACCGCCACCAGCAGCGGTACCAGCATCCCGTAGACGGCGCTGCCGAGGTAGCCGGCCGCGGTGGTCAGATCGGTGTAGTTGATCGCCTCCAGCAGCCCCTGCGGGTACGCCTCCAGCGCGCGGGTCATCTCGGGGGTCTGCATGGTCGGCCAGAACGAGCCGTACATGGCGCCGACGGCGACGATCGCGACCGCCCAACCGAGCAGGGACCGCCGCGCGTCCCGCAGCGTCTTGGTGAAGGGGTCACGCAGCCACACGGGCCTGCTCCTCCCGGGAGTAGTAGCCGAAGAAGATCTGCTCCAGGTCGGGCTCGGCGGACAGCAGTCCGACGACGGTGTGCGCCGCGGCGGCCTTGACCAGGGCGTCGGCCCGGCCGTCGAGGCGGCAGCGCAGGGTGGTGCCGACGACGCTGACCTCACTGACGCCGGGCAGCGCGGCGAACTGTGCGCCGTCGACCGGGTCGGCGAAGTGGATCTCAACCTGGCGTACGGCGCGTTCGCGCAGGTCCTCGACCCGGGCAACGGTGACCAGCCGGCCGTCCCGGATGATGCCCACCCGGTCGGCGGCCTGCTGCACCTCGCTCATCACGTGGGACGACATGAAGACCGTCCGGCCGCCGTCGCGGGCCTCCCGCACCAGTGTCAGGAACTCCTGCTGGAGGAACGGATCCAGACCGCTGGTCGGCTCGTCGAGGACGAGCAGTTCCGGATCGTGCATGAAGGCCTGGACCACCCCGACCTTCTGGCGGTTGCCCTTGCTCAGCCCCCGGATGCGGCGACCCAGGTCGAGGTCGAGCCGGTCGGCCAGCCCGTCGATCCGCGCCCGGGGCACCCCGCCACGCAGGTTGCCCAGGTAGGTCAGCAGCTCGCGCGCGGTCTGCCGGCCGTTGACGACGAAGTCGCCGGCCAGATAGCCGATCCGGCGGCGCAGTGCCACACCGTCGCGGCGCGGGTCGACGCCGAGCACGCGGACGTGGCCGCTGGTGGGACGGATCAGGTCGAGCAGCAGCCGGATGGTGGTGGACTTGCCGGACCCGTTCGGGCCGAGGAAGCCGTACACCTCGCCGGGCTCGACCCGCAGGTCCAGGCCGGTCAGGCCACGGTTTCGGCCGTACGTCTTGACCAGGGCCTCGGTGTGGACGGCGGGCTCACTCATCGTGGTTCCCCTTCCGCGGGTACTCGGCTTCGAAGCGTGCGACGAGCTTCGGCATCTCGCGCTCGATGAAGGCGTAGAAGTCGCGCATGAGCCGCAGCCGCCCGGTGCCGGGGGCGTCCTCACCGCCGACGACCTCCAGGCCGCGCTCCATCAGTTCCCGGAACGTGCGGAACTTCGTGGCGTCGGCGGCGATCCGGACGATCGCGTCACCCCGCACCTCGTAGGCGTGGCCACGTCGGCCGGGCACGGGCACCCGGCGGGCCAGCCCGCTGGTCTCCAGCATCCGCATCCCGGTGCTGACCGAACCCTTGGACAATCCGAGCCCTTCGGCGAGCTGGCCGCTGGTCTGCCAGGGCGGATCGCAGACCAGCAGCCAGCCGAGCAGTTTCCCGTACGCCGGGGGCAGCCCCAGGCCGCTCAGCACGACGGCGGCGTCCTCGGCGTACCGCCGCTGGTCGGACAGGTCCGTCATCGCTCCTCGTTCCGCGCTCGTTGGTTTCCGCGCTGATCGTTTCCGCGCTGATCGTTTGGAACTTTCAGTAACTTCTGAACGAAGGATACGTCCGCCGTCCCCTGCCGGCAAGGCTGCTCCTTGAGCGAGCCCCGGTCAGCGGCGCGGACCGGCCCGAACCCGCCGGTAACATGTGGTCATGACGCTGCCCACCCGGCCCGACGGTGAACGGGCTGCCGTCGCCGACGGCGAACGGTCCGCCGTCGCCGGTGACACCGTGCGGCGGCTCATGCACATCGCCCGCGCGATGCGGCACCACCAGGATGTGGAGTTCGGGGAACTGGGCCTGACCCCGGCCGCCGCACGGGCGCTGCACGAGCTCGACCCCGACCGCCCGCTGCCCGCCCGTGACCTCGCCGAGCAGTTGCGCTGTGACCGGTCCAACGTGACCGCGCTGGTCGACAAGCTGGAGCAGGCCGGGCTCGTCGAGCGCCGCGCCGACCCCGCCGACCGGCGGCAGCGGGTTCTCGTGGTGACCGACGCCGGCCGCCGGATGCGTCAGCGGGTGCACGGGGTGCTGTCCGATTCCCGGCTGCTGGCCGGGCTCACCGCCGAGGAACTGGCCGCCCTGCGTGAGCTGGTGTGGAAGGTCTCCGACGGGGGCTGCCCGGAGAGCTGCGCGACCGACTGAGCCGAGTGGGTGGAACGTGTCCGAGTGGGCGCGAGCGGCCCGGGTCGGTAATGCTGTCCGACGTGACCACCCCGCACGATCTCGACGAAAGGTTCCGGGCGGCCCTGGCCGCGCTGGCCGCTCCACCACGACCGGGCGACCCCGCCGCGCCGGTCAAGCCCGGCGCAACGCTGACCGGCACCCGCGCGTTGGACCTGTTCGAAGCGCAGGTGACCAGCCGGCAACTCGACCTCGCCGGCTGGTGGCTGCGCAGCTTCGGCGAGGGCTGGTACACGACCGGGTCCGCCGGGCACGAGGGCAACGCGGCGGTCGCCGCCGCACTGCGCCCCACCGACCCGGCGCTGCTGCACTACCGCTCCGGAGCGTTCTACTGCACGCGGGCCGCCCAGGCCGCCGACGAGCCCACCACACCCGACCAGCCGACCACGCCGTCCGACCCACCGGCCCCGCCCGAGCAGCCGACCACGCCAGACCAGCCGGCCACGCCTGAGATTTCGGCTCCGCCTGAAGCACCCGCCACGCGTGACGCGCCGGCTCCGCCTGAACCACCGGCCACGTCGGACGCGGCCGGCGACGCCGGATCCGTCGTCGACCGCCCGTTCCCGCCCGCGTACGCCGGGGCGGCCCGGGACGTGTTGCGCGGGATGGTCGCCTCCAGCATGGAGCCGATCGCGGGTGGGCGGCACAAGGTGTTCGGCCGGGCGGACCTGGCCGTCGTGCCGACCACCTCGACCATCGCCTCGCATCTGCCCCGCGCCGTCGGGATGGGACTGGCGGTGGAGCGGCTGCGCCGACTCGACGGCCGGCGGGAGGGGAGCGTACGGGGCGGCGGCGGGGACACGGAGCACGCCGGCTGGTCGCCGGACGCGATCGTCGTGTGCTCCTTCGGCGACGCATCCGTCAACCACGCGAGCGCCACCGCCGCGTTCAACACCGCCGGCTGGTACGACCACACCGGCCTGCGCATCCCGGTGCTGTTCGTCTGCGAGGACAACGGGCTGGGGACCAGCGTCCGTTCGCCGAAGGGCTGGGTGGAGACCGCCCTGCGGACCAGGCCCGGCGTCCGCTACTTCGCCGCCGCGGGCGACGACCTGGTCGGGTCGTACGCGGCGGCGCAGGAGGCGGCGGACTGGGTACGCCGGCACCGTCGACCGGCGGTGCTCCACCTGACCACTGTGCGACTCCTGGGGCCCGCCGGGACGGACGACGAGTCCGCGTATCGGACTCCCGACGAGATCGAGGCCGACCTGGCCCGGGATCCGCTGGTCGCGACCGCGCGCCTGCTGGTCGGGGCGGGACTGGCCAGTGGGGAGGAACTGCTCGCCCGGTACGACGAGATCGGCTGGCAGGTGCGCCGCATCGCCGAGGAGGTGCTCGACGAGCCCAAGCTGAGCAGCGCCGCCGAGGTGCTCGCCTCCCTGGCCCCGCGCCGGCCGGTGCGGGTGGCCCGCGCGGTGGCCGACGCGGGAACGCGGGCCGCCGGCCCGGCGGCGGCGGCCCGCGCCGAGGCGTTCGGCGGCAAGCCGCCGGAGCTGGCCGGCCCGCTGACCCTCGCGGAGAGCATCAACGCCACGCTCACCGACGGGCTGCTGGACCACCCCCAGATGGCCGTGTTCGGTGAGGACGTGGCCGCCCGGGGTGGTGTCCACGGGGTGACCAGGGGGCTGCGCGACCGCTTCGGCGCGGCCCGCGTCTTCGACACCCTGCTCGACGAGACCTCGATCCTGGGGCTCGGGCTGGGTGCCGGGCTGGCCGGGATGTTGCCGGTGCCGGAGATCCAGTACCTGGCCTACCTGCACAACGCCGAGGACCAGTTGCGGGGCGAGGCGGCCACGATGCGCTTCTTCTCCCGTGGCGCGTTCCGCAACCCGATGGTTGTGCGGGTGGCGGGGTTGGCGTACCAGGAGGGCTTCGGCGGCCACTTCCACAACGACAACTCGGTGGCCGTCCTGCGGGATGTGCCCGGCCTGGTGGTCGCGGTGCCGGCCCGGCCGGACGACGCCGCGGCGATGCTGCGCACCTGCCTGGCCAGCGCGGCGGTGGACGGCACGGTCTGCGTGTTCCTGGAGCCGGTGGCGCTCTACCACACCCGGGATCTGTATGCGGATGGTGACGATGAGTGGTTGGCGGCCTATCCGGAGCCGGGGGCGTGGTCGAGCGGGCACGTGCCGGTCGGCCGGGCCCGGGTCTACGGGGTGGGCTCGGCCGAGGACGTCACGATCGTCACCTTCGGTAATGGGGTCCGGATGTCGCTACGGGCCGCCGCGACCCTCGCCGACGAGGGGATCGGTGCCCGGGTGGTGGACCTGCGGTGGTTGTCGCCGCTGCCGGTCGCGGACCTCATCCGGGAGGCTGCGGCGACCGGTCGGGTGCTGGTCGTGGACGAGACCCGGCGCTCCGGAGGGGTCGGCGAGGGGATCATCGCCGCCCTGGTGGATGCCGGGTATGTCGGTGCCGTGCGGCGAGTAGCCGGAGTCGACTCTTTTGTACCATTAGGTCCGGCGGCCTGTCAGGTGCTGGTCTCCGAGGAAGCCATCACCCAGGGTGCCCGTACGCTGCTGGCACGGTAAATTCCGTTCCACCCGGTGCGCCACTTGCGCGCGGAGGCACAACTGTGTGGACTTTGCCTGACGGCGTTTCAAGCGGACGCCGCGGGCAGGGACGAGATGAGGAGGCACGCGACAGTGAGCGCGACCGCTGGTCAGGCCGCCGACGGGGTACGCAGCCTGGCGGACCGGTTCGGGATCGAGCCGGGGATGGTCGTCATGGAGATGGGGTACGACGACGACGTCGACCAGGATCTCCGGGACGCCCTGACCGACCGCTGTGGAGAGCTGGTCGACGAGGACACCGACGAGGTGGTCGACGCGGTGCTGGTGTGGTACCGGGACGGTGACGGCGACCTGTTCGAGCTCCTCGTCGACGCCCTCGGCCCGCTGGCCGACAACGGCGTCGTGTGGCTGCTCACGCCCAAGGCGGGGCGCGACGGGCACGTCGAGCCGAGCGACATCGCCGAGGCGGCGCCGACCGCCGGCCTCCAGCAGACCTCCACCGTCAACGCCGGCCAGGACTGGAGCGGCGCACGCCTCGTGCTGCGCCGAGGCGCAAAGGGCAAGAAGTAGCCGACCTGCCGGTGTGAAAGGCTGCTCTCACCAGAACTGACCGAAGGAGCTCGCATGCCGATCGAGGTTGGCGCCGCCGCGCCCGACTTCGTGCTGAAGGACCAGAACAACCAGGAGGTCGCGCTCGCCGACTTCCGGGGCCGCAAGACGGTCCTGCTGGTCTTCTACCCGCTCGCCTTCACCGGGATCTGCCAGGGTGAGCTGTGTGAGGTGCGGGACAACCTCAACGAGTACGTCAACGACGACGTGCAGGTGCTGACCGTCAGCGTCGACTCCGTGTACGCCCACAAGATCTGGGCGGACAAGGAGGGCTACCAGTTCCCACTGCTGTCCGACTTCTGGCCGCACGGGGCCGTCGCCCAGGCGTACGGCGTCTTCAACGACGTCGCCGGCATCGCCAACCGGGGCACCTTCGTCATCGACAAGGCCGGCGTGGTCCGCTTCGCCGAGATGAACATGCCGGGCGAGGCCCGTGACCAGCAGGGCTGGCGCAAGGCCCTCGCCGAGGCCGCCGCCGCCTGATCCCACACCCCACGACCGTACGACCGGGTCGGCGGCCGGCAGGGTAAGCTTGCCAGCCACCGGCCCGCCGTACGGGCGTACCGGGCGCGTAGCTCAGTGGGAGAGCACTCGCCTTACAAGCGAGGGGTCGCAGGTTCGAAACCTGCCGCGCCCACCACGCACTACCAGCGGAAACCGCCCCGAGAAGATCACTTCCCGAGGCGGTGACAGCAATGGTGACAGCAACAGGGCTCACGAAAGCCTGTCATCGAGCTTGCCGAGCGCCTGCCGCATCACGTCAAGGTTCGCGTGGGAGTACACCTTCAGCGTGATCTTCACGTCGGCGTGACGAGCGATCGCCTGGACGACATGCGGCGGGACGCCCAACTCCATCAGCAGTGACACCACCGTGTGTCGAAGATCGTGCAGCCGGACATCAGGGCAGCCGGCTTTCTCCCGAAGCCCGGCGAAGTGACGGTTGAGGTTGCGCGGCTCCATCGGGGTGCCGACCTCGGAGGGGAAGACCAAGCCGTGTTCCTGCCAGATCTCGGCCAACCTCTTCCGTTCCCGTCCCTGGCGCTCCTGATGGTCGAGCAGCGCCAACCAGGTCCAGTCGGGCAGAGGAAGGACACTATCCGAGTCCTCCGTCTTGGTGTCTTGCAGGTGTAGCTTCCCGCCGGCCCGCTGAACGGTCTGACCGATGGCCGCCGTGCCGGTGTCGAGGTCGAGGTCCGACCAGCGCAGGCCGAGGAGTTCACCGCGCCGGAGTCCGAGCGTCGCGGCAACGACGTAGAGGGCGTGAAGTCGGTGCCCTTCGCAAGCGGCGAGGAGCTTTCGGACCTGCTCGACGGAGAGGCCCTTGCCGACCCTGTAGCGAGGCGACGGCACCCGGACGAGCTTGGCGACGTTGCGGGACACCAGTTCCTCGCGCATGGCGTGTTGGAGCGCGTTGCGGAGCACCGCATGTACGAACTGAATCTGCCGGGCGCTGGGGTACCGCTGGCAACACATGCCGACCGAGCAGCACTGCCGGGCAGCGCGACGGCTCTTGTCGAGTCCGGCCGTGCAGCAGAGGCATCTACGGCGAAACTCGTCCATGAATGCCTTGACGTGTTGGACCTGTAGTCCGTCGAGTCGTTTGGTGCCGAGGGCGGGGATCAGGTGGAGTCGGACGGCGCTTTCGTAGCCGCGTGCGGTGGTGGGCTTGAGGTCGGTGACGTACGCGGCGAGCCAGTAGGGCAGGTAGTCGGCGAGTTTCCAGGCTCGGTCGGGCACAGGGATGCCGCGTTGGGATCGGGATTTCAGGTCGACGAGCTTGGCGTGGGCTTCCTCCCAGGTCGTTCCGTAGACGAACTTGCGTTTGCGGGTGCCGTCGGTGGTGAGCACGTATGCCTGTCCGACCCAGCGGCTGTCGCTGGCGCGTTGGTAGATGGAGCCTTCGCCGTTGGGGTTGCGGCGGGCGGTGGGCTGTCGTTGCTTCGGTTCTCTGGGCATCAGGCGGCTTCCTCGGTGAGTGTGGTGATGACGTCGTCAATGGCGGCGGCGGGGATGAGGCGGCGGCTGCCGACCTTGAAGGAGCGCAGTCGGCCGGAGCGGATGAGGTCGTAGACGAGCGAGCGGCCGATGCCGAGCGCGCGGGCGGCTTCCTCGACGCGCAGCACGCGAGGAGTGATCGGATTGGGGGTGTCCATCGGATGGCCTTCCTCGTGTGGCGGCAGGGGGTCAGGCGGCAGCCGGGACGGTGCCGGCCGGGGTGGTGAGTTCGTGGGCGAGTTCTTCACGGCCGGCGGCTTGTCGTTCGCGGGCCATGGCGGCGGCGGTGTTGGCGAGCAGGGCGTCACCCGAGGTGTGCCATCCGACGCCGGCGAAGGTGAGGGCGCCGACGATGAGCGTCGTGTCGTCGTCGTGGTGGGTGACGGCGTGATGGGGGCCGGTGTGCTCGTCGGCCTGGTGGTGATGCTCGTGGCGGCGGTAGGCGATGCGGGTGTCCCGCAGGAGCTGGAAGGTGACGGAGTAGCGGCGGCCTTTGGTGAGGAAGTGGCCGCCGTAGCCGAGCATGTGAGCCCACCGCCGGAGTCGGGCGTAGGGGTTGGTGGCCGTCGGCTTGGTGGCGGTTTCGGTGTCAAGGGCGGCTTGACGCTGGGCGACGCAGACGGGGCAGGCGGCGTAGCGGGTGTGGGTGCCGCAGTCGGGGCACTCCCAGCGCTCGACGAAGCCGGATCGTGGCCGTGGGTCGCGGGGCCGTTCCGACAGGGGGACGGATGAGTGGGTGGGTCGGCCGATGCGCCAGCAGGCGTCGATGAGGCGGGCGGTGTGGTCGCCGTCGGGGTCGGCGTAGTCCCCGATCGATTCGGCAGTCAGTCTGGTCGAGGTGTGCCCAGTGGCCTCGGTGCTTTTGGTGGCGTACTTGGCAAGGTAGCCGGCGACGAGGCTGTCGGTGACCTCACCGGTTCCGCTGGTGTTGATCGGTTCTAGGTCGACCTGTTTACCCCAGGCGATCGGCCACCCGTGCGGCCGGTCGGGGTGGGCTGGGGTGTGGAAGCCGATCTGTTCGGCGGCGTGGCGGAGGGCGTCGACGAGGTCGACGAGGCCGAACCCGGCGGGTGGGGGTACGACAGCGTCCGGGTCCTGGCCGTCGACGCCGTCCAGGCGGGCGATGGCGTGGAAGTGCACCGCCCCGCGTGCTTGTAGTTCGGCGACCTTGCCGGGCGAGAGCCGGACCGGAGGGACCCTGCGGGTGTTGCCGGAGGCGGTGACGACCTCGACGCGGGGAATGCCGCGGCGGCGAGCGAGCTTCGCTAGGTAGCGCTCCGCGGCTTGCTTGGTCCGGTGCCACAACTCGCCCGAAAAGATGTTCCAGACGACTTGGTGGTCGTGGTCGTAGCAGTCCAGGCACAGCGGATGCCCGAGCACCTTGTCACCGGTCTCGTGACGTGCCCAACAGACGGCGGGTCGGCCGTGGGGGCAGAGGCCGGCGTCGCGGCGGGCGTGGCAGGGCTCGGCCCGGCAGTCGCAGCGTTTGCGGTTGCTACAGGTGTGCTGCTTGACCACCCGCGCGTGGACGGTCCCGAAGGAGGGTGCAGTGAAGGTGGCGAACACAGCGGGGTGGGAGGCGACGGTGTCGGGGATGCCTTTGCCGCCGACGAGGCCGGCGCGTAGGAGTTGGAACGCGTCGCGTTGGTAGGTCTGGGCGCAGGAGGGGCAGATAGTGGCGCGGCGATTGCCGCAGGCGGTGTAAATCGCGGCGTCGGGCATGGCGTCGGTGTGCCGCTGCTCGACGACGCGGCCGGTGGCCTGGTCGACCGTGTAGAGGCTGCCGGCGAGGCGAATGGGGCGGGTACAGCCGGCGGCGGCGCGAACGTGTTCCAGCCACCCGAAGTAGTCCGGTTGTGTGGCGCGGACGAACGCGGACCCTTCGGCGGTGTAGTCGTAGACGGGTGGGGTGTCGGCGTTCGAGCCCACCCCCCGGGCCAGAGCGGTCCGGGGGGTGAGGTCCAGCGTCGACGCCATCAGGCCGCAACCTGTTGGGGGCGGGTGGTGATGGTGCGTTCGGTGACGATGATCCGGCAGGCGCCGCATTGGCGCTTGGCCGGTTCGTGCCGGTGGCACGGGATCTGAACGACGGTGTCACCGCAGCGGATCGTGACGGGAGTGCGGCAGGGGCCGCCGGGGATCACGTCGATGATGGTCCGGCGGGTGTCGACCGGGTGCGGGTCGGCGTGGGCGGGACAGACGTGGGTGATCTGCTCGATGTCAACGATGACGATGGTCATCGGCCACCGCCGAGGGTGTGGCCGTTGAGGGCCGGGGCGGTGATGGCGGCCAGGAGGTGACCGGCGACGGCTGGGGTGACGTCGAGACGGTCGGCCAGCTCGGCCGGTGTGATGGCCGCTCCGGTGGCCTGTTCGTGCTGCACGGCGGAGAACCGGGCCATGGGCAGCAGGTGGGTGGGGACGTCGACTGACGTTGGGGCCGGGGCGGGGACGGATGCCGGTTCAGTCGGCATGGTGGCGGGTTCCGGGGTGACGTCGGCCGGGGTGGTGGCCGGTTCGGGTGCCGGGATCAGGTCGGGGGCCGTGATGCCGGCCGGCGGTACCGGCTCAGTGGTGGCCGGTTCGGTGGCCTGGACGCGGATCGGTTCGGCCGGCTCGACGGCCGGCTTGGTGTCCTCCGAGGCGGCGGGAGCCGGGGCGAGGACGAGTTTGACCAGGGCCATGAAGGCCAGTGCCGGGACGGCGGACAGGAGCCAACCGGACGGGCCGGGCTTGGCGACGGCGAGTTGCGCGGCCAGGGAGAGGCCGGCGGAGGCGATCAGCAGGAACAGCGGGTAGCCGATGGGGCCGCCGGTGCGGCGGCGTTGCCGGATGGTGAGCAGGGCGGCGATGGGGACGAGTTCGGAGATGACGGCGTTGGCCCAGCCGAACCATCCGGAGGTGCCCTGGGGGCTGTTGGCCATGGTCCAGTCGTGGACGTGGGTGAAGGAGGCGGCTCCGGCGAAGCCGGCGACGGTGAGCAGGATGAGGACCAGGACGACACCCTCGACGCGGGTGCCCCGGCTGGTCGGGGGTTGGTGGTCATCAGTGGCCTCCGTGGCAGTCGAGGCAGCAGCCGTAGCGGCGGGGGATGTAGTAGGGCTTGACGTGGCCGCAGTAGCGGCAGGTGCGTCGGGCGGTGAGGGCTTTGGCGATGGCGTCCCGCTGGGCGGGGGTGGCGATCCGTTTGGGTTTGGCCCAGTCGAGGCGGTAGAGGTAGGCGACGCGTTTGCCGCGACGCCAGAGGATTTGCGCGACGGGGTCGTGTCCGCCTGGGCGGAGGCCGGCGGCGCGGAGTTGCCGGCGGGTGGCCAGGCCGGTGGGGGCGGATTGGTAGGGGAAGGTGGGGAACCCGTAGCGGGTGCCGAGCGGGTCGTAGAAGCGGACTCGTAGCCCGATGTGGTCGGTGAAGTCGGTCATGACTTGTCTGCCCACCGTTGTTGGGCGGCTTGGCGGGAGATGCCGAGTCGGGCACCGATTTCGGCCCAGGAGTAGCCGAAGGCCCGCAGGCCGATGACGGCTTCACCGATGGCGTGGTCGAGTTCGGTGGAGAGGGCGACGAGGTCGCGGAGTGCTTCGACGTCTCCGGTGGCGACGCGGCGGCCGTGGGCGCGGATGATGCGCCGGGCGAACGCGGCGAACTCGGTGTTCTCGACGACATCGCGTCGCTTCTGAACCGGGATGCGGGGGGTCAAGGTGTGCTTGACGGTGTTCATCGGTTCTCGCCTCCGTCGGTGTGGAGGCGGTTCCACTCGTCGGCGGCGTCCTCAAGGGCGGTGATGACCTGCTTGGCGGTGCGAGCCGGGTCGTCGTTCCACGAGTACGGCGAGGTGTGCTCGTCGATCAGGTAGCCGTCCTCATCGAGGTGGAAGACCGGAGCGAAGGCGTCGAGGTAGTCGACGAACACCGCCATCGCGGTTAGGTAGTCAGCGAGGGTGTCGGGGTCGAGCTGGGAGAAGTGCTCGACGGTGTGGCCGGCGCAGGCGATGCCGATGGCCCCGGCGGCGCAGGCCGGCGGGGTGAGGGTGTCGGTGGGGGCGTAGTAGGTGCCCTGGTGCCAGCCGTGCCGGCGCAGGTAGAGGGCAGCGCACCGGAGCAGGTCAGCAGGGGTGACCTGGACTCCGGTAGGTGAGTTTTGGGTAGCCTTCATGGCAGCCACGTCCTTTCGGTAGGGCTGGTGGGAGGTCGGCAGGACCAGCTCTGCTGGCAGGCGGTGACCTGGTCCTGTCGGCCGATCAGGTGGAGCGCAGCCGCAGGTAGCGGCGGTGGCGGGTGTCGTCTCCGCCCATCTGGTGGGGTGCGGAGACGTAGACGAGCCGGCCCGTCTGGGCGGCGGCGTGGAGCATCACGGCCAGGTCTTCAGGGGGGCCGACGATCCACATTTCGGTGTACTGGGCGGCCCGTTGGTTGTTGGCGCGTGCCTGGGCGCGTTTGCGGGTGGTCATGCCGCCATCTCCCACTCGCCGGTGGTGTCGGTCGGGGTGGTGAGGGTGCCGGGTCGGCGGATCCAGGCGGCGTAGTCGGCGATGCCGGCGATCTGGCTGTCGTTGAGGTAGGCGACCTTGATGCGGCGGGGGATGCCGCCTTCGGCGATGAGGTAGGCCGCGCCCTGGTTGGTGGGGGCGATGTCGGTGGCGGAGTAGCCCTGTTCGGCCCAGCCGTGACCGAGGACGATGTTGGAGCTGTTGGGGGTGGTGCAGCGGAACGCGGCGCGGTAGCCGAACAGGTCCCGCAGGCTGGTGGGGATGATGTCGAATGAGGGCCGCTGGGTGGCGGCGACGACGGGGATGCCGGCGGCCCGGCCACGGGCGACCAGGTCGCGTAGGAGTGCGACGAACTCTTCTTGTTCCTGCTTGCTGCCGATGGTGGCGGAGTAGAAGGCGATTTCGTCGACGAGGACGGTGATGACCGACAGGTTGTCGAGGGCGGTGACTTTGCGGCGGCCGTGGGCGCGCAGCCAGGCGTACCGGTTGTTCATCACCTGCTGGAGGCGTCGCAGGACGTCGAGGGCGGCGGTGATGTCGGGGCCGATGAAGGCGTCGGCGCTGTCTTCCCACTGGCCGAGTTCGACGAGCTTGCCGTCGAGCAGCACGAGGCGGGAATCGACGGACAGGGCGGCGTGGGCCGCGATGCAGTTGAGTAGGCCGGATTTGCCTCCGCCGGGTTCACCGCCGGCGAGGAGGTTGCGGTAGGCCAGGGTGATGTAGACAGGCTGACCGAACTCGTCGATGCCGACGAAGATGGGGTCGAACATGGACAGGCCAGGCCCCACCGGAATGCCGGCGGTCGGGGCGGGTGCCGTGGTGGTCATGGTGTGCCTTCCTTGGGCAGTGATGGGCGCGAGGAGCCACACGAATGAGCCGCAGGGCTCCTCGCGTCCGGGTTGGGCGTGGGTCAGATCCAGTCGGAGACGTCGTCCTCGACAGCCGAGGACGTCGCCGCGGGCTTGCTGCCGTTGGCGGTGGTGGCCGGCGTCTTCGCGGCCGGCTTGCCCTGGGAGGGCAGGGTGATGGTGGGTGCGTCGACGTCGGGCAGGTCCAGAGCCGTCGGCACGACCGGTTGAGGCCGGTCGGTGGCCGGGGCGTCGCCGGTGATGACGTCGACCAGCGGAGAGCCCACCGTCGCGGTGAGCACCTCACGGCGTTTGATGTCGAACCGCAGATAGGCGGCGTTGCCGTCAGAGGCCCGCTCGACCAGGACGGTAGAGGCGTGGCAGGCGACCGCGATGCGGTCGAGACGACCTTCCAGGTCAGCCAGGGACAGACCAGGCCGCAGGTAGACCCAGACCCGTTCACCGACCGGGGTCGGCTTGGCCCACAGGATCAGCGGCAGGCTGCCGGACTGGTTGGCGATGATGAACTGCGCGAAACACACGCGCAGCCGGTGGCGCACGATCAGGCACCACGTCCACGCCACCACCTGGTGACGCGATACCGGAACGGCGGCGGGGACACCGACGACCAGGGCCACGACCGCGAGGGTCACCAGGGCGGGGGTGTGGTTGGCGAGCTGTACCCAGCCCGCGCCGAGGAGTGTGGTGATCCCGATTTCCGGGGTCCACCACCACAGCAGCCGCAGCACCGGCCAGATCCGCACCAGCACCCACACGAGCCCGCCCAGGGGAACGCCGACCAGGACACCGACGAACAGGGCAAGGATCGGGTGCATGTAGGAAACGGCCACCACGGCCGCGAGGAGACCGACGATGACCGCCGTCAGAATGAACGCCAACCGGGCGTTGCGGGCCGAGGAACGGTGGACCTTGGCCTCGATGACTGTGATGGTGCCGTTGGACTTCCGCCCGAAGGGGCGGCGAGGGCTAGACTTGGACACGACACGTCCTCCCAATCGCGAGTTGGGCTGGATGGGTTGGAGGGCACGGGGTCGGCAGATGTAGGAGTCGGACCGACCCCGCGCCAGCTCTCTTACGGGGGATGCCACCACCACAGGTGATGACGGGCCGGGAATGTAGGAGTCGGAACCACTCCCGGACCTGGGAACTCAGATCAGCGGACCATCAGGCCGCTTCGTGCATCAGACACCAGAGGCTTCACACAGCACGGTGAGCGAGGAACCTACTTTGCCGCCGAACCAGCCTTCGGCTTCAGCGAGATGGCGCGGAACGCGACGCCGTTACGCCCGTTGGTCGCCCACGGGATGGCCTCCAACTGCTCGACAGCGACGAGCTGTCCCACCGTCACGCCCGGCTTCTCTCCCGCCGTGGTGATGGTGATGATCTCGCCGCCGGTCTCGTCGAGTACGAAGACCTGGGTGGACCACATGAGCCGGCCAGTGTTCTTCTCCGACCGCTGATTGCCGTTCTGGTCGTTCTTCGGCTCCGGGTCCTTCGTCACCTGAACCTGCTTGCTCTGGGTGTCCACGTACAGCTTCAAGGCTGTGTCCTTCCTTCTAGTAGAGCGCGTCCCCTATGGACGTCTGCTCGATGTGCTGACGCTAGCAGTTGGTAGGCATCCATAGCAACTGTGAGGCGTCTACGATCTGAGACGGGCCTCTGACGTGCCGTTACTA
The DNA here is from genome assembly GCF_900091585.1 of Micromonospora nigra. Classification (NCBI taxonomy): domain Bacteria; kingdom Bacillati; phylum Actinomycetota; class Actinomycetes; order Micromonosporales; family Micromonosporaceae; genus Micromonospora; species Micromonospora nigra. The sequence goes on along the minus strand of NZ_FMHT01000003.1, from coordinate 1,353,416 downwards.
GGCGTGGCGGCTGTTAGCTAACTGGTAGGATCTGGTAGCTGGATGCGCCTACCGTGAGGATGCCCATGTCATCGCCCCGACCCCGGTTGACCCGGGGTGAGTCCATGTACCAGCAGATTGCCCGGCACATCCGCAACGAGATTGCCGCAGGGGTCCGCCGAGACGGTGACGTCCTCCCGTCCAGCCGAGAGCTGGCCGCCGAGTGGGACACGAGCTCGTTCACCATCACGGAAGCGATGAAGGTGCTAGAGGCGGAAGGGTTCATCGAGAGCAAGTCCCGCTCGAAGCGCGTAGTGCGAGTGCCGAACCAGGAACGGCGCAGCCCGGTGCGTCTGCCGAAACCTCGTGTGGTTCTTGTCGGCGGATACCCAGGCAGTGGCAAGACCGAGTTGGGGCGGATCCTGGCACGAGCTACGGGCTGGCCGATGCTCGACAAGGACACCTTGACGCGCCCCGTCGTCGAGGTGGCGCTAGAGATCCTTGGACTCTCACCTCATGACCGGGAGTCGAAGACCTACTTGGAGGTTGTTCGACCCCGTGAGTACGAGGCGTTGAGCAGTGCGGCGGAAGAGAACGTGCAGTGCGGCAACAGTGCCATCGTGACTGCCCCGTTCATCGCGGAGTTCCAGGACCCACAGTGGTTGAGCCGGACCAACGCCCGGTTCACGGACATGGGCGCGTCGGTGAGTGTCGTGTGGGTGTACTGCGACCCCGACACGATGAACCTCTACATCCGTAAGCGAGGGGCGGCCCGAGATTCGGCCAAGCTTGCTGACTGGACTGGCTACCTCGGACGCATCGACACCGACTTTCGTCCGTTGGTTGAGCACGTCGTCATCAACAACTGCACCTCAGCCAAGCCGCTCCAGCACCAGGCGGAAGCGCTCGTGAAGTCGTTGATGGGGCTGGAACTCGACTGATGCGGGGCGTCATCCTCTACGGCCCGCCAGCATCGGGCAAAGACACCGTCACCGCAGGGCTACACCGGCTCGACAACCGATACCAGCAGTTCCAGCGCCTCAAGGTCGGGTCCGGCCGCACGACGGGCTACCGGATGACCACCGCCCCAGAATTGGCGGCGTTACGAGCCGCTGGCGAGGTGGTGTGGGAGAACCGACGGTATGGGGCCGTCTACGTCGTCGATGACCACGGCCTGCGTCGGCAGCTCCACGATGGCATCCCCGTAGTGCACCTCGGCCAAGTCGACGCGGTTGACGCTGTACGCGAGGCATTCCCCGACGCGCAATGGACCGTCGTTGCCCTCACGTGCCCCCGAGACGTGGCGGCAGCGCGCATAGCGCAACGGCAGACCGGCGACACGGCGGAACGTCTTCAAGCCTGGGACCAGACAGAAGCAATCGGGGCCGCCGACCTCACCATCGACACGTCCGAGACTTGCCCGGACAGAGCCGCCAAGCTGATCGACCAGGCGGTCCGGGGCAGCTTGACCGCCCCGGAGTAAGGCCGGGCGGCCGACTGCCGGCGAAGTGGTTCAAAGTTTCTGTACGTCTTCAAGGCGGCCCTGAACGGGCCGCACGCGCCGCCGCCTGGGCGCGTGTCCGTCGCTCCGCTGGCGCTCCGACTCCGGCCACGCAACACGCCCGGCGGCTGGCGCGGAGGGCGGGTAGCCCGGTGGGCCGCCGGATGACGACAGGCCGTTGTCCGGTGGGGTGGTGGGCCGGCAGCCGGCCGGGCCGCGCGGCCTAGCAGTCCGCGCGGCGTGGGGGAGCGCACGTCGGGTCTGTCGGCGGCTGCCGGGTGAGCGGCGGGGTTGCGGTTACTGCGCCTCCGGCGGGGGCGCTCCGGCTCCAGGATGGCCGGGGGTTCGTCGGCGGCTTGCGGTCCGTGGGTGGGTGCGGTAGGCCACCCCGCCTGCCATCGACCCGGGCAAGCCGAGCAGACCACCGCCCGACCCGCCAGCGTCCGAACGTGCGTCAAGGTCCGCTTGACATGGCGGGCCGGGCGGCGGCCCGCTCCCCAGGAGGGCGGGTCGACGGCAGACGGGATGGCGGTTGGGCCTCTTCGTCGCCTATTCCCAGACGGCAATTGAGGCAATGTCGTCGTCATTCTCGTCGGAGAGTAAAGATTCTACAGGGTCGCCAACCTCTATCAGAGCCTTATCGGGATCTACTTCCCTCTGGCGAGGATGGCGCTCAAGGGTCTCTACGAGATATTCATATTTGGGGGGTTGGAACATCTTTTCAAGGCTGAATGTGGCACCTCTTCCTCCCGTATTGATTCGTCGAGTTCTGTAAGTTCGCGCAATGCAGAAGAGGTCTGAAACCTCTTTAACTTTTACGAGCACTTTGACGCGACGGATCTCGCCGAGAAGCTGTCCGGTCTCTGGGTCCTCGACCTTGTATGGGTCGCCATCTAGGACCTTGAAGACCTGATCCTCAACGACTCCATGTTGTCGGCCTCGGTTGATGATCAGATCTCGAATACTCACGACCCGAGCCACGCGGCCAGTGATCCGTGTTTCTTCAGTGTTCTCCACTGGGCTCCTCCTTCTCGCCGTTTGTTCCGAGACGCGCATCTCGACGTGCATATTCCTGCACCTCGGTCTGGTACGCCTCTTCACTCAGGTCCTTCCAGCTCTCAGTTGAGGAGGCAACCGAGCCGATGAGCTTTCGGGCGTCATCTTCAATCCGCTCAAGCCATTCTTCAGTGCGAGCTACTATTAAGCGTTTGTCGTTTGCGGATCCTTCTTCCTGTAGTCGGGCTCGAAAATCGCCCGCAAGAATAGTAAGTGACCGCAAGTTGCTGAGAATGTCCAATAGATGACGCACGGAGAGTCGGACATGGCTGGCGATTACAACTCTTGTGCGATCTCGCTGGAACAGTGAACCTAAATAGGCTCCCGCAATGGCTCCAAGAATTTGCAATCCCGTGACGGCCAACTTCGGGATAGATGGCCGTAGTGCTGGAATGGCAAAGGTGGCAACAATGACTACCGAAGATATAATAATCTGGTAACGCTTTTCGGATTCCACAAGTGAAAGTAGGGTGCTCTTCTTGTTATTCCTGGTTGACACCCCTGCTCCTGGCTTCGCATCTTCACGGCGTCGGCTAGGTCCTCATCCAGGATAGATGGTTATGGGCTACCCGCTTCCACCGACCAGCCCGGGATGTTGGCGGACCAGTGGGTGTCGACGGCGCGCGGTGCGACTGCGGGCCGACGGTAGGCTCTGGCCCACCACGAGGGAGGGTTGAGATGGCCACCTGCGCAAACCCGGACTGCCCAGAGGCACAGTGGTTGGACACGAGCCGTTGGTCGACCTGGGTCCAGGTTCAACAGACGACGTTGGCCCCGGCCGACCAGCATGGCAGCCACGTCGTCCAGACGAACTTTGCCGCCGTGACCTGCTCGAAGCGGTGTGCAATAGCCGTGCTTGGCAGAGACCTGGAGGTCGAGGACGCGAGGCGAGAGAGGTTCAACCCATTCGCACCTCCGCAACCCGAGCGGTCAGAGTAGGAGCGGTTGGTCCTGTTGCTGTCGACAGCAACGCTGACAGCAACAGGGCTGGACAGTGAGAGCCGAACCGGGCCGACGACGGATCAACTCTCCACGTAGGAGACGTGCGCGGACCGGCCCGGACGAAGCGCCCAGAACTTACAAGCGAGGGGTCGCAGGTTCGAAACCTGCCGCGCCCACCACCGGTCAGGCGTCGCTGGGGCCGGGCGTCCAACCGACCTGCTGCGCCCACGCGTCGGCGTGCCGAATGGTCGTCCAGATGAAGGGGTCCTTCGCCTCGACGTACGCCTGCCGATCGTGGTGGAACTGTCGCGCACATCGGCGCTTCACCGTGGCGTACTCGGCGGCCACGTTCGGATGGGACCGCAGATAGTCCCGGAACAGCAGCGGGAACTGCTGGGAGAAGCTGCCGTGCTGCCGCACGTGGACATGCGTCCGTCGATGTCCGGGTGGCTCCCGGAAGTAGCGCTTCGTTCGCTCCGGATTGTCGGCCCGGTAGACGTAGCCCAGACCTTCGAGTGGTCCTCGAAACTCGTCGACCGGCTCCAACGACCGTACCGAGATCTGGATGTCGATGACGGGCTTGGCGGCCAGACCGGGAACCGCAGTGGAACCGATGTGGTCGATCCGAAGCGCGACGTCGCCGAGCGCCTGGCGGAGCGTGGCGCCCAGGTCGTCGAAGGCCGCGCCCCAGACAGGCTGGTAGTCGACGATCTCCACAGGGCTCGACATCCGCTCACTATGGCACGTGCCTGGCGTGAGTTGTCGGCCCACAGCCTGGCAGGCCGAGCAGAGTCAGGCTCTGATCCTGGGCCGGCTCAGGTTGGCCGGCGTGCTGCCCTCTCGACTTCTCGGCAGCGGTACTGCCAGGAGCAGTGTCGCCGCGCCCCTAGCGGATCCGCGCGGCGCTGTCGACGTACGAGATCGCGTTGGCGTGTCCGGGCGCCCGCCGTCCGGTGTCGTCGGCTGACGGGCTGGCGCGGGATGTCGCGTACGTCTGGACCTCTCTCCCGCAGGCCCGCTACCCGCAGGTGATCGATCCGCTGCCGGAGCTGTTGGTGAGGCCGCCGCCGCCCCGGAACTGGGTGACGGCGACCATCACGCGCGCGGGTCGTGGCAGTTCCGGTCGGAGCAGCAGGCGTCGGCGCGGTCCGGGGCCTCGTCGGCCACGGGCAGCGCGCAGTCGTCGCACTGCTCGCCGCGCCAGGCCTGCACACCTTCCCTGACCGCGACCCCGGCGATGACGAGCGCGGCGACCGGGTCCGCCCACGACCAGCCCCACACGGCGTTGAGGACCAGGCCGACGAGGAGCACCGCGGACAGGTAGGTGCACAGCATGGTCTGGGTGGAGTCGGCCATGACCGTCGCCGAGCCGAGTTCCCGGCCGGTGCGTCGCTTGGCCCGTACGAGCAGGGGCATCACGACCAGGGAGGCGGCGGCGAGGCCGATGCCGACGGGGCTGGCGTCCGCGTCGCCGCCGGCCAGCAGCGAGCGGGCGGCCTCGACGCTCACCCAGGCCGCGAGGGCGAAGAACGACAGGCCGATGAGCCGCAGCGCCAGTCGCTCCCGGTCCTCGGGCACCCGGGAGCGGAACTGCCAGATCAGCACGGCGGCGCTGGACACCTCGATGAACGAGTCGAGGCCGAAGCCGATCAGCGCGGTGGAGGAGGCCGCCGCGCCCGCGGCGATCGCGACCAGGCCCTCCAGCAGGTTGTAGCCGGCGGTGGCGTAGGCCAGCCACAGGCTGCGTCGCGACAGCACCGCCCGCCGTTGCGGGGTCAGCAGCGAGGCGGTCATCCGGTCACCACCGCCGCCGGGTCGGTCGCGGTTCCGTAGACCGGGCAGAGGGCCACCGCCTCGCCGGTGGCGGCGAGGAGTTGTTCCGCCGCGCGCAGCAGGTCCATCAGCTCCGGTCGGGTCAGCGCGTAGAACGACTGCCGCCCTTCGACGCGGTAGTCGATCAGGCCGCAGTCACGCAGGCACCCCAGGTGTTTCGACACCGTCGACTGGGCCAGCCCCAGCTCACCCGTCAGGTCCACCACGCGCGCCTCGCCGACGGCCAGCCGGCGCAGGATCGCCAGGCGCGTCGGGTCGCCGAGGGACCGGAACAGCGCCACGGCGGGAGCCGAACCCGGAGAACAACCAATCGTCATGGCACGATGATATCCCCGCCACGGTATCGGTTTCACGTGCGGGCCGACGCCGGAGCCGCTGCGGTCGCGCCCCGCGTGCCCGGTCCGGCGTAAGGTCGATTCGTCTGGGTTCTCGATCCGCGTGCCCGGCCCTGCCCGGCTCGGCAGCGGCACCGCACGCACGGACACGCGATGGGATCGACCGTGCGGCCGGGAGGGGATCGGCATGGCCTACGCCCAGGTCAACGGAGTGCGGCTCTGGTACGAGTCGCACGGCGCCGGGCGGCCTCTCGTGCTGCTGCACGGCGGGTTCGGCGCGGTGGAGAACTTCGAGACGATGCTGCCCGCCCTGACGGCCCGCCGGCGGGTGGTCGGCGTCGACCTCCAGGCCCACGGGCGTACCGCCGACGTCGACCGGCCGCTGCGCTACGAGACGATGGCCGACGACGTCGCCGCGCTGGTCGTCCACCTCAGCCTGGCCGAGGTCGACCTGCTGGGCTACTCCCTCGGAGGGGGCGTGGCCCTGCGGACGGCGATCCAGCACCGGCACCTGGTCCGGCGGCTGGTGGTGGTCTCCGCTCCGTGCCGGCGGCAGGGCTGGTATCCGGAGGTGCTCGCGGCGATGGCCGAGCAGGACGCGGCGTACGGTGAGCGGATGCGGGGCACCCCGCCGCACCAGCGCTACGAACGCATGGCCCCGCGTCCGGGCGACTGGCCGGCGCTCTGGGCGAAGACCGGCGAACTGCTGCGCCGCGAGTACGACTGGTCCGCCGAGGTGGCCGCCCTGACCACCCCCACCCTGCTGGTCTTCGCCGACGCCGACTCGGTACGCGCCGCCCACATGGTGGAGTTCTTCGGGCTCCTCGGCGGCGGGCACCGGGACGCGGGGTGGGACGGCGTCGGCCGGCCCGCTGCCCGGCTGGCCGTGCTGCCGGGGCTCACCCACTACGACATCCTCGACTCCCCGGCGCTGCCTGCGGCGGTGCTACCGTTCCTCACCCACCCGGCCGGCCCGCCGACCTGACGCCGGCGTTCAGCGCAGGCGCTCGGCCAGCCAGGAGAGCAGGGCGTCGGCCTGGGCCTGCTGGAACGCGCGCAGCGTCGGGATGCCGGGTGGTGCCCGACGGCGGGCCCCGTCGGCGAAGAACCCGGCCAGGCCGGCGTACACGCCGGTCAGCGCGTCGGGGTCGACGTCAGCGGTGAGTGGCAGTGACCGCAGCAGTGCCTCGGTGTCGTGACCGCCGTGCAGCCGGACATTGACCAGCAGCAGCGCCGTGTCCAGCCAGGTCGGCCCCTGGCAACCCCACGGCCAGTCGACCACGGTGACCGCGCCGGCCGCGTCGAGCAGCAGGTTGTCGGCCCGGATGTCGACGTGGCAGAGGGTGTCGCCGTCGAGCGCGGCGGCACCCCGGTCGGCGGCGGCCCGTAGCGCGTCCAGGTGCCCGACGACCCACGGGTCGAGGTCCGCCGGAGGGTCCGCCGCGATCCGGTGCCAGCCGGCGAAGTCGTACGCCAGCGCCCGGGCCGCGGTGGGTGCCCGACCGGCGGGGCAGGGGGTGAGCGCGGCGGCCATCGCCGCCAGGGTGTCCAGGACCGTGGTCAGCTCGTCGGTGTCCCATGGCGTGACCGGGTGCCGGCCCTCGACGTCGGCGAAGACCAGCGCCACCCACTCGCCGTCGTCGTGCGTGCCGAGCAGGCGTGACGTCGGGGCGTGCGCGGGCAGGTCGGCGGCGATCCGTGCCTCCGCACGCAGCATGCCGGGGCTGTCCGGGTTCTGCGCCGGGCTGACCGCCTTGACGAAGGCCCGTCGGCCGGTCGCCGTGCGGACCCGGTCGGCGGTGCCGGGCGACCAGCCGCCGGGTTGGGACACCGCGTCGACCACCCGGTCGCCGAGGATGCCCTGCACCGCGCCGCGTACGTGGTCGGGCAGGTGGGCCCAGCCGATCCGGGGCACGGCGCGTCCGCTCATCCGTCCACGGTCGGGGACTGTCGGCCCCGCTCGCAACGGAGTTCCACCGTTGCGGCAGGGGGACCCACGCCGGCTACCGGGCGTAGCGCAGGACGACCACGCCGCCGCCGATCGGGGTGGCGTCGGTGAGGGTGAACCGGTGTGGATCGAAGGCGCGGCCGGCCAACGGGACACCGCTGCCGGCCACGACCGGGTTGACCTTGACGACCAGCTCGTCCACCTCGGGCAGCAGTTGCCCGGCGAGGTCGCCGCCGCCGCACAGCCAGATGTCACGGCCGGGCCGCTGCTTGAGGTCCCGGACGAACTCCACGGGATCGCCGGAGACGACCTGGAGGGTGGGGTCGTCGGACGGGGGTAGCGAGCGGGAGAAGACGTACTGCCGCAGGTGGGCGTACGGGCTGGTGATGCCGGCCCTCAGCGCCGGCTCGTAGGTGCCCCGGCCCATCACCACGGTGTCGAAGCGCCCCTGCCGACCGTCGATGCCGAACTGTCCGTGGGCGACGGTCGGGAAGGTCTGGGGCCAGTGGGTGGCGAGATGTCGGCCCACGTCGGGATCAAGACCGAAGAAGTCGTACGACCCGTCGGGGCCGGCGATGAAGCCGTCGACGGTGCTGGCGACGTAGTACACGAGCGTACGCAAACCGGACCCCAATCACTACGGATGTCGTGGTCAGCAAACTACAACACCTGTCGTACTCGCTGCTAGGTTCTTTCCCGTGGCGCGCAACCCCGAACGGCGGGCGGCCCTGGCGGACGCCGGGCTGCGGGTCCTCGCGGCGACCGGTGCGCGGGGCCTCACCCACCGCGCCGTCGACGCCGAGGCGGGCGTGCCGGTCGGCACGGCCTCCAACTACTTCCGCACCCGCGACGCCCTGCTCGGCGCGCTCGGTGAACGCATCTTCGAGCGGTTCGCCCCCGACCAGGCCGTGCTGACCGAACTGGGCGCCCGGGAACCCACCCTGGCACTGTTCACCGACTACGTGCGCTACATCGTCGAGCGCACCACCCGCCACCCCGAACTCACCCGGGCCCTGGTCGAACTGCGCCTGGAAGCCGCCCGCCGCCCCGGCCTGGCCCGGATCCTCGGCGACACGCTGCGCCGGGGCTACCACGAGGACGTCGCCTTCCACCTGGCCGCCGGCCTGCCCGGTGGGGCGTTCGAGGTGGCCCTGCTGCACTACGCGGTGGACGGGCTGCTGCTCGACCTGCTCACCACCTCGATCGACGCCGGCTTCGACCCCGACGAGGTGGTTGCCGCCCTGGTGGCCCGTCTCGTCGCCCCACCGCCCCCCGGCCCCTGACGGGACGGGACTGTCGGGCGGCACGGTCGATGACTGTTCACCCGAGCAACGGGAACCCGCCACCGGACGCACCTGGGGAGGAGCGACGGATGACGCGTGGTGCCGGACTGACCATCGGCGTGCTCGGCTCGTACGGCGGTCGCAACCTCGGCGACGAGGCGATCCTCACCGGGTTGCTGCACGATCTGCGTACTCAGGAACCCAACGCCCGGATCATCGTGTTCTCCCGCAACCCGGCGCACACCAAGGTGGCGCACCCGGACGTGGAGGCGGTGCCGTGGGAGGGCGTGAGCCGGATCGACTCCGCTCTCGTGCTCGCCCAGCTCGACCTGCTCATCCTGGGCGGCGGCGGCATCCTCTACGACCGGGAGGCCCGCCGCTACCTGCGCGTCGTCCGCGTCGCCCAGGAGCGCGGCCTGCCACTGCTGACCTACGCGGTGGGCGTGGGGCCGCTCAGCGAGATGGTCGACACCGGCATGGTGCGGGAGACCCTCGCCAGCGCCGCCCAGGTGACCGTGCGGGACCAGGAGTCCCGGATGGTGCTGGAGGAGGCGGGACTGCTCAACCCGATCACCGTGACCGCCGACCCGGCGTTCCTGCTGCAACCCGATGACTTCCCCGCGCACCTGCTACGCGAGGAGGGGGTGCCGGCGGGCAAGCGGCTCATCGGGATGAGCGTGCGCGAACCCGGCCGCGCCGCCGAACGCCTCGACGTCGACGGCTACCACCGCCTGCTGGCCCAGATCGGCGACTTCCTGGTGCACCGGGTCGACGCGTACGTGCTGTTCGTGCCGATGGAGCGCGACGACATCCGGCACTCCAACGGCGTCCTGTCGCACATGGTCGCCGCCGAGCGGGGGCGCATCCTGCACGGCGAGTACTCACCGCAGCAGGTGCTCGGCCTGATGCGGCACTTCGACCTCGCGGTCGGGATGCGGCTGCACTTCCTCATCTTCGCCGCGATGGTCGGCACCCCGTTCCTGCCCCTGCCGTACGCCGGCAAGGTCTTCGACCTCGCCCAGCGGCTCGGCGTGCCGGCGCTGCGCGGCGTGGAACGGGAGGTGGAGGGCCCGCTGCTGGCGGAGGTGGACCGGCTGTGGGACGAACGCGACCAGCGGGCCGAGTCCACCGCCCGACGGGTGGCGCAGGTGTGCGACGAGGCCCGGGGAACCTCGCAGGTCACCCGGGCGGTGCTGGACAGCCTGCGCAACCGCACCTTCACCCAGTTGGCGGTCTGAGGGCGCTTCAGGCCGTCCGCCCCGCGTCTGCGGGCTTGAGGCCGTCCGCCCCGCGTCCGCGGGCTTCAGGCCGCCTGGCCGCGCCAGGAGTAGCGCCATCGCTGCGGGTCGACCTCGACGGACTCCAGCTCGTAGATCTCCGCGTCGGCCAGACCCGCCGAGCCGAGATGATGGTGGGTCAGCGGGGGGCGGCCGTTCGGGTCCAGCTCGACGGTGACGTGCTCGCCGTCGGCGGTGCCGCCCACCAGGGGGATCTCAACCGTGGATGCCATGCGAACCATCCTGCCCCGGCGACCGCCGCACCGCAGCGGATAGCGGGGCGGTCACAGGTGGGGGAGCAGGCCCGGCGGGTACTCCATGCCGTCGTGGGTGCAGGCGGCGGCGGCCACCCGGGCCCCGTAGCCGGCCGCCTCGACCCACGTCGCACCCCGCAGCCGGGCCGCGACCATCCCCGCGACGACGGCGTCCCCGGCCCCGTTGGTGTCGACCACCGGGCCGGGCGGCGGTTCGCCGGGCACCCGCGTGACGTGACCCCCGACGTGCAGGTCCGCGCCGTCGGCGCCCCGCGTCACCAGCACCGGGCGGGGGGCCAGCGAGGCGGCCACCGTCGCCGCCCGGTCATCGAGCCGGACCCCGCTGACCAGCACCAGTTCGGCCGTCTCGGCGAACGGGCGGTGGTAGGGGTTGCGGCCGTCCCAGTCGTGCAGGTCCGTGGAGGTTCCCACCCCCTCACCCAGTACGCCCCGCAGGTCGGGCAACAGGTCACGGACCCAGCCCATGATCGACACGTGGACGTGCGTGGCATCGTTCACCAGCGCCGCCACCTCCGCCGCCGTGATCGGCGTCGGTCCCGCCGGCGGCCGGGGATCGTGTAGCGACATCCGTCGCCCGGCCGGGTCGACGAGGTTCACCGAGCGGCGGGTGCCGGCCGGGTCGTCGCGCAGCACGGCGTGCACACCGGTGCGGGCCAGCGCTGCCCGTACCACGTCGCCGGCGGCGTCCGCGCCCACCGTGTCGAGCACCGCCACCCGCAGCCCGAGCGCGTGCGCGGCGAGCGCCACACCGGCACCCGTGTTGCCGATCCGCAGGTCGATCGGGTCGACGAGGAGGGAGTCGACGACCGGCAGTGGCATGCCGGGCACCCGCACCCGGACGTCCACCCCGAGACCGCCGACCACGAGGAGGTCGAACATGACGCCGACGGTAGCCCGTCGGGGCCGCCTATCCTGTCTCCCGGGCGTCGACGAGGGGGAGCAGGGTGCTGGTCGTCCACGGGACGTGGCTGCCCGACGGTGGGCTCGCCGTCTGGGCAGAGGACAGCACCCGGCCGCCCCACGCGCCACGCCGGCCCGGCCGGCCGCCCCGGGACCGCCCCCACCCCTTCGCCGCCGACCACGCCACGCTGGCCGCCGCGCTCGCCGGGGCCGCCGAACCCACCGGCCTCGGCTCCGCCCTGCTCACCCTGCCGACCCGGGGCGGTTCGCCCGTCGACTCACCCGAACTGGTCCGGACCGCCGTCGTGGCACAGGTCCGGGGCAGGCTCACCCTCGCCGGGTGGCGGGTGCCCCTGCTGGCGTACGCGCCGGACGCCGCCCTGGCGCTGCTGCGTACCCCCGACCTGGTGGACGCCGCTGCTCGGCCGGCGGCCCCGGGTACCGCCGCCGGCGCGACCCTGCGGCACCTCGTGGAGGTGGCTTCCTTCGCGGTCGACCTGGCCGCCCGCGGCCGGGTCCTGCCCGGTCTCGCGCCGGCAGCGGGCCCGCCCGCCCCGGCACCGCCCGCCCAGGCCCTGTGGCGACCCCTGCTGACCGGGACCGACGCCGCCTGGGCGCGGGCCCTCGCCCTGGCGCTGCCCCCGGCGGCCCGAGCGGTCACCAGGGTGGAGCTGACCGGGCCGCCCCCCGACGGCGACGCGCCGCTGCCGGTCGTCGCCGGGTACGACGCGCCCGGCGCGCTGGTCGCCGACGCCCTCGACGTGCTCACCGACGCCGCCGTCCGAGCCACGCTGCCCGCCTCCGCGCTGGCCCGGGGAGTACGCCCCCACGGCGCCGTGGCCGCCTGGCTGGACGCCCTGACCGGCACGCGGCGGACCTTCCCGGCCGACCCGGCCGGCCTGGACGTGCTCCGGGCCGAACTCGACGCCTGGCAGCGCGACGCGGCCGGGGGAACGGTCCGGGCCAGTTTCCGGCTGGTCGAACCGCCCGACGGTGAGATCACCGGGCCGGTCACCGTGGTGCCCGCCGCCCCGGCCGGCCCCGCCGCCCCGACCGGCCCCGCCCCGGCCGGTCCCGCCGCCTCGACGGGATCCGTCGGCCCCGACGCCGACGTGCCGCCGGACCGGTGGCGGGTCCAGTTCGGACTCCAGGCCGTCGGCGAGCCCGGCCTGCACGTCGACGCCGGGCAGGTGTGGCGCGACCCGAGCGCCGCCACCGCCCTCGCCGACAGCCCCCAGGAGGTGCTGCTTGCCGAACTGGGCCGGGCCAGCCGGCTGTGGCCCGAACTGGACGCGGCCCTGCGCGTCGCCACCCCGGAGGCGTTGACACTGGACGTGGCCGGTGCACACCGCTTCCTGCGCGAGGGTGCGCCGGTGCTGCACGCCGCCGGCTTCACCGTCCTGCTGCCCAGCTGGTGGCGGCGACCCTCGTCCCGGCTCGGCACCCGGCTGCGGGCCCGTTCCCGCACCGCCCCCGGCACCGTCGCCGCCACCGCCGGCGGGGTCGGGCTGGACGCCCTGGTCGACTACCGCTGGGAGGTGTCCCTCGGCGATCAGCCGCTGACCGCCGAGGAACTGGCCGAGCTGGCCGCCCGGCGGACCCCGCTGGTGCGGTTGCGGGGCCGGTGGGTCGAGCTGGATCCGAAGCGGCTCGCCGCCGGGCTGCGGCTGCTGCGCTCCTCCGGCGAACTGACCGTGGCCGACCTGCTGCGGCTCGGTCTGACCGGGGCCGACGGGCCGGACGCGCTGCCGGTGCTGGAGGTCAGCGCCGACGGTGCGCTCGGCGACCTGCTCGCCGGGGCCGTCGAACGCCGGCTCACCCCGCTGACCGAGCCGCCGGGGTTCGCCGGGGTGCTGCGGCCGTACCAGCGGCGCGGACTGGCCTGGCTGGCGTTCCTCCAGTCGCTCGGACTGGGTGGGGTGCTCGCCGACGACATGGGCCTGGGCAAGACGGTGCAACTGCTCGCACTGCTGGCCGGGGACCCGCCGTCGGCCGGGCCCACCCTGCTGGTCTGCCCCATGTCCCTGGTCGGCAACTGGCAGCGGGAGGCCGCCCGGTTCACCCCACGGCTGCGGGTGCACGTGCACCACGGCGCCGAACGCGCCCGGGGGGAGGCGTTCACCACCGCCGTGCACGACGCCGACCTGGTGCTCACCACGTACACGGTGGCGGCCCGGGACGCGCCGGACCTGGCCGGGATCGACTGGCACCGGGTGGTGGTGGACGAGGCCCAGGCCATCAAGAACGCCGCCACCCGGCAGGCGGAGGCGGTCCGGGCGCTGCCTGCCCGGCACCGGATCGCCGTCACCGGCACCCCGGTGGAGAACCGCCTGGCCGACCTGTGGTCCATCATGCAGTTCGCCAACCCGGGCCTGCTGGGGCCGGCCGCCGGCTTCCGCAAGGCGTACGCGGAGCCGATCGAGCGGCACGGCGACACCGAGGCCGCCGAACGGCTGCGCCGGATCACCGGCCCGTTCGTGCTGCGCCGCCTCAAGACGGATTCGTCGATCATCTCGGACCTGCCGGAGAAGCTGGAGATGGAGGTGCTCTGCAACCTGACCGCCGAGCAGGCCGCCCTCTACCGGGCGGTCGTCGACGACATGCTGGCCCGCATCGAGACCAGCGACGGCATCGAGCGGCGCGGCCTCGTGCTGGCCACCATGACCCGGCTCAAACAGGTCTGCAACCACCCGGCCCAGCTGCTGCGCGACGGCTCGCCACTGACCGGCCGCTCCGGCAAACTGGCCCGGCTGGAGGAGATCCTCGACGAGGTCCTCGCGGCGGGGGAGAAGGCCCTGCTGTTCACCCAGTACGCCGAGTTCGGTGGGATGCTGCGCGGGCACCTGGCCGCCCGCTTCGGCCGGGAGGTGCTGTTCCTGCACGGCGGTGTCGGCAAGGCCGACCGGGACGCGATGGTCACCCGGTTCCAGTCCGACGGCGGGCCGGCACTGTTCGTGCTCTCGCTCAGGGCCGGGGGCACCGGCCTGACCCTGACCGCCGCCAACCACGTGGTGCACGTCGACCGGTGGTGGAACCCGGCGGTTGAGGACCAGGCCACCGACCGGGCGTTCCGGATCGGTCAGCGCCGCCGCGTCCAGGTCCGCAAGTTCGTCTGCGCGGGAACGGTGGAGGAGAAGGTCGCCGCGCTCATCGCCGACAAGCGCAGCCTCGCCGCATCGGTGGTCGGCACCGGCGAGCAGTGGGTGACCGAGCTGTCCACGGCGCAGTTGCGCGAGCTGTTCGCGCTGGAGGCCGGGGCGGTGGCGGAGTGACCGACCGGTTCGCCGACTACGGCCCACCCCGGCGGGTCTCCGGTGGCCTGCGGGCCCGCAGCACCCGGGGCGCGATCGGCGTGTCCTGGTGGTCGCGCCGGTTCCTGGAGGTGCTGGAGTCCTTTGCGCTCGGCACCCGGCTCACCCGGGGCCGTTCGTACGCCCGCGCGGGTCAGGTGGTGCGGCTGGAGGTCGCGCCGGGCGTGGTGACCGCCGTGGTGCAGGGGTCGCGCGCCCAGCCGTACCGGGTACGCGTCGCGTTGTCACCGTTTCCCGCCGCGTTGTGGGAGCGGGTGGAGGCGGACCTGGCGGGGCAGGCGTTCTTCAGCGCCCGGCTGCTGGCCGGTGACCTGCCCGTGGAACTGGAGGAGGTGTTCGTCGCCGCCGGCGCGCCCCTGTTCCCCACCGGGGTGTCCGACCTCGACCAGTGGTGCAGTTGCCCGGACGTCGCCGTCCCGTGCAAGCACCTCGCAGCCACCTTCTACCTGCTCGCCGAGACGTTCGACGCCGACCCCTTCGAACTGCTGCACTGGCGTGGCCGCCGCCGCGTCGACCTGCTGGACCGGCTGCGCGCGCTGCGCACGACGGCGGCAGCGGTAGGCGTGACCGGTGCCGCGCCGGTGGGCCGGGCGAGTGGTGCGTCGCCGGTGGACGGGGCGAGTGGTGCCGCGCCGGTGGACGGGACCGGTGTGGTGGTGCCGGGCCGCACCCACCCGACGTCGTCCACGGTGGACGTCGCCGGGGCGGCGCGTCCCCTCGGCGGAATCCCGGCGCCGCCGCTGCCCGAGATGGTCGACGTCTTCTGGTCATCACCGGTGCCACTGCCCGACCGCCCACCCGTCCTGAGCGCCGGCCCCGACCTGCTGTTGCGTCAGCTGGGCCCGCCGGCTCCCGCGATCGGTGGTCCGGGCCTGGTCGAGCGGCTCCGCCGCGCCTACCGGCTGCTCGACGGCGGAACCGATCGTTGACGGCTCAGCCACCAGCGCGGGCAGCCCGGCCAGCCCGGCCGCGCGCTGCACGCCGGAGTCGTCGCCCGGTCGACCGGTCGGGACGGCCGTTGTCTGGTCCGCTCGTGGGTGCGCCCGGCAACGGGCGTCCGTTCACAGCCAGCGGCGGCGGAAGCGCCACAGGAGCGCGCCGTTGGCGGTCAGCACCACCGCGCAGATCACCGCCGGCAGTGGGCCGGCGAGCACGGTCGTCGCCGGCAACGACGCCCACAGCAGGACGGTCACCAGCATCAGCCACCGGGCGCGCCGGGCCCGGGTCCGATGGTCGAGCCGTGCGAAGAACGCCGGATCGCTCTCTCGGAGGTTACGGGTGATCTGCTCGAACCTGCGCTGATCCTCTTTGCTGAGCATGTGCCTTCCCCTCACGTGTTCAGCGGTTCGGCGGCATACCCGCTGGGGCGGCGGCTCACGCGCTTCCGCTGGTGCTACTTTGCCGGCGGCGCAGCCCGGTGCCCGGGGCCCGCAGGGGTGTGACGGGCAGCGCGGGTTCGTACCCCGGCAGGGCAAGATCAGCCTTTGCGCAGGGTTATCAGTTGCTTAAGTTTTGTTCAGGTGGTGAACGGCGCGGGACGCGTCGCGTGGGCGGGAAACACCCCGTCCGGTCCCGCCCGGTCCGCGTCGGCCCTGCTCGCGGCGTCCCTGCCCGACTGGTCGGTAACAAGGCATTCCCGGTTCGGCGCTGAGGGCTGTCTTAAGTGTGCCCGGCGGGCGGCCCGGTGCGCCTTGAGGCACGCCGGGCACGCGGCTACCTTCCCGTGGCAACCCCCTCAGGCAATTGTCGTCGCACCTGTACCCCTACGAGGTCGCAGACGTGTCGACGCCCAGCAGAAAACGGGATTGGTACATGGCCGACCAGAATGTGCCACCACGTCGACCGCGGGACGACCGCGGGTGGGACGCACACCAGCACCCCACCACGGACGGATACCACGACCCGCACGCGTCGTACGGCTACGGCACACCTCCGCCCCACCCGGCCGATCCCCGCGCGGCGTACGCGCACCCCCCGGCCGCCCCCGCCCGCGGCCCACAGTGGGTCGGCCCGGAGGGCTTCGGCCGGACCGCGCCCCCGGCGGGCCCGGCCGGCGGCGGACTGCCCAACCTGGACGACGACGAACCGGGACGTCGGGTGGGGCGTCGCAAGGCACTGGCCGCCCTCGGCGGTACCGCCGCCGTGGTCGCCGGTGGTGCCGCGTTGGCGATGACCCCGCAGGTGCGGAGCCTGTTCGGCGGCGAGGAGGTGGTGGCCGGCGACGCCACCGGCGCCACCGTCACCGACGGCACCCCCGCCCGCCCCAGCGGCCAACAGCCGAGCACGGTGCGCACCTACACCGAGCAGAACGAGAGCTACATGGGCTCCAGCGCCGGTGAGGCGCTGAAGAAGAACGCTCCGAGCGGTGGGCGCACCTTCTCCGGGCCGGCCGCCGCCGCGGCCGAGACGAAGGTGAGCGTCAAGACCGTGCTCGCCAAGGACCCGGTCGTGCACCTGGCCCGCCGGCTGACCTTCGGCGCCACGCCGCAGGTGCTCGCCGACATCCGCGAGCGCGGCATCGACGGCTGGATCCGCCGGCAGCTCGAACCGGAGCAGATCGCCCCCACGAAGGCGGAGCTGAAGCTGGCCGACCTGCCCACCCTCAAGCTGTCTCCCAAGCAGCTTCGCGAGCAGCGCGAGCAGCTCAACGAGCGCGGTGCGCAGCCGCACCGGGAGCTGGTCGACGCGACCATCGCCCGGCAGATCTGGTCGGACCGGCAGCTGTTCGAGGTGATGGTCGACTTCTGGAACGACTTCCTGCACGTCGCCGCCGACTTCGACGGCGGTGAGGTCTACCGCGGCTCCTTCGACCGGGACGTCGTGCGCAAGCACGCCCTGGGCAGCTACCCGGAGATGCTGCTCGCCGCGAACCGGCACCCCGCGCTGCTGCTCTACCTCAACCAGAACGACTCCCGCGCCGACGCGGTCAACGAGAACCTCGCCCGGGAGAACCTGGAGCTGTACTCGGTGGGCGTCGACGGCGGCTACACCGAAGCCGACGTGCGGCAGGCGGCCCTGTTGCAGACCGGCCGCGGCATCAACGACGGCGCGTACGTCTTCCGCCCCGAGCGGCACTACGTGGGCAAGGTGAAGATCCTCGGCTTCACCCACGCCAACAGTTCGCAGGACCCGAAGAAGGCCGAGGCGGCGATCGACGCCTACCTGACGTACATCGCCCTGCACCCGTCGACGGCGAAGTACGTGGCGCAGAACCTGGCCACCCGGTTCGTCTCGGACACCCCGCCGAAGTCTCTCGTCAACCGGCTGGCCAAGACGTACACGGCGAACAAGGGCCTGATCAAGCCCGTGCTGATGACCCTGTTCAGCTCCTCGGAGTTCTGGGCCGGGGTGGGGCAGAAGGTACGCCGTCCCATGGAGTACCTGGTCGCCACGTACCGCACCCTCGGCGTGCAGCCGGACGCGGCGCCGAACCACGACAACGGCGACAACCGGCGTACCCCGTTCGCCCGGGGCCTGCGGCAGATCCAGGACAGGATGCGGGAACTGGGCCAGTACCCGATGGGCCAGCCCACCCCGGACGGGTACCCCGACGTCTACGTCGCCTGGACCTCCGCCGGTGCGATGGTCAGGGGCTGGAACGAGGCCGGCGACATCGCCGCCGGGTACCGGACCACCTTCACCCACACGAAGCCGGAGAAGTTGGTGGCTAAGCCACCGACGACCGCCGGGGCGTACGTGGACGCGCTGGCCAAGCGGCTGGTGCACCAGAAGCTCACCGACCGGGAGCGGACGCTGATCCTCGGCGTCGCCGGTCTGTCGGCCGGCGACCGGGTCGACGCGTCGCTCAACGGGGCCGTCACCGCCGTCGTGCGGGCGATCCTCGCATCCCCCCAGCACCACCTCCGGTGAGGCATCCGATGGAGAAGACTGTGCACACGTTCCCCCTGCACCCCGAATGCCCCGACGTGCGGCGGCTGGCCGACAACCCGGCCGAGGCGCTGCTGCGGGCGGAGGCCGACATCGTCGCCGCCGAGAACGCCGCCGAGGCCGACCGCTACCGTCGGCTGGAGGACCTGGAGGAGGCCCAGCAGGACGGCCGCGGCGTCACCCGGCGTACGTTCGTCGCCGGTGCGGCCGCCACCGCCACCGCGCTGGCCACCGCCCAGTTCGTCACCACCTCCGCGTCCTTCGCCGCCACCAAGACCGGCACCCTGATCCACGTCTTCCTCTACGGCGGCCTCGACGGGCTCAGCCTCGTCGCGCCGGCCGACGACCCGGTGCTCGCCAGGGCCCGGCCCGACCTGCTGCTCGGCAACGACGCCCTGGCCGTGGGCCGTGGTTTCAAGCTGACCAGCGCGTTCAAGCCGCTGGAGCCGTGGCTGCGCTCCGGGCAGCTCGGCTTCATCCCGGGTGTGTCCGACCCGCGGCTGTCCCGCAGCCACTTCCAGGCCGCCGACGCCTGCAACCTCGGTGGCCTGCCCGGCGAGACCGGCGGGCGCGGCTGGCTCGACAGCCTGGTCGACTCCCTCGGCAAGGGCACCGCCTTCCGCAGCGTCGGCATCGGCAGCACCCTGCCCCGATCCCTGGTGGGCACCAACGGCGCGCTGTCGATGAACAACGTCGGTTCGCTGCGCCTCAACGGCAGCGACAAGTACCGCGAGGCCACCGAGAAGGCCATCAAGGGCCTGTTCACCAACATCAACCACCCGGTCGAGGAGGCCGTGCAGGCGGGCCTCGGCGCGCTCACCACGGCGCAGAAGCTCGCCGCCACGCCGTACCAGCCGGCGGGCGGGGTGGAGTACCGCGGCGTCGGCAACGCCTTCCAGCAGCTCGCCCAGCTCATCAAGGGTGGGGCGAACGTGCGGGTCGCCACGGTCGGCATGGGCGGCTACGACACCCACGAGAACCAGGGCACCCGCGACGGCGGCCAGTTGCACCGGCGCCTCGGCGAGCTGGCCAGCGCCATGGCGGCGTTCTTCACCGATCTGGGTGACCGGGCGGCCGACGTGACGATCATGGTGTCCAGCGAGTTCGGTCGCCGGGTCGCCTCCAACGGCGGCGGCACCGACCACGGCCACGGCGGGGTGGTCACCGTCCTTTCCGGCCGCAAGCTCGCCGGCTCGCTGCTCGGCAAGTGGGACGGTCTGAACGATCTGGACTCCGGCGACGTACCCGAGTACAACAACATGTTCAACGTGTACGGGTCCGTCGCGCAGGGTCGGTTCGGGCTCACGAACGCGGAGGTGGACAAGATCTTCCCCCGGATGAAGTACGCCCCGATGAAGCTGTACGCGTGACGTACGCGAACCCGCCCGCCGCCGGCCGCCGCACCGGGACTCCGTCCCGGTCCGGCGGCCGTCCGGCTGCCGGCGTACCGCCGCGGGTGCCGGCGCCGCGCGGGCCCGGCGGGCGGCGGCTGCTGGTCGCCGTGGCCGTCGTCGGCCTGTTCGCGAGCGTGGTGCCGTGGTGGCTGGACACCCCGGCGGGTTCGTTGCGCGACACCACCGCCATGCTCACCGCCGCCGGGCGGATCACCGGCCTGGTCGCCGGCTACCTGCTGCTCGTGCAGGTGCTGATGATGAGCCGGCTGCCGCTGCTGGAACGCCTCATCGGTGGCGAGAACCTCGCCCGCTGGCACCGCGACGTGGGGGCCACCCTGCTCGTCGCGACCCTCGCGCACACCGCGTTGATCCTGGTCGGGTACGCCCGGCTGGAGGGCCGGTCGCTGCTCGACGAGGCGGGCGTGATGCTGCGCGACTACGAGGACATGGTGGGCGCGTTCAGCGCCGCCGGCCTGATGGTGGTGGTCGGCTTCACCAGCATCCGGGGGGTCCGCGCGGTGCTGCCCTACGAGCTGTGGCGGGCGTTGCACCTGCCCGCGTACGCGGTGCTGCTCCTCGGCTTCGGCCACCAGTTCAGCAACGGCGCGCAGCTGTTCCGGCCCGGTCCGGTGCGCACCGGGTGGATCGCGATGTACGTGCTGGTGGTCGCCGCCCTGCTCTGGGGGCGGGTGCTCGGTCCGCTGGTGTTCAACCTGCGGCACCGGCTGCGCGTCGCCGACGTGGTCGCGGAGAACCCCGACACCATCTCGATCTATCTGACCGGCGAGCGGCTGGACCGGCTGGAGCTGCTCGGCGGCCAGTTCTTCCGCTGGCGCTTCCTCACCCGGGGCTGCTGGTGGCAGTCCCACCCGTTCTCCGTCTCCGCCGCCGCGAACGGCCGCTGGCTGCGGCTCACCGTCAAGGTGGTGGGCTCGTACACCCACGGTCTGCGTGACCTGGACCAGGGCACCCGGGTCTGGGCGCAGGGCCCGTCGGGCACCTTCACCGCCGCGCACCGGACGCGGGAGCGGGCGCTGCTCATCGCCGGCGGCAGCGGCATCACTCCGATCCGGGCCATGCTGGAGGAGTTGCCGCCCGGCGCGGCGCTGATCTACCGTGCCCGCACCTCGGCCGACGTGCTGCTCGCCCACGAGCTGGACTGGCTGGCCGAGGCCCGCGACGTGTCGGTCTGGTACGTCGTCGGCTCCCGGTCCGACCCCGGGCCGCGTCAGGTGATGAGCCCGGAGGGCATCATCCGGCTGGTGCCGGACGTGGCCCGCCGCGACGTCTACCTGTGCGGGCCGGCCGGCCTGGTCGAGGAGTCGGTGCGGGTACTGCGCCAGGCCGGGGTGCCGTCCCGGCAGATCCACCTCGCCACGTTCGAGTTGTAGGAAGGTCTCCCGATGCGCCGCGCGCTCTTCGCGATCACCGGACTGGCCGCCAGCACCACCGCGCTGGTGGTGCTCAAGGGGGCACCGGGCAGCACCCCCGCCGCGGCGGGCGACGTGCCGACCGGGGGGCAGCCCGTCGCCCCCGCCGGCCCCGCGCCCGACGACACGCCCGTCGCCGGGAAGTCGGCCCCCGACCCGTCGGCCCGCACGAGCCGGTCACCGAAGCCCGGCCGCAGCGCCACCGAAGCCCCGACGCGACGGCCCGGCACCGCCACCACGATTCGGCCGCCGGCCACGTCGCGCACCACCGCGCCACCGCGGTCGACCACCCGCACCGTCACCGGGCCGGTCGTGTCGAACGAGTTCGGCAACGTGCAGGTGCAGGTCACCCTGTCCGGCAGCCGGATCGTCGACGTGGTGGCCCTGGAGCTGCCGGAGACGACCGCGCAGTCCGACGAGCGCAGCGACCAGGTCGACGGCCGGTACAGCGGGTCGTCGGGGCTGGTGGTGCGGCAGCAGAACGCCGACCTGGACGCGGTGTCCGGAGCCACCGCCACCAGCACCTCCTACCGGCAGTCGTTGCAGGCCGCGATCGATCGGGCGGGCTGAGCCGTGTCGGCGTCGGCGCCCGCCCGGCCGGGCCTGCGGCGGGTCGAGCACGTCATGGGTACGGCGATCAGTCTGGACCTGGCCGACGACCGGCCCGCCGCCGAGCTGGCCGGGCTGGCCGACGAGGTGTTCGCCTGGTTGCGTGACGTGGATGCCCGGTTCAGCACCTACCGGGCCGACAGCGAGGTGTGCCGCTTCGACCGGGGCGAGCTGCCGCTGGCCGGGGCGTCGGCCGACCTGCGGGCCGTGCTGGAGCGCTGCGCCGACCTGTGGGCCGCCACCGACGGCTGGTTCGACGCGTACGCCACCGGGGGGCTGGATCCGTCGGGGTACGTCAAGGGCTGGGCGACGCAGGTCGCCTCGGACCGGCTGCTCGCCGCCGGTGTGGCGAACCACTGCCTGAACGCGGGTGGTGACGTGCGGGTACGCGGGCTGTCGTCGACCGGTCGGCCGTGGCGCGTCGGCATCCGTCACCCGTGGGACGCCACCTCGACCTGTCTGGTGCTCACCGGCACCGACCTGGCGGTGGCCACCTCCGGGGTGTACGAGCGGGGCCACCACGTCCGTGATCCGCGTCGGGGGGCACCGGCCCGGGGGTTGCGCTCGGTCACCGTGGTCGGTGCCGACCTGGGAGTGGCCGACGCGTACGCCACCGCCGCCGTCGCGATGGGCGGGGCGGGGATCGGCTGGTTGGACCGTCTCGCCGGGCACCGCCACGCGGTGGTCACCGACGACGGCCGCTGCCTGCACTCCCGCGACCTGCCGTTGGCGGAGTGAGCCGCCGGGTCAGCGGTTCGGGCGGTGGCCTGTCGCGGGGCGGGCGCCGGGTGGCCGGGGCCGGCCCGGGCGGGTGCCCAGGGGCCGCGTGTGCGACCAGCGGCGACGCGGTCGGTGGTGACGGTGCGGTTCGGCGTCGCCGGGCTGGCGCATGGTGTCGTCGGTGGACATCGGACCCCCGCTCCTGGCGCGTGTGCGCCTCCGAGGTGCCTAACGAGCACCGCCCCCCGGACGACGCTGCCGGCGGGCACACCGGATGTCGGCGTACCACCTGCCGGCCCACCACCTGCCGGCCCCGCCCGTTGGCCCGCCGGCTACCGACCCCGTCGGGGCAGGGGCAGGTGACCGGGCACCATGTCCGGGGCCAGGGTGACGCCGGCGGCGCGCAGACAGCCGACGACGGTGTTCTGCACCAGGTAGGAGTCGGGCAGCCGCCAGCGGACCTGCTCGGGGGCGACGACCCAGCGCACCGACCCCTCGGGCAGCCGGGTGGGGGGTGCCGCGATCCACGAACCGGGCCCGTGCCGCACCACCTGGAAGCAGTGTTCCAGTTCGGGCCGCAGCGGGTCGCCGGGGCGTACCAGGAACATCCACCGCCCGGTCGGGGTCACCAGCACCGGGCCGCGCACGCCCGGCCCGGCGGGGTGGGCCCGGACCGCGTCCTGCATGTGGCGGCCCAGGTGCGCGGGCACCTCCAGCACGTCGAAGGCCCGGCCGGTGGGCAGCAGGACCGCGTGCGGTCGGGCCTGCCACCAGGTGGCCACCCGGGCCGGGTCGGCGCTGGCCACGTGCTCCCAGTTCTCCAGGGCCGGGTGGCAGCCGACCGTGGGACAGCCGGCACGGCCGCACACGAACCGGCTGCGGGCGAGGCAGGCCCCAGGCGTGACCTCCCAGCCGTGCAGCGCGTAGCGCACGGCGACCCTTCGCAGGCGGACCCGTTCCAGCGGCGACAGGTGTGCGACGCGCGGTCCCACGTTCCCCCACATGTGTGTCATCTCCCCTCGACGGGCCCGGTCGGGCCCAGGTGGCATGTCGAACACCGTCACTGCCGTAACCCGCGATCGTTGAGCTGACGAACGGCCGATGCAACTTGCACGAAAAGTACGAGAACTGCCCGGACGGCTGACGCACAACCTGTGCGACCAGCGAAAACCCGAGATACGGACGGATCGCCGCGCCCACCGACCGGGCCCGTCGACCCGTCCGACCGCGCCCCGCAGGGAAGGAATGGCGAGATGGACGAGCTACCCATAGGGCGGCGGGTCGCCTACTGGCGGGGGCGGCGGAAGATGTCGCAGCAGGTCTTCGCGGACCGGCTGGGCAAGTCCAAGAGCTGGGTCGACAAGGTCGAGCGCGGCGTACGCCGCCTCGACAAGTTCTCCGTCCTCTACGAGATCGCCGACATCCTCGAACTCGACGTGCAGTTGCTGCTGGGCAAGGACCCGGAGCGGCGTACCGACGCGCTCAACTGCATCGACCAGGTCGAGGTCCAGGAGATCCGGGCCGCCCTGGAACGGTACGACTCGATCAGCGCCTACTTCGACGCCGCGCCCTACCCGCCGCCGTTGACCGACCTGCGCAAGGCCGTCACCCACGCCTGGCTGACCTACCAGTACGGCCGCTACGGGATGCTCACCCGGGCGTTGCCGAAGCTGCTGCGGGACGCCCAGGCCGCCGACGCCGGTCACGAGGGCGAGCAGTCCCGGGCCGCCGCGCACCTGCTCGGGCAGGTCTACCAGATCGCATCCTCGGTGCTGCGCAAGCTCGGCGAGTGTGACCTGTCCTGGCTGGCCGCCGACCGGTCCATCGCGGTCGCCCAGCGGGCCGACGACCCACTGCTGGCCGGCATCGCCACCACCCGGGTCTGCAACGCCCTCGTCGCGATGGGCCGGCCCCGTCCGGCCCTGGAACTCAACGTCACCATCGCCAACCGGCTCGCCCCCGGCGGAAGCAACGACGCCACCCCGGAACGACTCTCCGTCTACGGGATGCTGCTGTTGCAGGGCGCGATGGCCGCCGCGCGGGTCGGGGACTCGGCGACCGTGGACGACCTGATCAACGGTGCCTGGGACGCGGCGGACCTGCTCGGCGGCGACCAGAACCACTACTGGACGTCGTTCGGCCCCACCAACGTGGAACTGCACCGGGCCGCCGCGGCGGTGGAACTGGGCGACGGCGGCCGGGCGGTGCAGGTGCACGAGCAGCGGATCCAGGAGCCGGCGTTCAACGGCCTGCTGCCCGAGCGGCGTGCCCACCACCTGCTCGACCTCGCCCGGGGCTACGCCCAGATCGGCAACCTCGCCACCGCCGGCGAGATGCTGCTGCGCGGGGACCGGCTGGCCCCGTCCGAGATCCGGTGCCGTCCCATCGCCCACGAGGTGATGGCGGACATCCTCCGTCGCACACGGGGTGCGCCGCCTTCTCCGGTAGCGGAGTTGGCTGAGCACATGGGAGTCGGAGTATGAGCGCGGAGCGATCGTGATGGCCGATCCGCACGCCGGGCGCCGCCAGGTGCTCTATGTCATCGCCTGCGGTTCGCCGCTGGCCCGCCACGTCGGCCGGCTCGTCGAGCTGGCCCAACAGGACGGCTGGGACGTCTGCGTGGTCACCACGCCGGACGGGGCCAAGTTCGTCGACCGGGTCGCGTTGGCCCGACAGACCGGCCACCCGGTCCGTACGTACTACAAGAACCCGGGCGACCCCGACGTGCTGCCCCCGGCCGACGCGATGATCGTCTGCCCGGTGACGGTGAACACGGTCAACAAGTGGGCCGCCGGGATCACCGACACGCTGGCCCTGGGACTGCTGTTCGAGGGGCAGGGCCGAGGGCTCCCGGTGGTGGCGGTGCCCTACACGAACGCCGCCATGGCGGCGCACCCGGCGTTCCGGGCCGGCCTCGCCCGGTTGGCGGAGTGGGGGACCACGGTCGTCTTCGGCGAACACGTCTTCCCGCTGCACGCGCCGGGCGCGGGGGAGCGGCACCTGCACACCTTCCCCTGGGAGGCCGCCCTCGACGCGCTGCGGGACCGACAGCGGGTCACGACGGCGGCCTGACGCCATGCCGCGCGGGACACGGCCGTGCCCGCCGCCCGTGTCCCGCGTGGCGCGCCGGTAAGCTGACCGGCCGTGAGCACAACCGCAGCCGCGCCGACCGTCGCCGACGTGATGGCCGAACTGGAGCGGCGCTACCCGCCCGGCTGGGCCGAGCAGTGGGACCGGGTCGGCCTGGTGCTCGGTGAGCCGTCCGCCCCCGTACGCCGGGTCCTCTGCGTGGTCGACGTGGTGCCCGAAACCGTCGCCGAGGCGCTCACCGCCGGGGTCGACATGATCGTCGCCCACCATCCGCTGCTGCTGGGCGGGGTGTCGTCGGTGGCCCCGACGACGTACAAGGGCCGGATCGTGCACCAACTGATCAAGGCGGACGTGGCCCTGTACGTGGCGCACACCAACGCCGACGTGGCCGCCCCCGGTGTCTCCGACGCCCTCGCCGCCCGGTTCGGGCTGACCGGCCTGCGCCCGCTGCACCCGCCGGTGCCCGGCTCCCCGGCGGCCGGACCCGGCCGGGGCATCGGCCGGATCGGCCAACTGCCCGCGCCGATGACGCTCGCCGAACTCACCCGGCACGCCGCCGCCGTGCTGCCCGTGACGGCGTGGGGCGTTCGCGCCGCCGGTGACCCCCGGCGTAGGGTTCGTACCCTCGCCGTCAGCGGCGGCTCCGGCGACGGTTTCCTCGCCGCGGCGACCGCTGCGGGAGTGGACGCGTACCTCACCGCCGACCTGCGGCACCACCCGGCAGGCGAACACGTCGCCGCCGACGGCCCCGCCCTGATCGACGCCGCGCACTGGGCGACCGAACGACCGTGGCTGGACGACCTGGCCGCCATCCTGCGGGAGGCCCCGGGCGTCGAGACGCTGGTGTCCGACCTGGACACCGACCCGTGGACCGTACACGCCGCCCCACCCGCGGCGGACGACAAGGAGCCCCGACTGTGAAGGCTGACCCGAAGGTCCAACACCGCCTGCTCGACCTGGCGGCGATCGACACCGCCCTGGCCCAACTCGCGCACCGCCGCCGCGCGCTGCCCGAACTGGCCGAGCTGGAGGCCCTCGCGCGGGAACTGTCCGCCCTGGAGGACGAGCGGGTCCGTGCCCAGGTCACCGTCGACGACCTGGACCGCGACATCGCCCGGCTGGACAAGGACGTCGAACAGGTGCGGGCCCGCAAGGCCAAGGACGAGGCCCGGCTGGCCGCCGGCACTGGCCCGGCCCGCGAGCTGGAGGCGCTCCAGCACGAACTGGCCTCGCTGAACCGTCGGCAGAGCGACCTGGAGGACGCCGAGCTGGAGCTGATGGAACAGCGGGAAACCGCCCAGGGCGTCCTCGACGGGGTGCAGCGGCGGCTGACGGAAACCCGCGAGAAGCGGGAGGCCACCGAGCAGCGCCGCGACGCCAGCCTCGCCGAGATCGCCAAGGAGGAGGAGTTCAGGCGCACCGCCCGCCAGCCGCTGGCCGGTGACCTTCCCGCCGACCTGGTGCAGCTCTACGACAAGATCCGCGCCGACACGGGACTGGGTGCGGCCCTGCTCACCGGCAGCCGGTGCGGCGGCTGCCGGCTCGACCTGTCCGGAGCCGACCTCGCCCGCATCCGCAAGTCCGCGCCGGACGACGTGGTGCGCTGCGAGGAGTGTCGCCGGATCATGGTGCGCGGCACCGAGGGACGGTAGCCGGTGGCACCGCGCGTCGTCGTCGAGGCCGACGGCGGGTCCCGGGGCAACCCGGGCCCGGCGGGCTACGGCGCGGTGGTCCGTGACCAGGCCACCGGCGAGGTGCTCGCCGAACGGTCCGAGTCGATCGGCACCGCCACCAACAACGTCGCCGAATACCGGGGACTGATCGCCGGGCTGGAGGCCGCCGCCGAACTGGGCGCCGCCGAGGTCGAGGCGCGGATGGACTCGAAGCTGGTGGTCGAGCAGATGTGCGGCCGCTGGCAGATCAAGCACCCCGGCCTGCGTCCGCTGGCCGCGCAGGCCGCCGCGCTGGTGGACCGGTTCACGGCCGTCCGGTTCACCTGGATCCCGCGGGACCGCAACACCCACGCCGACGCCCTCGCCAACGCCGCGATGGACGCCGCCGCCGGGCGGACCCCGGCGCGGCCGGTCGTGGAGCCGCCCCGGGTGGTGGAGCCGCCCCGCGAGATCGCCGGGCCCGACTCGCCGGCCCGCGCGGCGGCCCGTGAGGCGGCGGGCCGGGCCGCCGGCCGGGCCGCGAAGACCGCCGGCAGCGACCCCGCCACCGTCCCGGCCTCCTGGGAGCCCCGGCCCACCTTCACGGCCACCCGGCTGATCCTGGTGCGCCACGGCGAGACCGAGTACACCGAGCAGGGGCGCTACTCGGGGCGCGGCGACGTGCCGCTGTCCACCCGGGGCCAGGCTCAGGTGCGGGCCACGGCCGCGCGGGTGGCCGCGCTCGCCCCGACGGTCGCGGCCGTGGTCAGCTCACCCCTGTCCCGGTGTACGGCCACCGCGGAGGCGATCAGCCGGGCCCTCGGCGGGGTCCCGGTGCGCCGCGAGGACGGCATCATCGAGTGCGACTTCGGCGCCTGGGAGTCCCGCACCTTCGCCGAGGTACGCGAGGGCTGGCCGGGCGAGCTGGACGCCTGGCTGGCGTCGACAAGGGTGGCCCCGCCCGACGGCGAGTCGTTCACCGACGTCGCGGCCCGCAGCGCCCGGGTGGTGCGGGAGCTGTGTGCGGCGTACCCCGGGGAGACCGTCGTGGTGGTGTCGCACGTCTCGCCGATCAAGCTGATCCTGCGCGACGCCCTGGCCGCCCCCGACGCCTTCCTGCACCGCCTCTACCTGGACGCCGCCGGCATCTCGGTGCTCGACACGTGGCCCGACGGCGGCATCGCCGTCCGCTCGGTCAACGAGACCGGCCACCTCACCGACGTCTGAGCCGGCCCGCCGGGCGTCCAGCGGGTTCCTGACCAGCGTGTTCCAGACAGCCGCCCCGGTGGTTCAGGTCAACGCGCGGTGGAGCAGGTGGAGACCGATGGTGGTGCCGAAGACGACGATGACTGTCTTCAGGACCACCGGGGGCAGACGGCGGACCAGGCGGGCGCCCGCGTACCCGCCGACCAGCGTCGCCGGGGCGACCACCGCCACGGCCGCCCAGTTCACCGGCCCCACCAGGGCGAACACCAGCACCGTGGTCAGCCCCACCACCGCCGAGAGCAGGTTCTTGATCGCGCTCACCCGGGCCAGCGTCGCGTCCAGCACCAGGGCCAGACCCGCCACCAGCATCACCCCGAGCGCGGCACCGAAGTAACCGCCGTACACGGCACCCAGCGCGACCATCGCCTGCACCGTGAGGGCCCGGCGGCGCGGCGGCAGGTCCCGGGGGTGGCCGACCAGGCGGCGCAGCGGATCCTGGAACGCCAGCACCGCCGTGGCCCCGAGCACCAGGAACGGTACGACCAGCTCGAACGCCCGCGCCGGGGTGACCAGCAGCAGCACCGCCCCGCCGATCGCGCCGAGCACGGCGGTGGGCACCAGCGCGGCCAGGATCCGCCCGCGCGGCAGGTCCACCCGGCTGCCCGCCACGGCGGCCACGTAGCCGGGGAAGACCGCCACCGAGTTGCTCACGTTCGCCGGCACCGGCGGCAGCCCCACGGCGAGCAGCGCCGGGAACGTGATCAACGAGCCGCCCCCGGCGACCGCGTTGACCGTGCCCGCGGCCAACCCGGCGGTGAGCAGCAGCGCGGCGTCGGCGAGTTCCATGATCCCGAGGCTAGTCGCCCCGCTGCGACCCACCCCGCCCGGTCACCGCCCCGGTGGCTTCCCCCGGGCCGGGCGGCTCCCGTGCCGGGTGGCTGCTCGGTGCGGTGCGCGCCGGCCATGCGCGCAACGTGCGTCGAGGGCGGCAATAGCGGGCGGCGACGCGTCGTTAGGATAGGTACGCGACGGACGAGTCGACCGGGCGGTCGCGTCGGCGGGCTGCGGCCCGCCGCCGAGGAACGTCCGGACTCCACAGGGCAGGGTGGTTGCTAACGGCAACCCGGGGCGACCCGCGGGACAGTGCCACAGAAAACAGACCGCCGACCCGACGGGGACGGTAAGGGTGAAACGGTGGGGTAAGAGCCCACCAGCACCCCGGGTGACCGGGGTGGCTCGGTAAACCCCACCCGGAGCAAGGCCAAGAAGGGCCGTCACCGCAATGATGACGACCTGCGCAGACGCTTGAGGGTGGCCCGCCCGATGTCTGCGGGTAGGCCGCAGGAGCCTGCCGGCGACGGCAGGCCGAGATGGATGGCCGCCGCCGGCGCGTGCCTTCCGAGGTACGCGCCGGGCACAGAATCCGGCGTACAGGTCGACTCGTCCGTCGCCCACCAGCTCAGAGACCTGATCAAGGTCCTGAGCTGGCTCCGGTGCCGGTCGTCATTGCGTTCGTTGGTAACGAGTTTCGCGAAGGCCATGTCTCGGGTAGTTGGGACGACATGACGCAGCAGGGTCGGTCTCCGAGCAGCAGGTTCAATACATACCCCGATGCCACGGGCGGGCAGCGACTCACGGCGACTGTCGTGGCGTTGGTTGCAGCGCTGCCGGCCGGTCTTCTCTGCGCCTGGCTGGCCAGCTCGTTACTGAGCGACGTTCACTGGCTGGTTCAGACTCTTGCCTTCGCCGTTATCGGTCTCGTCATCGGCGCTGGAGTGCTCGGATTGCTCGCGAAACTCGGCAAGCACGGTGAGCGCTGACGCGGCGGCGCTGCCGCCGTGCCTTTGTTCGTCAGGTCATCAACGGGGCGAGAGCGGCGAGGTCGGCGCGTAGGGTTGTCGCCGGTGGTGGTGAGTAGCTGAGCGGCGACATTCCGATAGCCGTCGCTCGCTGCAAAAACCCGATGCCAACCCGGCGGCGAGTGGGTACCGTCCCGGGCCATGTCCCGAGTCACCGTACGGCCGATGGAGTCCGCTGATCTGGCCGCGTGCGGCGCGCTGCTGGCGGAGCGGCACCGCCGGCACCTGATGGTCGAGCCGCTGTTGTCCGTGCGGTTCTGCGAGGTGGGCGCCGCGGTGCGCGAGGTGACCGCCGCGTTCGAGACGACCGACGCGTCGGGTGCGGTGGCGCTGCGCGATGGTGTGCCGGTCGGGTTCGTCCTCGGAGCCCCGAAGTCCTCACCGCTGTGGGGGCCGAACGTCTGGGTGGAGGCGGCCGGTCTGGCGGCGACCGACGGGGAGGTGATGCGTGACCTGTACGCGATGGCGGCGGCCCGGTGGGTCGGGGAGGGTCGGACCGCCCACTACGTGCTGGTGCCGGCGTACGACGCGGAACTGGTCCGGGCCTGGTTCCGACTCGGCTTCGGCCAGCAGCATGCCCACGGGGTCCGACCTGCGGTCAGGACGCGAGCCGGCGGCGAACTGAACGGGCTGACGGTGCGTCGGGCTGTTCGGGCGGACATCAGGGCACTCGCCGAACTCGACCTCGAACTGCCCCGCCACCAGGGGGCGTCCCCGACGTTCTCGTCGGGCGTGGTGTCGACGCTGGAGGAGAACCTGGCCGAGTGGGAGGAGAGCTTCGCCGACGACGGCTTCGCCACGTTCGTCGCCGAGGTTGACGGTGACGTGCTCGGCTCGGCCATCGGCTGCGCCCTGGAGAAGTCGAGCACGCACCTGAGCCTGGCCCGCCTGGACAATGCCGGATTCCTGGGCTTCGCCGCCGTCTTTCCCCACGCCAGGGGCAGGGGTGCGGGGCGGGCACTCGGCGCGGCCGTCATCGACTGGGCTGTCGACAGCGGGTTCGACAGCGTGGTGACGGACTGGCGGGTGACGAACCTGCTCGCCTCGCGCACCTGGCCGACGCTGGGATTTACCGAGACTTTCCTCCGGCTGCACCGCACCGTCGCCACCTGAGCCGGGCGTCGGGCGGAGACACGCGGGCTTGCATCCGGTACCCAGGTACGGGCCTACCGTCAGGCCCTCCACCATCAAGCCGCCTCCTCTGGAGGCTGAAGCACTCGATCACCAGCGCTTGCATCGATGGACCCCTATGATCGATGGATCGGTCGACCGACCGGCGACCGGTCCGCCCGTCGAAGGGATTGACATGATCCGTCGTACGCTCGCCGCGGCCACCGTCGCCGCCGGCATCTTCGCCCTCCTGCCCGGCGCACCCGCCCAGGCCCGAGCCTGCATGATCGACTGGCAGTGCACGACGTACTACTATTCGGACTCGTCCCGCACGACGATCGTCGGCGCCCTCTACGAGGACTGCGACGGGTACCGCGCGAACTGGGGCACCCGTACCGCCCACGTCAGCTTCACCGAGGTTCCCTGCCGCTGACGGTTCCCCTCGAGGGCCGGCCCCCGGCCACCACGGCGGCGGCCGGCCCGACCAGGCCGACTACCCGACCGGACCGGGCACGACATGTCGGGTCGGCCGCCCCCGCGCCCACCTAGCGTGGTCGGCGTAAGGGAAGGAGGCCGGGGTGCTGGAGCGGCTCAACCAGGCCATGGACCACATCGAAAGGCACCTCGACCAGCCGGTCGACGCCGCCGAGCTGGCGCGGATCGCCGTCACGTCGGAGTACCACTTCCGGCGGCTGTTCTCCGCGCTCGCCGGGGTCCCGCTGTCCGAGTACGTGCGCCGTCGTCGGCTCACCGTCGCGGGCGCGGAGGTGGTCGCGGGCCAGCGCACGCTGCTCGACATCGCCGTCCGCTGGGGGTACGGCTCCGCCGAGGCGTTCGCCCGGGCGTTCCGGGCCGTGCATGGCGTCGGCCCCGGCGAGGCCCGCCGTACGGGAGCGCCGCTGCGCGCCCAGCCCCGGATGTCCTTCCGCCTGACCGTCGAAGGGAGCGCCAGCATGCGGTACCGCATCGTACAGAAGGACAGCTTTCACCTGGTCGGCCGCAAGGCCCGGGTGCCGTTGGTGCACGAGGGGATGAACCCGGCCATCGTGGAGTTCGTCAAGGGCCTGCCGGCCGAGACCCGGCAACGGATCGAGGCACTGTCGGACCAGGAGCCGGCCGGCGTCGTCAACGTCAGCGACGGCGTGGCCGACGGCCGGGCCGAGGGCACCGAACTCGACTACTGGTACGGCGCGGTGACCGGCGCCGACGTCCCCGACGACCTGGACGTGCTGCCCGTGCCGGCGGGCACCTGGGCGGTGTTCGAGACCTCCGGACCGTTCCCGCAGGCGGTGCAGCACCTGTGGCGGGACGTCTTCACCCAGTGGTTCCCGTCCAACCCGTACCGCTCGCGGCCGGGGCCGGAGATCTCCCGCAGCCGGATCTCGGCCGACGGCGGGCACGTGGACGCACAGCTGTGGATCCCCGTCGAACCGGCAGCCGCCTGACGGCGCTGCGCTCAGTGGCCCGCGCCCAGCTCGGCGAGCACCCGACGCTGAAGGGCGCGGGCCTGCGGGCCGCTCGGCGGCACGCCGCCGCTCCGGGCGGCGACGGACCGCGCGACCACCCCGACGGTCGCGTCGTCGACCAGCGGGTGGTGGCCGGGCCGGGTGGCGGAGCCCGGACTCCGGGCCGCCGCGGCGTCGGCGAGGACCCGCCGGCCCGCGGCGGCCTTGTCCAGCCACACCCCGTGGCGCAGCCGCACCCAGGCCCGGCAGGCGCCCAGCACCGCGTCCTCCGCGCCGGGCGCCGGCCCGTCCCCGGGCGGGACAGGCCGGTCCAGCCACCAACGCAGGGCGTCGACCAGCAGCCGCCGCAGGTCCGCCGGGGTCAGGTCGGTGAACGTCGCGGCGGCCGGCGGGCCGAGCAGGGCCCACCCGCTCTGGTGCAGGATGCTGCGATCCAGCCCGTACCAGAACGACCCGTCGGCGGCGGGCCGATCGGCGGGGTCGTAGGTCGCGCGGAACGGCACCGCCGCACCGGTGTTCAACTCGACCTCGAAGCCGGGCTCCGGGGCACCGCGGCGGGCCACCTCCCGGCGGTAGACGACCAGTTCCAGCCCGCGCGCCGGGCAGGGCAGGGACTCGTGCCGCAGCCGCGCCACCAGCCGCCGCGCCACGGCCGGGTCCAGCGGGTCGGCGCACACCAGGGCCACGTCGACGTCGCTGCGCCCCGGCTGGTAGGCCCCCAACGCCACCGAACCGGCCGCGTACGCACCGACCAGTCCGGCACCCAGCACGTCGCCGGCCGACGCCACGAGGTCGTCCAGATAGTGCTGGACGACCGGTCCCGCGTGGCCCGACCAGGTGCCGGTCGGGTGATCCTCAGTCATCCCAGTCGTTGCCCGGCTCGCCCCAGTCGGTGCCGGCCGGCAGGAAGAAGGTGGGGGCCTGCGGCCCCAGTGCGTGCCGGATCACCAGCCGTGCGTGCTCGTCGAGGCGGGGCAGCCGCCCCGGGGCGAACCACTTCACGGCCAGCGACTCGTCGTCGTTGACACGGTTCTCACCCCCGAGCAGGCGGCAGTGGAACCCGAGGTTCAGATACTCGCAGCGGTCGCCGTTGGGATAGCTGTGCGGGTGCGACACGGCGCTGCTCAGCCGGACGGGCTCCACGTCCAGCCCGGTCTCCTCCCACACCTCGCGGACCACCGTCGTGGCCGGCTGCTCGCCGGGCTCGACGAAGCCGCTCACCACCGACCAGCGCCCGCCGTCGGCCTGCTGGGCGAGCAGCAGCTCACCGGCGTCGTTGCACACCACGGCGCTGACGCTCGGCAGCCACAGCAGGTCGTGTCCGACGTGTTTGCGCATCCGCAGGATGTAGTCAGGAACCGGCATCGGGCGACCATATCGGGCGTGCCGCGACGCCCTCGGACGGGACCCGGCCGGGCGGGGCCGTCAGGCAGGGCAGGGCAGGCGTTCCAGCCCGGAAGGCTCCGACCCGGTCCGCACCAGTTGCGCGAAGCAACCCGACGACCGGGCCCGCTGCCAGCCGAACAGCGACGACGCCGTCTTGTCGACCCGGACCCGGAAAACCAGCCGCGTCCCCGCCGTCGGCGGCGACCCGTCCCGCCGCACGGACAGCACCTCGACGCCCGCCACACCTGCGGCGACCCGGCGCAGCTCCCACACGGGAAACTCTCGGCCATCGGCGCAACATCCGGCTGCCCCGTGCCCCGTGCCCCGTGCCCCGTGCCCCGTGCCCCCGGTCGGGTGACTTTCGCTGTTGCGGCCCGGCCGACACCGGGCGCATCTACTGTGGAGACGCCCGGTGACTTGCGGTGTTCCGGTGGCGGAAGGCCGGTTCGCGGTGCACAGTGATCCCATGAGCGACAGCGGACGTGGGCGCTTCTACTGGTGCACGCGGCACCACCGGGTCGAATCCGGTGCTGACGTGTGCCCCGCGCGGCACGTCCTCGGGCCGTACGCCTCTGCCGCCGACGCGGAGAACGCCCTGCAACAGGTGCGGGAGCGCAACGAAGTGTGGGAGGCCGAGGACGCCCGCTGGGCCGGGGAGGACAGGTAGACGACGCGGGAGGGGCCCGCGTCGAGGCACGCCGTGTGCTCCGCGAGGGCGGAGGCACGTCCCCAAGGAGGGAACCGAGATGGCCGAAGCACAACAGGCCACCCGCCCGAACGCGAAGCGTACGCCCGCGAGGAAGACCGCCGCGACGGAGCGCACCGCCGGCCTGAGCCGGACCGCCCCCACGCGTCGCTCGCCAGCGACGGCGGCCGGCAGGTCCACGGCCGGGTCCGCCCCGGCGAGGAAGACCGCCACCGCCCCGGCGAAGCAGGCGGCGGCGAAGAAGACGACCGCGGCCAAGGGAACGACCGCGAAGAAGACCGTCGCGGCGAAGGCCCCGGCGAAGAAGGCGGCGACGAAGACCACCTCGGCCGCGAAGAAGGCACCCGGCAAGACCACCGCGACGGCGCGGAAGGCGACCGGGAAGACCTCGACGGCCGCCCGCAAGGTCGCCACGGCGGCGAAGAACACCACCGCGACGGCGAAGACGACGGCGAAGAAGACGACGGCAGCCCGCCCCGATGCGGCGAAGAAGGCCCCCGCGAAGAAGGCCGCCGCCCGCAACACCGCCACGACCCGTCCTGCTGCCGGAGCCCGGAAGGCCACCGCGAAGAACGCGCCCGTCGCCAGGTCGGCGGCGACGAAGGCCGCCGCCCGCAAGACGGCGGCGAAGCGGACCACCGCCCGCAGGACGGCGACGGCGAAGACCACCGCGGCCCCGAAGGTCACGGCGGCGAAGAAGACCACGGCCGCGAAGCGGACCACCGCCGCGAAGGCCCCGGCGAAGAAGGTCACCGCCCGCAAGGCACCCGCCCGCACCGCAGCCGCCCGGGCCACCCCGCCGCGTGGTGGCCGGGCTGCCGCGCGAAAGGCCACCGGCTGACCGCGCCGCCTACCGAGACGCGGCGCTCCGGCGGGCGGTCCGGGCGGCGCGCTGTCAGGATGGGTCCCGTGGTCATCCGACGTGTCACCGCGCCCCGCATCGACTTCGGCGCGCTGCGCCGCGAGTTGGGACTGCCCGAGACGTTCCCCGACGCGGCGCAGCGTGAGGCCGACGCCGCTGCCGCCGCCCCGCCACGGCCTTCCGTCGACCGCACCGACATCCCCTTCGTCACCGTCGACCCGCCCACGTCGCGGGACCTCGACCAGGCGATGCACCTCGGCCGCCGCCCGGGTGGCGGCTTCCGGGTGCGGTACGCGATAGCCGACGTGACCGCCCACGTACGCCCCGGCGGTGCCCTGGAGGCCGAGACCTGGCGGCGCGGGCAGACGGTCTACCTGCCCGACGGCAACGTTCCCCTGCATCCGCACACCCTCAGCGAGGGCGCGGCCAGCCTGCTGCCCGACGTCGACCGCGTCGCCGTGGTGTGGACCGTCGACCTGGACGCCGACGGCGACATGGTCGACGTGCGGCTGGAACGGGCGCTGGTGCGCAGCCGGGCCAAGCTGGACTACGCCGGTGTCCAGGCCGACGCCGACGCCGGTCGGCTGCCCGAACCGATCGCGTTGCTGCCCGAGATCGGCACCCTGCTCACCGCGCGGGCCCTGAGCCGGGGCGCGATCAACCTGCCCCTGCCGGAGCAGGACGTCGAGGCCGACGGCGACGGCTGGCGGCTGGTGCTGCGCGGGCCCGCGCCGATGGAGGAACACAACGCGCAGATCTCGCTGCTGACCGGCATGGCCGCCGCCGATCTCATGCTGGCCGGGCGGATCGGGCTGCTGCGTACCATGCCACCGCCGAAGCCCGAGGCGGTCGAGCGGCTGCGGGCCGCCGCGGCTCCGCTGGGCGTGCACTGGCCGGACGGGGCGGGCCCCGGCGAGGTGATCGCCGCCCTGGACCCGACCCGACCCCGGACGGCGGCGTTCGTCGACCAGGCCGCCGAGCTGATGCGTGGCGCGGCGTACACGGCGTTCGACGGCGAACTGCCCGAGCAGCCCGCGCACGGCGGGGTCGCCGCCGCGTACGCCCACGTCACGGCGCCGCTGCGGCGACTGGTCGATCGGTACGCCACGGAGGTCTGCCTGGCCCTGCACGAGGGCCGCGAGGTGCCCGACTGGGTCCGCGCCGCGCTGCCGAAGCTGCCCGAGACGATGGCCGCGACCGACCGGACCGCCGGTGCCGCCACCCGCGGGGCCATCGAGCTGGCGGAGGCGGTGCTGCTGGAGCACCGGGTGGGGGAGACCTTCGACGCGGCCGTGCTCGACGTCGACGTCCCGCCCGACGGCAGGGCCCGGCCGGGCCGCCCGCTCGGCGGTACCGTCGCGCTCGACGACCCGCCGGTGCGCGCCCGCTGCGTGGGCGAGCTGCCGTTGGGCGAGCGGGTGCGCGTCCGACTCGTCAGGGCCGACCCCACGGCCCGCCAGGTGGTCTTCGAGCACCCGTGAGGGAGCGGGCGGCAGGCTCAGCGGAGCGGGCGGCGGCCTGAACGCAGGCGGGCGGCGGACTGAGCGGAGCGGCGGCGGACATTGTCACAGCGCCCGGCACTGCCTGCGGACGGGCGGGTTTGCGAGGATGACGACCATGGCATACGACGCGAGCACGCTGCCCGACGTGTCCGGGCTCACCGTCGGCATCATCGGCGGCACCGGAGACCAGGGGCGGGGCCTGGCCTACCGGTTCGCCCGGGCCGGGCAGACCGTGCTGATCGGTTCCCGCTCCGCCGAGCGGGCCGTGCGGTCCGCAGCGGAGATCGCCGCTCTGCCCGGTGTGCCGGCCGGCGTGAGCGTCACGGGCGCAGACAACGACGAGGTGGCCCGGCGCAGCGACGTGGTGATCATCGCGGTGCCGTGGGACGGGCACGCCGCCACCGTCGCCGCGCTCGCCGGACCGCTCGCCGGCAAGATCGTGGTCGACTGCGTGAACCCGCTCGGCTTCGACAAGCAGGGCCCCTACGCGTTGCCCGTCGCCGAGGGCAGCGCCGTGCAGCAGGCCGCCGGGCTACTGCCGAACTCCCGGGTCTGCGCGGCGTTCAACCACGTCAGCGCCCCGCTGCTGGCCGACCCGGAGATCGACCGGATCGAGCTGGACGTGCTGATCTGCACCGAGGACCGGGAACTGGTCGACGTGGTCGCCGCGTTGGCCGCGCGGATCCCCGGCCTGCGGGGCATCTACGCGGGACGGCTGCGCAACGCCCACCAGATCGAGGCGTTCACGGCCAACCTGATCGCCATCAACAAGCGCTACAAGGCTCACGCCGGCATCCGCGTCACCGACCTCTGATCTGCGACAGCGGCAACCGGGCGTGCTGCGACAGTCGGCCCACGCAGCGGCCGACGTCCGCTCATGGTTGTGGCCCGCCGGAGTTCCGGCGGGCCGCGATCGTGCAGGGTGATCAGAAGTTGACGCTGACGCCGACCTTCTTGCAGGCGGCGGTGATGTCCGTGCCGGCCTTCTCGAACGCGGGGTTGTCGGCGGTCGCCGCGGGGTCGGCGGCGGCTGCCGCCTTGCCGGCCTCCGCGCCGAACGCCGTCAGGGCGGCGGCCACCTCGCTGTCGGCACCACCGCTGGCGGCCACGGCGGACATCTCCTTCTCCAGCTCGTCGTAGAGCTTCTGGAAGTCGGCCGGCGACGGCTCCTCGCCCGAGGACATGACCTTGATGAAGCTGGCCCTCAGGTCGGCGCTGGCCTTCTCCGCCGACTCGCAGAGCTTCTTGTCGGTCACGGTCTCGACGGCAGCCGAGGTGGCGGGGGCGGCCGAGGGGGATTCGGCGGCGGCGGACGTCGCGGCGCCGGACGGGGTGGAGCCGGCCGTCGTCGACTCGTCCTCCCCACCGCAGGCGGAGAGGGTCAGGAGAGAGACGCAGGCGAAAACAGCAGGAAGAACACGAAGTTTGATCACGAGCGGGTACCTTAACCGCGTATGCGAGGCTCTGCTGCCCCGGGTCGTGGCGGCGGTCCCACGGGTAGCGGGCCGCCGCCGCGACGCCGTCAGAAGGTGTGCTCGGGGCCGGGGAACTCGCCGCCGCGTACCTCGTCGGCGAACGCGCGGGCCGCCTGGGACAACGCACCCGCCACGTCCGCGTAGCGCTTGACGAAACGCGGTGCCCGCCCGGTCCGCAGCCCGGCCATGTCCTGCCACACCAGCACCTGGGCGTCGGTGTCGGGACCGGCTCCGATGCCCACCGTGGGAATCGGCAGGTCGGCGGTGATCCGTTTGGCGACCTCACCGGGCACCATCTCCAGCACCACCGCGAACGCGCCCGCCTCGGCGACGGCGCGGGCGTCGGCGACCACCTCGTCGGCGGCGTCACCGCGCCCCTGCACCCGGTATCCGCCGAGGGCGTGCTCGCTCTGCGGAGTGAACCCGACGTGCGCCATCACCGGGATGCCGGCCCCGACGATCGCCGCGATCTGGTCGGCGCAGCGCCGGCCGCCCTCCAGCTTCACCGCGTGACAGCCGCCCTCCTTCATGAACCGCACCGCCGTACGCAGCGCCTGCGTCGGCCCCTCCTCGTACGAGCCGAAGGGCAGGTCGCCGACCACCAGCGTCTGCCGGGTGGCCCGGACCACGGCCCGGACCAGCGGCAGCAGCTCCTCGGCGGTCACCGGCAGGGTGGTCTCGTAGCCGAACACGTTGTTCGCCGCCGAGTCGCCGACCAGCAGCACGGGGATGCCGGCGGCGTCGAAGATCGACGCCGTGTACTGGTCGTACGAGGTGAGCATCGACCACTTCTCGCCGCGTTCCTTGGCGGCGAGCAGGTCGCGGGTGCGTACCCGTCGGGTAGCCGGGCCGCCGTAGAGGGCGGTCACCTCGGCAGGGGTGGACTCCACCATGGTCTTCTCCTTCCTCGAGGCCGCGTACGCGGTCCCCGGGTTCCGCCGCGATCGTCGCACCATCCGGTCGACCCGCGGCAGTGCGGAGTGGAGGAATTCACTCCCGGGCTCTGTCGTCCGGGACGCTCAGCCGTCCTCGCGCCAGCGGTTGGTGACCGGTAGCCGGCGGTCCCGCCCGAAGGCCTTCATGGAGATCTTCGTGCCCGGCGCGGCCTGGCGGCGCTTGTACTCGGCGGTATCCACCATCCGCAGCACCTTGTCGACGACCGCCGGGTCGTGGCCGGAGGCGACCAGGCCCTCGCGGCCCAGGTCACCGTCGACGTAGCCGATCAGGATCGGGTCGAGCACGTCGTAGTCGGGCAGGGTGTCGCTGTCGAGCTGGCCGGGGCTCAGTTCCGCCGACGGGGGCTTGCCGATGGAGTTCTCGGGGATCGGCGGCGTCTCGCCCCGCCGGACCGCGTCGACGTTGCGCCACTTCGCCAGCCGCCAGATGAGGGTCTTCCAGACGTCCTTGACCGGGTTGTAGCCGCCGACCGAGTCGCCGTAGAGGGTCGAGTAGCCCACTGCCAGCTCGCTCTTGTTGCCGGTGGTGAGCACCAGGTGGCCCTCCTGGTTCGACAGGGCCATCAGGATCACCCCACGCACCCGGGCCTGGAGGTTCTCCACCGCCACGCCGGACAGCGACATGTTCGCCAGGAAGGTGTCCACCATCGGCTGGATCGGCTCGACCCGGTAGTCGAGGCCGGTGCGTGTGGCCAGGTCGGCCGCGTCGGCCCGGCTGTGCTCCGAGGAGTGCTGGCTGGGCAGCGACACCCCGACCACCCGGCTCGGGCCGAGCGCGTCGACGGCGAGCGCGGCGACCACCGCCGAGTCGATGCCGCCGGAGAGACCGAGCACCACCGACGGGAAGCGGTTCTTGTTGACGTAGTCGCGCAGCCCGAGCACCAGGGCGTGCCACACCTCGGCCTCGTCGGCCACCGGCTCGATGGTCCCGCCGGTCGCCGCCGGGCCCGTGGGGGCCGCCGGCAGGGTGTCGACGGTACGGCGGACCACCCGCAGCCCGTCGGTCAGCTCCTCGCCGTCGCCCACCCCGTCGCCCGTGGCCCCGGGCAGCTCCAGGTCGTGCACGAGCAGGTGCTCGACGAACTGCGGGGCCCGGGCCAGCAGCCCGCCGTCCGCCCCGACGATCATCGAGTCGCCTTCGAAGACCAGTTCGTCCTGGCCGCCGGTCATGTTGACGTACGCGATGGTGGCCCCCGCCTCGACGGCGCGGCGACGCACCAGCGGCAGCCTGATGTCGTCCTTGTTCAACTCGTACGGCGAACCGTTGATGTTGACCACCAGGCCCACGCCGGCCTGCCGGGCGGCGGCGAACGGCCCGCCGGCCTGCCACAGGTCCTCGCAGATGGTCAGCGTCACGTCGACTCCGCCGACCCGCACCACGGTCAGCTCGTCGCCGGGGACGAAGTAGCGGTCCTCGTCGAACACGCCGTAGTTGGGCAGGTGGTGCTTGAAGTAGGTGGCCACCGCGGCACCCCGGTGCAGCAGGGCGGCCGCGTTGCGGGCCCCCCGCCCGGGCTCGGCGTCCGCGGCGATCTGTGGCGGACCGTCGGCGTCGAGGTAGCCCACCACGACCGGCAGGTCGCCCAGGCCGTCGGCGGCGAGGTCGCCGGCGAGCCGGTCCAGCGCGGCCCTCGACGCCGCGACGAACGACCGGCGGAAGACCAGATCCTCCACCGGATACCCGGTCAGCACCATCTCCGGGAACGCCACGAGCTGGGCGCCGGCGTCGGCGGCGCGGCGGGACCAGGACCGGACCAGTTCGGCGTTGCCGGCGAGGTCTCCGACACTCGGATTCACCTGGCACAGGGCGAGACGCAGGGTGGGCATGTCCTCATCTTGCCCCAGCCGGCCGGAGGCGACACGTTGGGCAGTGGGAGACCCGGACCACCCGGGACCACGGCGGGACGACCCGGCCGTGGTCGCGTAACGTCTGCGTAATCGGGCCGGTGGAGACTGGTCGGTCAGGCCGGGGCGAGCCCGGTCGAAGCGGACAACAGTGTCGCGAGGGGTGGAAGTGGACCGTCAGCAGGAGTTCGTCCTCCGTACGCTGGAAGAGCGGGACATCCGGTTCGTTCGGCTGTGGTTCACCGACGTGCTCGGCACGCTCAAGAGCGTGTCGGTCGCCCCCGCCGAACTGGAGGCGGCCTTCGAGGAGGGCATCGGGTTCGACGGCTCGGCCATCGAGGGCTTCGCCCGGGTGTTCGAGTCCGACATGGTGGCCATGCCCGACCCGACGACGTTCCAGGTCTTCCCGTTCGAGGGCGGCGTCAGCGGCGAGAGCGCCCGGATGTTCTGCGACATCCTGCTGCCCGACGGCAGCCCCTCCTGGGCCGACCCGCGGCACGTGCTGCGCCGCGCGTTGTCCCGGGCCGCCGACAAGGGCTTCACCTTCTACACCCACCCCGAGATCGAGTTCTTCCTGCTCGAGAACGGCCCGTGGGACGGGTCGGTGCCGATCCCGGTGGACACCGGCGGCTACTTCGAGCACACCACCCACGCCGTGGCGCGCGACTTCCGCCGGCAGGCCGTGCTGGCGCTGGAGCGCATCGGCATCTCGGTGGAGTTCAGCCACCACGAGGTGGCCCCCGGCCAGCAGGAGATCGACCTGCGGTACGCCGACGCCCTCACCACCGCCGACAACATCATGACGTTCCGGCACGTGGTCAAGGAGGTGGCGTTGTCCACCGGCGTGCAGGCGACGTTCATGCCGAAGCCGTTCACCGACCAGCCCGGCAGCGGCATGCACACCCACCTGTCGCTGTTCGAGGGGGAGCGCAACGCCTTCCACGACGCCGGTGACCCGATGAAGCTGTCCAAGGTGGCCCGCGCCTTCATCGCCGGCCTGCTGGTGCACGCCCGGGAGTACACCGCCGTCACCAACCAGTGGGTCAACTCCTACAAGCGGCTGTTCCCGCAGGCCCTGCCGGATCGGGTGACCGAGAGCCCGGCGTACGTCTGCTGGGGCCACCTGAACCGGTCCGCGCTGGTCCGGGTGCCCGCGTACGGCAAGCCCAACTCGGCCCGGGTGGAGATCCGCTCGCCCGACTCGGCCGCCAACCCGTACCTGGCCTTCGCGGTGCTGCTCGGCGCGGGGATGAAGGGCATCGAGGAGGGCTACGAGCTGCCGCCGGGTGCCGAGGACGACGTGTGGTCGCTGACCAGCGCCGAGCGTCGGGCGATGGGGTACGAGCCGCTGCCGGAGAACCTGTCCGAGGCGATCGACGTGATGGCCGGCTCGGAACTGGTCGCCGAGGTGCTCGGCGAGCACGTCTTCGACTTCTTCCTGCGCAACAAGCGCGCCGAGTGGGAGCAGTACCGCCGCGAGGTCACCCCGTACGAGCGGCAGCACTACCTGTCGCTGTAGCTCGCACCCGCCGGCCGATCGGGCGGTCCGGCCCGGTGGGCCGACGCCCGGACTGCCGCTGGTGGCGTCGGGAGGCTATCGTCTCGATCACTGCGCCGGCACCTCGGCCGGCGGTGGAGGCGGGAGGCAGTCGGTGCTGGAGGATCTGCTCAGCGGAGCGTGGCAGAGCGTGGTCTACGGGGTGGTCGGGGTTGCCCTGATGGTCGCCGGCTTCGTCCTGGTCGACCTGCTCACGCCCGGCAGGCTGCGGGAGCTGATCTGGGTCCGCCGCAACGCCAACGCCGGCCTGCTCCTGGCGGCGAACCAGCTCGGCGTCGCGGGCATCGTGTTCACGGCGATCCTGACCAGCTACAGCGACTTCGCCAAGGGCATCGCCTCGACGCTCGTCTTCGGCGGCGTCGGGCTGCTCATCATGGCGCTGGCGTTCTTCGTGCTCGACCTGCTGACCCCCGGCAAGCTCGGCGAGATCATCTGCTCCGACGAGCCGCATCCGGCGGCCCGGGTCAGCGCCGCCACCCACTTCGGCGCCGCGCTGATCGTCTGCGCCTGCATCGCCTGACCGGCCGGACGGCGGCCGGCTGAGATCTCGGTTGCGGGGAACCTGGCCGTCCCCGTGCTGGGCGGCCCCAGTTGCGGCAATCCGCGGCATCCCGGGCACCGGACAGCCCGGTACGCCGCAAACCGCGCGGCCCCCAACCGACAAAGCGGCCCGCCGCCACCGGCCCGTCGACCGCCTCGATCAGCGGACGGCGGGACAGACCGTGAGGGTGCCGGCGGTCGCGTCGAGGGTGGCGTCGGTGCCGACGGGAACGGTGAGCTGCCCGACGCCGTGCCCGATCGGCAGACCGCCGAGCACCGGCACGCCCAGATCGCCGAGGCGGTCGGCGAGCACGTCGACCACGCCGACGTCCCAGCCGTCGGCGCAGTCGGTGAACTGACCCACCGCCACCCCCGCCAGCCCGTCGAGCACGCCGGCCCGGCGGAGCTGGGTGAGCATCCTGTCGATCTTGTACGG
This sequence comes from Micromonospora nigra, assembly GCF_900091585.1. Taxonomy (NCBI): domain Bacteria; kingdom Bacillati; phylum Actinomycetota; class Actinomycetes; order Micromonosporales; family Micromonosporaceae; genus Micromonospora; species Micromonospora nigra. Next base: position 1,309,086 of record NZ_FMHT01000003.1, on the reverse strand, counting down.
CGGTTCCTGCACGTCCTCCAGCAGCAGCACCGCCCCGGTCAGGTCGGGCATGTCCGGGGTGCCCAGCGAGGCCACGACCAGGCACAGGTTGCCGCCGAGCAGCGGCCCGGTGGCACGTCCGGGCACCCGCACCGGGTGGGTCTCCTCGAACGGATCGGCGACGACCGTGACCGGGCGGGTGGTGGTGAGCGCGGCGCGCAGCGACTCCGCCGAGCGCGGCGGGGTCCGTTCGTCGAGCCAGACCGCCCCGGGCCCGTGCACGGTCGCCAGTCGGGCACCCCGCCACAGCGCGAACTGCAACGCGGTGATGTCGGAGAAGCCGGCGACCACCTTCGGGTCGCGGTGCACCGCCGCCATGTCGATCGCGTCCACCACCCGCTGCGCGCCGTACCCGCCCCGGGTGCAGATCACCCCGCGTACCTGCGGGTCGGCGAAGGCCGCGTTCAGGTCCGCGGCGCGCAGCGCGTCCCCGCCGGCCAGATAGCCCTGCCGGGCGTACGCGTTCGGCGCGGGCACCGGTCGCAGTCCCCACCCGGTGATCAGCTCGATGCCCCGGGCCACCCGCTCGGGCCGGGTCGGCCCGGACGGCGACACCAGCATCACCGTGTCGCCGGGACGCAGGGCCGGTGGGCGGACGACGGTGTCGTCGGGAGTGCGGCGGTCGGACACAGCGGCAGAGCCTAGCTGCCAGAACCCCGACACCGTGCCAGCCGCCCGGTGGAGCCGTTCCGGCCTTTGTCGGGACGACCGGATAGCCTCGACGCGTGGCAACCGCGCTGGTGATCGAGAACGACCCGACCGACGACGCACGCCGGCTGGGGGAGTGGCTGACCGAGGCCGGCCTCGGCCTGCGGGTGGTGCGCCCGCACGCGGGCGAGGACCTCCCCGCCGACCTCGACGGGTACGCCGCGCTGGTCGTGCTGGGCGGGGAGCAGCAGGCATACGAGCTGCCCGACGGCGGGCCCGGGGCGCCCTGGTTCCCGGCGGTGGAGCGGTTGCTGCGCAAGGCGGTCCGGCACCGGGTGCCCACCCTGGCGGTCTGCCTGGGCGCGCAGCTGCTCGCCACCGCCCACGCCGGTCTGGTCGAGCGCAGCCCGTCCGGGCCCGAGGTCGGCCCCGCGGTGGTGGGCCGGCGGGACGCCGCCGAGGCGGATCCGCTGTTCCGCTACGTGCCGCTGATCCCCGACGTGCTCCAGTGGCACTCCGACGAGATCACCGAGCTGCCCCGGGGGGCCACCCTGCTGGCCGCCTCCACCCGCTACCCGCACCAGGCGTTCCGCCTCGGCGACCGGGCCTGGGGCCTGCAGTTCCACATCGAGTGCGACACCGCCATGATCGCCGACTGGGCGCGTAACTCCGCGCTGCTGGCCGAGCTGGGCCACGACCCCGAGCTGGTGGTGGCGGCCTGCGACGCGGTGATGGCCGACGTGGAGGAGGTCTGGCAGCCCTTCGCCGCCCGGTTCGCCGCGCTGGCGCTCGGCGAGCTGGACGAGGCCCCCGTCCGCAGCCTTCCCCTGCTCGGGCACTGATGGGCCGGCCGACCAGCGCCGCAGGTCGCCTGGCCCGGTACGGCTTCGGCAGCACCGACGACCTCGTCGGTGCCCGCGCCGCCGACCTGCTCGGCCCGGACGGTCTCGCCCTGTGGCGGCCGGAGACGCAGGAGCCCACCGACGACCGGGCCCAGGACCTGCTCTCTGCGCTCTCCCGGGCCGCCGACCCGGATCTGGCCCTGCGCCAACTGCACCGCCTCGTCGAGGCTGAGCGGCGGGCGGTGCGCGGCGGAAACGGCGCGACGGCCCGCCCGGGTGGTGGGAACGGCACGACGGCCGGCCCGGGTGGCGGGAACGACGCGGCGGCCGGTTCTGGTGGGAACGGCTCAGTGGGCGCCCCGGGCGGTATCGGCGCGGGCTCGGCGCTGCTCGGCGCGCTGCACGACGATCCGGGGCTGCGTCGGCGGCTGGTCGCCGTGCTGGGGGCCTCCTCGGCGCTCGGTGACCACCTGGTCGCCAACCCCGACCAGTGGGCGACGCTGCGCACCGCGCCCGACGGGCTCGCACCGACCGCCGACGGGCGGCTCGACCTGGGCGGCGACGGCAACCCGGTGGCGGTGCTGCGGCGGGCCTACCGGCTGGCGTTGCTGCGCATCGCGGCGGCTGACCTGACCGGGGGGCGCGGGCTGGAGCAGACCATGGCCGCGCTGTCGACGCTGGCCGACGCCACCCTGTCGGCCGCGTACGCGATCGCCGTCGCGGAACTGCCGCAGGGCACGCCCGCGCCGAGGCTGGCCGTGGTGGCGATGGGCAAGTGCGGGGGCGGGGAGCTGAACTACGTCTCCGACGTCGATGTGATCTTCGTGGCCGCCGAGGACGACGACCTGCCGGCGGCCACCACGGTCGCCACCCGGCTGATCCACGTCTGCGGCCTGGTCGCCTGGCCGGTCGACGCCGCGCTGCGCCCCGAGGGCAACCGGGGCCCGCTGGTGCGTACGCTCGCCAGCCACCTGGCCTACTACCGCCGCTGGGCGCGCACCTGGGAGTTCCAGGCCCTGCTCAAGGCCCGCCCGGCGGCCGGTGACCTGGCGTTGGGCCGGGAGTGGATCGACGCGCTGGCCCCGCTGGTGTGGCGGGCCGCCGAACGCCCGGAGGCGGTCGAGGACGTCCGGGCCATGCGCCGCAGGATCATCGACAACATCCCGCCGAAGGAGCTGGAACGCGAGATCAAGCGCGGTCCGGGCGGGCTGCGCGACATCGAGTTCGCCGTCCAGCTGCTGCAACTCGTCCACGGTCGCGGCGACGAGTCGCTGCGACCGCCCGGCACCATCCCGGCGTTGCGTGCGCTGGTCACCGGCGGCTACGTGGGCCGCGCCGACGGGGAGGCCCTGCTGCGCGGCTACCGCTTCCTGCGCAACGTCGAGCACCGCCTCCAGCTCCAGGGGCTGCGACGCACCCACACCGTGCCGACGGATCCCGCCGGGCTGCGCTGGCTGGCCACCGCGCTGGGCCACACGGCCGGGCCGGGCCGCAGCGCCGTCGAGGAGTTCCGCGCCGAGTGGGTCACCCACGCCACCGAGGTACGCCGGCTGCACGCCAAGCTGCTCTACCGGCCGCTGCTGGAGTCGGTGGCCCGCGTGCCGGCCGACGGGCTGCGGCTGACCCCGGAGGCGGCCCGCAACCGGCTGGAGATCCTCGGCTTCGCCGACCCGGCCGGGGCGCTGCGTCACCTCCAGTCCCTCACCGGCGGGGTGAGCCGCACCGCCGCGATCCAACGCACGCTGCTGCCGGTGCTGCTCAGCGAGTTCGCCGACGCCCCCGAACCGGATCGCGGGCTGCTCAACTACCGCCAGGTCTCCGACTCGCTCGGCAGCACCCCGTGGTATCTGCGGCTGCTGCGGGACTCCGGGCCGGTGGCCCGCCGGCTCGCCCGGGTGCTGTCGTCGTCCCGGTACATCGCCGACCTGCTCTCCCGGGAGCCGGAGGCGCTGCGCCTGTTGGCCGAGGAGACCGAGCTGACGCCACGCCCGCGCGACGTGCTCTGCACCGGCTTCGCCGCCGCGGCGGGGCGGCACGCCGACCCGGTCGAGGCCACCCGGGCGGTCCGCGCGCTGCGTCGCCGGGAACTGGTCCGGCTCGCCTGCACCGATGTCCTCAGCCGCGCCGGCTCGCTGGCCCCCGCTCCGCCGCGCCCCGACGGCGGCGGGCGGGCGGCCCCCGGTCTGGCGGACGTCACCGCGGTGGGCACCGCGCTGTCCCACGTCACCGACGCCACCCTCGCCGCCGCGCTGCGGGCCGCGCAGGCCGCGCAGCCGCCCACGCCGGGGCTGCGTCTCGCGGTGATCGGCATGGGTCGCCTCGGCGGGTACGAGTCGAACTACCTGTCCGACGCCGACGTGCTGTTCGTCTACGACCCGCCGGACGGGATGGCGGAGAGCGCCGCCAGCGCCGCCGCCCAGTCGATCGCCGAGGAACTGCGCCGGCTGCTCGGCATGCCCGCTCCCGACCCGCCGCTCGGTGTCGACGCCGACCTGCGCCCCGAGGGCCGGCAGGGCCCCCTGGTGCGCAGCCTCGCCGCCTACGCGCAGTACTACGCGCGCTGGTCGAAGGTGTGGGAGGCGCAGGCGCTGCTGCGCGCCCGGTTCGTCTGCGGCGACGCCGACCTGGGTGCCGAGTTCGAGACCCTGGTCGACCCGGTCCGCTACCCGGCCGACGGGCTGACCCGCGAACAGGTCGTCGAGATCCGGCGGATCAAGGCACGGGTGGAGAACGAGCGGCTGCCCCGGGGCGCCGACCCGGCCACCCACACCAAGCTGGGTCGGGGTGGCCTGGCCGACGTCGAGTGGGCGGTGCAGCTGCTCCAGCTCCGGCACGCCGGCGGGAACCGGGCCCTGCGCGGCACGCGTACCCTCGACGCCCTGTCGGCGGCGCGGGACGCGGGCCTGGTCGACCCGGCGGACGCCGAGGCCCTGGCGGCCGGCTGGACGCTCGCCGCGCAGGTCCGCAACGCGCTGATGCTGGTGCGGGGCCGCGCCGGCGACCAGTTGCCCCGGCACGGGGTGGAACTGGCGGGGGTGGTGCGGCTGCTCGGCCGGGACGACCCGGGCGAGTTCCTCGACGAGTACCTGCGCACCGGCCGCCGGTCCCGGACGGCGATGGAACGGGTGCTGGAGGGCTGACGGCCGCTACCGGCGGCGCACCAGCACCAGGTGGTCGACCAGGTGACCGGGCTGACCGTCGGGGCCGGTGGCGGTGCGGCGCGGCGCGTCGAGCCGCTCGGTCTCCCAGCGGCCCGGTTCCAGGTCCAGCCCCGCCAGAGTCTCCTGCGGGGTGGGGAACTGGACGTCCGGGTGGGCGGCCCGCGCCCACGGGGGCACCTCGCCGTGCTCGACGACGAGGAGCCGGCCGCCGGGGGCCACCGCCCGGGCCGCCGCGCGCAGCACCTCCAGCCGGGGGAACTCCAGCGGCGACTGGAGGAACTGCGCGGACACCAGGTCGTACGTTCCGGTGGGGAAGGTGCGGGTGAGGTCGTGCCGCTGGAACTCGACGCGGGCGGCGACACCGGCGGCGGCGACGGCCGCCCCGGCCCGGTCCAGGGCGGTGGCCGAGACGTCGACCGCGGTCACCCGCCAGCCCTGACGGGCCAGCCAGACCGCGTCGCCGCCCTCGCCGCAGCCGAGGTCCAGCACGGTGCCGGCGGGCAGCGGGCCGGCGACGTCGACCAGGTGCGGGTTCGCCCGCCCGCTCCAGCGTCGTTCCCGCTGGCCGTAGAGGTCGTCCCAGAACCGGGCCGTCTCGTCGTCCACTCCGGCCGGCCGGTCCTGCGTCGGCTGCCGGTGGGTGCGCGGTGCGGTCTCGCCGTCGTGGCGCATGCTTCCTCCTCAGGTGGTTGCCGGGCCCCATCCTCTGGGCCCCGCCGCACCGATCGTCCGGCGCCGCACACGTACCGGCAAGAAAGATTGCTGGTTTGGCAAAAGTCGGTGTTCAGCTGCCGAGGGTGTAGCGGCCGGCACCGGGCACGGTCACGGTCACCCAGTCGCCGGACGCCCGCACGACACCGCCGCCGGACGCCGTCAGCCAGGGGCTGTGGCGCACCCGCACCGGAACCACCCCCGGGCCGGTCGTCTCGAACGTCACCGCGGCCCCGTCCTGCGCGACCAGCACACCCGGTGCGCCGACCAGCGGGGTCGGGTCGGTCACCGCCCAGACCCGCCAGTGCGGGCCGGACCAGACCGGCGTCAGGTACGGCAGCCCTGCCGTGACGAGGTGCGCCTCGGCCCGCCCCACCCAGGACAGCGGCGCGTCGGGGACCGCCACGAACTGCACGGCGTTCTCGACCAGCCAGGCCCGGTAGGTGTCCGGGGTCAGCGGCACGCCGGTGCCGGCGGCACCGGGGACCGTGGTGAAGAACAGCGGGTTGCGGTCGATGTCGGCCTGCCGCAGCCAGCCCCGGGCCAGCGGCACCTCGCCCAGCGACGCGGCCTCCCAGTAGTTGCGGGTCGGCGGCACCTCCACCCGTCCGGTCAGGCGCTGCCCGGCGAGGAAGTCGCGCAGCGGGGCGAAGTAGGCCGCCCGGCTGGTCGGGTCGCCGATGCTGCGCAGGTCGGCCGGGACCACCGGCGGCTGCCACCAGCACACCGCCGCGAGCAGCGCCACCAGGGCGGCCACCTCGACGCCTCGCCGGCGCGCCTGACCTCGCGTGCCCGCCCCGCCGCGCGGGCCCGCGCGGCCTCGCGTGCCGGCTGGCCCTCGGGGGGCCGTTCCGCCGCGCGTGCCGGCTGGCCCCCGGGACCCGCCGACCCCCGGCTGGACCCCGTGCCCAGGCGCGGCAGCAGCGCCGCCCAGGCGGGCGGGCGGGCGGCGGCGGCCAGCAGCGGCAGGGCGAACATCGCCGCCAGCCGGGTCGCGTTCAGGCCGACCGGGGTGTGCACCAGCGCGGCGACCAGCACCCCGCCCGCCGCCAGCAGCGCCCCCACCCGCACCGGCCGGTATCCGACCAGCGCCGCCACCAGCAGCGCCGTCACCACCGCGCGGACGGTGTCGGTGCGGCTGATGTTCATCCAGCCCCCGTCACCGAAGAGCAGCGCCGTCACGCCGAGGGGCAGCGCCGCCGCGACACCGAGGGCCAGGCCGTCGGCGTACCGGCGGGACAGCAGCAGCGCCGCACCGGCGAGGCCGACGAACAGCCCGGCCACCGGACTGGCCGCCGAGGCGAGCAGTGCGCCGGTGGCGGCGAGCCCCAGCCGCAGGCCCGGCCGGTGCGACAGTCCAGGCTGGCGGGGCGGCCGGCCCGGCCGAGGTGGTGGCTCGCCCCGCCGGTGGGTCGGCAGGGTGAGTGCCAGCAGTGCGGCCAGCCCGAACGCCACGCCCACGCCGTAGGTGACCCGACCGGCGACCAGGTTCCCGGCGATCGCGGCCACCCCGACCAGGGCCCCCGCCAGCGGTCGGGGCACCCGGACGCGCACCAGCAGCGCCGCGAACGCCGCCGCCGCCGCGACCAGCGCCAGCGCCCCGGTGACCCGGACACCCAGGACGGCCATCACCGGCTGGGTGAGCAGGCTGTAGCCGAACTGGTGCACCCCGCCGTACCAGCGCAGGTCCACCGGCGTGCCACCGTGGGCCGCGAAGAAGTCGGCCCGGGCCACCTGGGCGGCGAGGTCGGATCCCATCGGCGGGAGCGTGAGGTACGCCACGCCGAGCACGGCTGCCGACGCGGTGGCCAGCACCACCACCCGGATTCCCCGCATGCCCACCTCCGTAGGCCGCCCAGGGTACTGGCAGCATGTCCTTCCGTGCCCCACCACCTCGCGCGCTGGATCGGACTGGCCGGCTCGACGCTGCTCGCCGTGGCCGCGTTCCTCGGTGGGGCGCTGCCCGACGGGGACCTGCGCCCCACCCCGGTCAGCATCTGGCAGGGGCCGAACGGGCCGCTGATCATCGGCCTGTGGCTGGTCGGCACCGCCGCGATGGCCGGCGCCTGGTGGGCCCTGCGCGACCGGGTGCCGTCAGCGCGCTGGGCCCTGGTCACCGTCGGGCTCTGGCTGGCGCCGCTGCTGTTCGCGCCGCCCTTGGGCAGCCGCGACGCCTACGCGTACGCCTGCCAGGGGGCCAGCTACTCCGCCGGCGTCAACCCCTACGAGCAGGGCGTGTCGGCGCTGCCCTGCCCCTGGCTGGACACCATCTCGTACATCTGGCGGGACACGCCGGCTCCGTACGGGCCGCTGTTCGTGGTGCTCTCCGGCGCGGTGGTCGCCGCCACCGGCTCGCTGTTCGGCAGCATCGCCCTGTTCCGGCTGATCGCGGTGGCCGGTGTGGCGTTGACCGCCGTCTGCCTGCCGGTGCTGGCCCGCCGCTGCGGCGTTCCGGTGCCCCGGACGCTGTGGCTGGCCCTGGGCAGCCCGCTGGTGGCCGTGCACCTGGTCTCCGGGGTGCACAACGACGCGCTCATGGTGGGCCTGCTGGTGGCCGGGCTGGCCGTGGTGGTGTCCCGACCCGGTCGCCCCGGACCGCTGCTGGCCGGGGGAGCGCTGCTCGGCCTGGCCGCCTCGGTCAAGATCACCGCCCTGGTGGTGGTGCCGTTCGCGGCCCTCGCCGCGATCGTCGGGGCGTACTCGGTGCGGGCGCTGCTGCGTCACGGCGGCTGGGTGGTCGCCGCCACGATCGCCACCGTCGCCGGCACCACGCTCGCGGCCGGTCTGGACTTCGGCTGGATCAGCGGCCTGGCCCGGGGCGGCGACGTGGTGGCCTGGACGTCACCGTCGACCGCCGTCGGGCAGACCGTCGGCTACCTCGTGCTGCCGTTCGGCCTGCACGTCGACGCGCTGCCGGTGACCCGGGGCATCGGCATGGCCGTGCTGGCGGTGCTGCTGGTGTGGCTGTGGTGGCGGGCCCGCACCCGCGACCCGCTGTGGCACGCCGCGCTGGCGCTGACCGCGACCGTGGCCCTGGCGCCGCTGTTCCACCCCTGGTACTGGTTCTGGCCGCTGGCGCTGCTCGCCGCCACCGCCCGGCGCACCGGCTGGTTCTGCGTGGTGACCGTCGTCGCGTCGTTCCTGGTGCTCGCGGACGGCACCGGCCTGGCCCGGTACACCAAGGTTCCCGGTGCCCCGCTGATGACGCTGTTGACCATCTGGGTGGCCGTGCGCTTGGTACGGTCGGCGCGGGCGGCCAGAGAACCGGCCACCGACTGAGGAGAGGTACGCGGTGACGGAGCCCGCCGCCCGCCCGCCCGACCCCGGCGTGTCCGCCGCCCGCCCGCCCGACCCCGGCGTGTCCGCCGCCTCCGGTGGCTCTGCTGCTCCTGGCGGTCCCTTCGCTTCCGTCGGGCCGGTGCCGTCGACCCGCGTGGCGGGGCGGGCCCGCTGGGCGGGGCTGGTCGGCGCGGTCCTGCTGGCCGTGGCCGGCTACGTGGGCGGGGCCCTGCCCGACGCCACCGCCGAGCGGGTGTGGCGTGCCGAGGACGGCCCGCTGACCGTCGCGCTGTGGCTGGCCGGCACCACCGCGATGACCGGCGCGTGGTGGGCACTGCGCCGAGGTGCGCCGTCGACCCGCTGGGCGTACGTCACCGCCGGGCTGTGGGCCCTGCCGCTGCTGCTGACCGCACCGCTGGCCAGCCGGGACGTCTACTCGTACGCCTGCCAGGGCTGGGCGTACGCGCACGGCGTCGACCCGTACGCGACGGGGGTGGCTGCGGCCGGCTGCCCGTGGGCGGACGCGGTCGCCCCGATCTGGCGGGACACGCCGGCCCCGTACGGGCCGTTCTTCGTCCTGCTGGCGGCCCTCGCGGTGACCGTCGGCGGCGACCTGGCCGGGGTGGTGGTCGCGTTGCGGATGGTCGCCGTCGGCGGGGTGGTGCTGGCCGCGTCCTGCCTGCCGGGCCTGGCCCGCGCCGCCGGGGTGCCGACCCGGCGGGCGGCCTGGCTGGCGCTGGCCTGTCCCCTGGTCGGGGTGCATCTGGTGGCCGGCGCGCACAACGACGCGGTCATGCTGGGCCTGCTGCTGCTCGGCCTGCTGGTGCTGGTCCGCCGCCCCGACCGGCCCCGGGCGCTGCTCGTGGCCGGGGTGCTGCTCGGGCTGGCGGTGGCGGTGAAGGCGACCGCCCTGGTGGTGCTGCCGTTCGCGGCGCTGACGGCGGTCGCCGGCCGGTACACGGTTCCGACGCTGCTGCGTGGCGGCGGCTGGCTGGCCGGCGGGGCGCTGGCCGCGCTGGCGGGGGTGTCCGTCGCCTCCGGGTTGGGGCTGGGCTGGGTGGCCGGGCTGGGCCGCAGCGGCGACTCCGAGCAGTGGACCTCGCCGCCGACCGCCGTCGGCATGGTCGCCGACTACGTGGGCGAGGCGGCGGGGCGCGCTCCGGCGGCGGTGCCGGTGGCCCGGGCGGCGGCCCTCGTGGTGCTGGCCGTGCTACTGATCCTGCTCTGGTGGCGGGTCTGGACGACGCTGCGCGGGCTCACCGACGCCCGGCAGCGGATGACCCCTGTGGAGGCGGCCCGGCGGCCCCGGGTCGCCCTGCTCGGCGCCGGCCTGGCGCTGACCGCCACGGTCGCCCTCGCGCCGGTCTTCCATCCCTGGTACGCGACGTGGCCGCTGCTCCTGCTGGCGGTCGCCGCCCGGCACACCCTCTGGTTCGTACCGCCCGCCGTGGGGGCCTCCTTCCTCGCGTTGCCCGACGGCACGAACCTCGCCCGGCTGACCAAGGCCCCCGGCGCGGTGGCGATGACCGCACTGCTCGTCGCCGTGGCGGTGTGGGGCCTACCCCGCCTGCGGCACGCGATCGTCGACCCGGACCGAACCGCTGTCGAGTCGCCCCGCAGGTGAGACCGGAGACCGGCGGGCCGTCAGCGGGCTGTCCCACAGGTGGGGCAGCGCCCGGCGTTCACCGGCACGGTCACCCGCCGGCGCAGGGTGATCATCGCGGACAGTAGGGCGATCATCGCGGGCAGTGGGGCGGGACCGACGGCGGTCACCGCGGCTCGTTCGTGCCGGGCTTCCGATCACGGGCGGTGCCGTCGGTCTGCTCGCGTCGAGGGTCGCTCATGCCAGGTCTGCGGCGGGGCGCGGTGCTGCCGCCGGCCGGGCGCCGGTCTGGCCCTTGGCACGGGTCGGGCCGGCTCTGACACGGTCGGGCCGGCCCCGCATGGTCGCGGAGCCGGCCCGGCCGGTGGTTCTCGTGTCGCTCGTCAGCAGTCGAAGTACATCGCGAACTCGTGCGGGGTCGGGCGCAGGCGCACCGGGTCGACCTCGTTGGCCCGCTTCCAGCTGATCCAGGTGGAGATCAGGTCCGGGGTGAAGACCCCGCCGTCGAGCAGGTAGTCGTGGTCGGCCTCCAGCGAGTCCAGCACCGCCGGCAGCGAGCCCGGCACCTGCTTGACGTCGCCCCACTCCTCCGGCGGCAGGTCGTAGAGGTCCTTGTCGATCGGCGCCGGCGGCTCGATCTTGTTCTTGATGCCGTCCAGGCCGGCCATCATCATCGCCGAGAAGGCGAGGTACGGGTTGCTGGACGGGTCCGGCACCCGGAACTCGACCCGCTTGGCCTTCGGGTCGCTACCGGTCACCGGGATCCGGGTGCAGGCGGAACGGTTGCGCTGCGAGTAGACCAGGTTGACCGGGGCCTCGAAGCCCGGCACCAGCCGGCGGTACGAGTTGACCGTCGGGTTGGTGAACGCCAGCAGCGACGGAGCGTGGTGCAGCAGACCGCCGATGTACCAGCGGGCGGTGTCCGACAGGCCGGCGTAGCCGGTCTCGTCATAGAACAGCGGCTCGCCGTTGAGCCAGAGGCTCTGGTGGGTGTGCATGCCCGAACCGTTGTCGCCGAAGAGCGGCTTCGGCATGAAGGTGGCGGTCTTGCCGTGGGCCCAGGTCTCGTTCTTCACGATGTACTTGAAGAGCTGGAGCTGGTCGGCGGCGTGCAGCAGCGTCGAGAACCTGTAGTTGATCTCGGACTGGCCGGCGGTGCCCACCTCGTGGTGCGAGCGCTCCACGGTGAAGCCGTTGTCGACCAGGCGGCGCACGATGCTGTCCCGCAGGTCGGCGTAGTGGTCGACCGGCGGCACCGGGAAGTAGCCGCCCTTGTAGGCGGTCTTGTAACCCCGGTTGCCGCCCGCCTCCTCGCGGCCCGAGTTCCAGGCGCCCTCGATCGAGTCGATGTAGTAGTACGACTGGTGCGCCGACGTCTCGTGGCGGATCGAGTCGAAGATGTAGAACTCGGCCTCGGCGCCGAAGTAGGCGGTGTCGGCGATGCCGCTGGCGGCCAGGTAGGCCTCCGCCTTCTTCGCCACGTTGCGCGGGTCGCGGGTGTACGCCTCGCGGGTGAACGGGTCGTGAATGAAGAAGTTCAGGGCGAGGGTCTTCTGCGCCCGGAAGGGGTCGATGAAGGCGGTCGCGACGTCCGGGAGCAGGAGCATGTCCGACTCGTGGATCGCCTGGAAACCGCGGATCGACGAGCCGTCGAAAGCGAGACCCTCGGTGAGGAGCGCGTCGTCGACCGACTCCACCGGCATGTTGAAGTGCTGCATCACGCCGGGCAGGTCACAGAAACGAACGTCGACGAACTTCACGTCCTCGTTCTTGAGGTATCGCAGGAGTTCCTCGGGATTGGCGAACACACGTCCTCCTGGCACGTCCACGGGGTAGCTAGGCTGCTGGCGACGCTATGGCCACGGGGTTGCCCGGCCATGTCTCCAGTGTTTCTGCCGTGTTACGTCCCTCGCGAAGCGCTGGTTGCGGCCTCGTGCGGCCACGAGCACACCGGGGGGACGGACCCGGCTGTGCCAGTGTAGTGACACTTGCAGTTGTTAGTCCGTTTTTGCGCCACCGGCACGGAACGCCGACCTCGGCCCTCGATACCCTTGACCGCTGTGACCAACCCGCCGCAGCATCCCACGCCGCCCGCCTCGGACCCCGCCTTCACCCCGCCCGACCTGGGTCGCCGGTTCGGGGCGCTGGTCATCGACTGGGTGCTCTGCCTGCTGGTGGCGAACACCTTCGCCGACCCGACCCGGGACGCCTGGGCGCCGGTCGTCGTGCTGATCGTCGAGTACGGCTTCTTCCTCGGCCTGTTCGCCCAGACACCCGGCATGTTCATCACGAAGATCCGCTGCGTCGCCTGGTACGACGGTGGCCGGATCGGGCTGGTCCGCGCCCTGCTGCGCGGCCTCCTGCTCGCCCTGGTGGTCCCGGCGCTGCTCATGGACGAGCACCGCCGGGGCCTGCACGACCGGCTGACCGGCTCCGTCATCACCGCCGCCCCCCGCCCCTGACCGCAGCACCGCCGGACGAACGAGAGCCGGCCCGCGGGCCGGCTCTCGTTCGTCGTGTGGGGTTCGGGGTCAGCGGCCCCGGCTCTGGCGGAACGCGCCGCGCGGCGGACGCATGTTTTTCGGCAGCGCGCCCTTGGGCAGCTGCGGCCGGGCGGTCAGCGCCTTCAGCCGCTTGTCCAGGGAGTTGACGTCCTTGCCGCTGAGGCTGCGCGGCAGCCGCATCAGCGTCATCCGCAGCTTGCGGATGGGCAGCTCGCCCTCCTCCTGGCCGATCATGTAGTCGTAGAGCGGGGCGTTGCCGATCACCTTGGCCAGCCGCCGCTTCTCCTGACCGAGCAGGCCGCGTACCCGCTGCGGGTTGCCCTCGGCCAGCAGGATCACGCCCGGTCGGCCGATGACCAGGTGCACCATGTCCATCTGGGTGGTGGAGCTGACCGCCGGCGTCACCCGCCAGTCGCCCCGCATGTTCTCCATGATCTGGGCGGCGGCGCCCGGCTGCCCCTCGGCCGCGTTCATCATCGCCCGGTTGGACCGCAGGTTGAGCACGATCAGCAGGCAGAGCAGGGCGAACAGGATGCCCAGCGGAAGCCACAGCCAGCCCCAGACCAGGACGGCGACCACGGTGAGCGCGAGCGGGATCAGCACCGCCGCGGCGGCCAGTGGCGCGAACCACCTGTCCTGCTTGGCGGTGAACTTGAACACCATCCCGATCTGCTTCAGCCGCTGGCCGAACGAGACCTTCTCCTGGGGCTTTGCCATGCCGCAGAGTCTAGTGGGCGGCGTCCGCCCGTTGATCCGCGCCCGCCCGGGGACCGCGCGGCGCGGCAACGTGGCACGACCGACCCGGATCGTGCCGGGTCGGTCGCGGCTCAGCGGGCGACGACGGCCTGCGACGCGCGGGCGTCCAGGGCCTGCCGGTAGAGGCGGCCGGCCCGGTACGACGAGCGCACCAGCGGCCCGCTCATCACGCCGGCGAAGCCGATCTCCTCGGCCTCCTCGCGCAGCTCGACGAACTCCTCCGGCTTGACCCACCGCGCGACCGGGTGGTGGCGGGGGGTGGGCCGCAGATACTGCGTGATCGTGATCAGCTCGCAGCCGGCGTCGTGCAGGTCGCGCAGCGCCTGGGACACCTCGGCCCGCTCCTCGCCCATGCCCAGGATGAGGTTGCTCTTGGTGACCAGGCCGTCGGCGCGGGCCTGCCGGATGACGTCGAGGGACCGCTCGTAGCGGAACGCCGGGCGGATCCGCTTGAAGATCCGGGGCACCGTCTCGACGTTGTGCGCCAGCACCTCCGGCCGGGCGCCGAACACCTCGGCGAGCTGGTCGGGCACCGCGTTGAAGTCGGGAATCAGCAACTCCACGCCGCAACCGGCCTGGAGGGCGTGGATCTGCCGGACGGTCTCGGCGTACAGCCACGCGCCGCCGTCGGGCAGGTCGTCGCGGGCGACGCCGGTGACGGTGGCGTAGCGCAGGCCCATCGCGGCCACCGACTCGGCCACCCGGCGCGGCTCGTCGGCATCGAACTCGGCCGGCTTGCCCGTGTCGATCTGGCAGAAGTCACAACGCCGGGTGCACTGGTCGCCGCCGATGAGGAAGGTCGCCTCGCGGTCCTCCCAGCACTCGTAGATGTTGGGGCAGCCGGCCTCCTGGCACACCGTGTGCAGGCCCTCGCGCGAGACGAGCCCGCGCAGCTGGGTGTACTCCGGGCCCATCTTGGCCTTGACCTTGATCCACGGCGGTTTGCGCTCGATCGGGGTCTCGGCGTTGCGCGCCTCGATCCGCAGCAGGCGCCGCCCCTCGGGGGCGGGCGTCGCGGTGCGCGCTGCCTGGCCGGTCGTCGGCGCGGAGTGCTCGATCGTCACGGAACCGAGCCTACGCCCGTCGGTGGCGGTCGATGCACATCGGGCGACCGCCGTCACGCCGTGATTGCTGTGACGCCGGACACCGGAGCCGAGAAAACGCCGTCACGCCGAGGGGCGTGCGGTGCTAGCGTGCCCGCCAGAGCTGTGACGGAGCCGAGTAGCGCGTCGACCGTCAGTTGAAGAGAGCCGCCGGCTGCTGCGAGGCGGTCTGCCGCCGACGCGTGAAGACCCTCCCGAGCTGCGGGAAGAACAGCGCACGCCCAGTAGACCCCGCCCGGCTGGCCCCGGTGAAAAGGCGACGAACGAGGCCTCCGCCGCGCGGGGGCGAAGGTGTGGTGGCACCGCGAGGCTCCCGCTCGCCCACACCTCCCTGGGGATCGCGTTGCGAGACACCGAGGAGGTAACCGCCGTGCAACGCATCCTGTCCCACCAGCTCACCGCCCACGTCGGCGCGACCGTCCGGGTCGCCGGCTGGGTCCACCGCCGTCGGCTGCTCAAGTCGGTGGCCTTCCTGATCGTGCGGGACGCCGCCGGCCTCAGCCAGGTCGTGGTCACCGACCCGGGCGTACGCGCCGAGGTGCAGCGGCTGCCGGAGGAGACCGTCGTCGAGGTGACCGCCACCGTGGTGGCGAACCCGACCGCGCCCGCCGGGGTCGAGCTGACCGACCCGGCGGTACGACCGCTCGGCCCGCCCGCCGTGCCGCCGCCGTTCGACCTGTACCGGCCGGCGCTCACCGCCACCCTGCCCACCCAGCTCGACCACGCGCCCGTCGCCCTGCGCCACCCGACCCGGGCGGCGGCGCTGCGGGTCTCGGCGGCGGCGGTCGCCGGCTTCCGGGCCACCCTCGACGACCGGGACTTCGTGGAGATCCACACCCCGAAGGTGGTGGGTGCCTCCACCGAGAGCGGAGCCGACGTGTTCGCCCTCGACTGGTTCGGCCGGCCCGCGTACCTGGCCCAGTCTCCGCAGTTCTACAAGCAGCTGATGGTGGGCGTGTTCGAGCGGGTGTACGAGGTCGGGCCGGTGTTCCGCGCCGAGCCGCACGACACCGTCCGGCACCTGGCCCAGTACACGTCGCTCGACGCCGAACTGGGCTTCGTCACCGACCACCGGGACGTCATGCGGGTGCTGCGCGACACCCTCGCCGGGATGCTCGCCACGGTGACCGACCGGGCCGGTGGTGCGCTGGCCACCCTCGGGGTGACCGTGCCGCAGGTGCCGGCGCAGATCCCGGCGGTGCACTTCACCGAGGCGCTGACGATCGCCGGGGCACCGGCCGACGAGCCGGACCTGGCCCCGGCGCACGAGCGGGCCCTGGGGGAGTGGGCGCGGCGTGAACACGACTGCGAGTTCCTCTTCGTCACCGGGTACCCGATGGCGAAGCGGCCCTTCTACACCCACCCCGACCCGGCGCGGCCGGCGTACTCCAACGGGTTCGACCTGCTGTTCCGGGGCGTGGAGCTGGTCACGGGCGGGCAGCGCCTGCACCGGCACGGCGACTACCTGGCCGCCCTGGCGGCGCGCGGCGAGCCGGTCGAACCGTACGCCGGCTACCTGGACGCGTTCCGGCACGGCATGCCCCCGCACGGCGGCTTCGCGATCGGGCTGGAACGCCTCGTCGCCCGCCTGACCGGCGCGGCCAACGTCCGGGAGGTCACCGCGTTCCCTCGCGACCTGCACCGCCTGACCCCCTAGGCCCACCACCACGCCCGACCTCGGGCCTCAGGTGGCCGCTGCGGCCCAGCCTGGGACCTGGTCGCCACGGCGCTGTGGAGACGCCACGGCGCTGTGGGAAACCGGCGGCGGTGGAGCACCGCAGCGCCGTCGCCCGAGGTCGGGTGCGGGTCAGGCGTCGACGAGGGTGGGCAGGTGGCGTTCGACGACCGGCAGGACGGCGGCGACGGTGACCGGGCGGCCCAGCTCGGCCGTCAGCGAGGTGACCCCGGCGTCACGGATCCCGCACGGGACGATCCGGTCGAAGGACGCCAGGTCGCAGTCGCAGTTGATGGAGAAGCCGTGCAGGGTCACCCCGCGGGCGACCCGGATGCCGATGGCGGCGACCTTACGGGCCGGGCCCCGGTCGTCCTCCGGCACCCAGACGCCGCTGCGCCCCTCGACCCGCCCGGCGGCCAGCCCGAACTCCGCGCACACGTCGATCAGCAACTGTTCGGTGCGTCGCACGTAGGCGACCACGTCGACCGGGTCGGGCAGCCGCACGATGGGATAGCCGACGAGCTGCCCAGGGCCGTGCCAGGTGATCTTGCCGCCCCGGTCGACGTCGACGACCGGGGTGCCGTCCGTCGGCCGGTCCCACGGCTCGGTGCGCTTGCCGGCCGTGTAGACGCTCGGGTGCTCCAGCAGCAGCACCGTGTCGCCGCGCTCGCCGGCGGCCACCGCCTCGTGGAGGCGGCGCTGCTCGTCCCAGGCGGCGGTGTAGTCGAGGACGCCGGCGCGCACGGCCGTGAGGCCGGAGGTGGTCGCGGTCACGGCACCAGCGTAGCGGCGTACCGGCCGGTCACCTGCGGTGAGCCGGCTCACCGTGGCGGGCCGACCCGCCAGAGCCAGACGTCCTCGACCCGCTGCGGCTCGCCGAACAGCAGGGTCAGTGTGCGCCGGAGCGCGTCCTCGTCGACCGGCCACTTGGCGCCGTGCACCTCGTCGGCCAGCACGATCGTCTCGATCCGCCAGTGTTCCAGGTCGGCCCGCACCTCGTTCCTGGTTCCCTCGGTGACGATCGGGGTCGTGCCGCTGCGGGCCGCCTGGTCCAGCAGCGCGCTGAAGGGGCGCGGCACCGGACCGATCCGGCCCCGGTCGTCGGGGCCGCCGGGGCCGAGGAAGAACCCGGAGGGGATGGCGAACTCGCCCTGCCGGTGCGACAGGGCGTACGCCTGCCAGCGCTGCCCGTCCGGGTAGACGTCGAGGGTCAGCGGCGCGGGGGTGAGCACGCCGCCGGGGGACACGTACTCCCGCCACACGCCGGAGGTGATGAACGCGGGGATCGGCTCCCGCTCGCTGGTCAGCAGCGGCGTCGGCAGCAACGGCAGCAGCGCGACCACGAACGCCGCCGCCCACGCCAGCGCCGCCGGGCGGCGCGGCGGCCGGGCGCGGAGCTGGTCCACGGCGTACGCCAGCAGCACCCCGATCACCGGGGCCACCACCAACGCCAACCGGGCCGGCAGGGCGGCGTTCACCACCGGCAACTGGCCGAGCAGGTCGAACGGCATCGGCAGGTCGGTGCGCTGGCCGGCGACCTTCGCCACCGGCCCGAAGGAGAGCACGGTGAAGGCCACGGCGGTGATGCCCAACGCCCACAGGGTGGCCCGGCGGGCCGGGTCGGCGCGGCGCCACACCAGCACGAAACAGGCGACGGCGAGCACCAGCAGCGGCACCCCGAAGAAGGAGTTCTCCTCGGTCGGGTTGGGGGCCAGGCTGGTGCCCAGGCCGGCCTCGCCGGCCAGCGAGCGGCGCGGCCAGGCCGCGTACGCGGCGATGTCCTCGGAGTGGATGACCGCGTCGAAGCCGGTGCCGTGGTAGCGCTGCGGGCCGGCGAAGTGCAGCCACAGCGGGTACGCCAGCAGCACCCCGGCGACCACCGCGGTCACCGCGAGCCCGCGCAGGAAGTTCGGCAGCACGGCCCGTGCCTCCGCCCGGTTGGCGGGGTGCAGCGCCCACCCGGCCACGAACAGGCCGAGGGCGAGCGCGGTGAAGAACAGGCCCTCGGCGGCGATGGAGAAGGCGACCGCCACCAACAGCCCCAGCACCGCCCCGTCGCGCAGCCAGTGGCCGGGGCGGCGCAGCGCGAACAGCCGCCACACCAGCAGCGGCACCAGCCAGCCGGCGGTCCAGTTCAGGTGGGCGTTGGCATGCGACACCATGCCGGGGGAGAAGCCGATGAACAACCCGCCGACGGCGGCGGCGAGCGGGCTGCGGACCAGGTGCCGGGACAGCAGCCAGTACCAGGCGTACGCGGTGGCGGCCAGGTTGAGGGTGAGGATCACCAGGAACGTGGCCGGCGGCCCGATCAGGTACGTCAGCGGGGCGAACACCACCGCGTACACGGTGATCGAGGTGTTGACCGCCAGGTTCACCCCGTCGGGGACGTTGATCAGGTAGGTGAACAGCGGATTGTCGCCGTGGGTGACGGCGTGTCCGCCGAAGGCCAGCAGCCACTCGAACAGCGCCTGGTCGCTGGAGTTCACGGTGATGGTGCGGACGTTCGGGTCCCGCCACAGTCCGCTGGTCACCCAGCCGGCGAGCGCCAGCGCGAGCAGCGCGACGATCAGATCGGCGCGTCGGTCGCGGGTGGGACGCCGGGGCGCCTCGGGCGCGGAGGCCGGGGACGGGGAGGTCGACACGCAGCGGACGTTACCAACCGGACCGGGACAGCTCGGTCAGACCCGCGAGCCGGTACGGACACATCCTGATCTCAGTGAATGTGTGACGGTGACCCATGTCACGGCCTTGTCATTCGGGCGTAACGTCACGGCAATTCGCGGGTGATCCAGGTCACACGCCCGACAAGGAGGTCCCGTGCGCCGTACCCCGTCCCTCTTCGCCCGGCTGGCCGGCGCGCTCGCCGCAGCCGTCCTCGCCGCCACGGCCGCGGTCGCCGTCGCCGTGCCCGCCCGGGCCGCCACCCTGACCCAGGTCACCGGGTTCGGCTCGAACCCCGGCAACCTCACCATGTACGCCTACCGTCCCGACAACCTGCCCGCCGGCGCCCCCGCCGTCGTGCTGCTGCACGGCTGCACCCAGAACGCGGCCGGCTACTTCGCCAACACCGGCTGGCAGAAGTACGCCGACCAGTGGCGCTTCGCCGTGATCGTCGCCCAGCAGTCCAGCGCCAACCAGGCCACCTCCTGCTTCAACTGGTTCGTCGAAGGTGACATCCGACGCGGCTCCGGCGAGGCGCTGTCCATCAGGCAGATGACCGACCACGCCAGGAACACCTACGGCACCGACCCGAAGCGGATCTTCGTCAGCGGCCTGTCCGCCGGGGGCGCGATGAGCGCGGTCATGCTCGCCACCTACCCGGACGTGTTCGCCGCCGGCTCGGTGATCGCCGGTCTTCCGTACCGCTGCTCGCCGCCGGCCGCGACGAGCACCTGCCAGTACAGCGGGGTGGACAAGTCCCCGGCAGCCTGGGGTGACCTGGTGCGCAACGCGTACCCCGGGTACACCGGGCCGCGCCCGCGGGTGGCCATCTGGCACGGCACCTCCGACTACGTCGTGGTGCCGGCGAACGCCACCGAGCTGCGCGACCAGTGGACCAACGTCCGCGGGGTGTCGCAGACCCCGACCAGCACCGCGTCGCTGCCCGCCAACACCAGCCTCGAGGTGTACGGCAACAACGACGTACGGGTGTACCGGGTGGCCGGCATGGGCCACGGCACCCCTGTGGACCCCGGCTCCGCCCCCGACCAGTGCGGCACCGCCGCCGCGTACATCCTGGACACCATCTGTTCGACGTACCACGACGCGGTCTTCTTCGGCCTCGACGGCGGCGCGGGGCCGAGCCCCACGCCCACGGCCGGTCCCACCACGGGCCCGACGCCGACCCCCACCCCGACGGCGAGCCCGACCCCGACGGCACCCCCGACGTGTGTCACCGCCAGCAACTACGCCCACGTGAGCGCGGGCCGTGCGTACCACTCCGGCGGATACGCCTACGCCAGGGGCTCGAACCAGCGCATGGGCCTCTACAACATCTTCTACACCACCACCCTGCGTCAGACCGCCCCCGCCCACTGGACCATCGGCTGCTGACCCCCACCCCGCACCGTGCCCCCGCCCACCCCGCCGGAGCAGGCCGGGGTGGGCCGGGGTGGGTCAGGGGGACAGGGCGGCGGTGAGGGCGGAGGGCAGGTCGGGGTGGCGGAAGGTGAAGGCGGCGCGGTTGAGGACGCCGGGGAGGACCCTGGTGCTGGTCAGCGCCTCCTGTGCGAAGCCGCCCAGGGCCACCTTCAGGGCCAGTGCCGGGATCGGGATGACCGCCGGACGGTGCAGCTGGCGGGCCAGTTCCCGGGTGAACTCGGCGTTGGTCACCGGGGTCGGCCCCACCACGTTCACCGGACCGGCGATGTCGGCCCTGGCGAGAGTGAACGCGGCGGCGTTCAGCCAGTCCGTCATGGAGATCCAGGGCACCCACTGCCGTCCACTGCCCAGCCGGCCCGCGATGCCCAGCCTGAACGGCAGCAACTGCGGCTTGAGCAGCCCGCCGTCGCGGTGCAGCGGCAGCCCGGTGCGTAGCCGAACCACCCGGACCCCCGCGTCCTCGGCCGGCCGGGTCGCCGCCTCCCAGACCCGGGCCACGTCGGCGAGGAACCCCTCGCCGGCCGGCGCGTCCTCCTCGACGGCCCGGTCACCGGTGTTGCCGTACCAGCCGATCGCCGAGGAGTTCACCAGAACCTCGGGGCGGTCGGCGGCCGGCAACCCGGCGATCGTGATCGCCAGGGTGCTGGTGGTGTCCACCCGGCTGGCGCGGATCAGCCGCTTGTACTCCTCGTTCCACCGCCGGTCGCCCACGCCCGCACCGGCCAAATTGACCACCGCGTCGGCCTCCGCGACCAGCGTCGGGTCGAGCTGGGCCGCCGACGGGTTCCACCGCCGCTCGTCGGGGCCGCGCGGCGCCCGACGGACCAGCCGGACGACCTGGTGCCCGTCGGCGGTGAACAGGTCGACCAGCCGGGTGCCGAGGAAGCCGGACGCGCCGGCCATGAGGATCCGCATACTCCCATCTTCGGGTACGAGCGACGGTCCGGATGCACGGAGCCGGTGAGCAACCATCCCCGCACGGCACGGAACCGCCCCGCCACGCACCGCGCGTGACCGGATCGGCGTCGTGGAGCGGCGTTGCACTGCGTGGTCTGCCGGTGGGCGTGCCTTCGCCCCGAGGCCGTGCCCGGCGGCGGTGCCGATGGTGCCGACGGTGTCACGACTCGCTGGCGTCCGGGCCCGGTCGAGTCGGCTCGTCGTCGTGCCAGCGGGCCCGGAAGGCGGCCTCGTGCGTCTCGTGGGTGGTCTTCTCCGCGAAGACGAGCCGGTTCAGGGCGTGCCGGGCGTCGGCGTACACGACGACCTCCACCGCGACCAGCCCGATGCAGATCGCGGTGAGCACGGTCATCGCGGCCAGTCCCGGCAGCGGCATGGCCGCCGGCAGGGCGACGGCCAGCAGCCCGACCGCGCCCACCCGCGTCCACGACAGGGTGTGCAGGGTACGCAGCTGGAACAGCATGTTGCCGACCAGGTAGCAGATCACCCCGCCGAACAGCAGCGGTACGCCGGGCCCCTGCGAGGGTGCCGAGAGGGGGACGTTCACGTCGGTGATGTCGTGCACGATCTCCTCGGCGCCCAGCGAGAACAGGATGATGCCCGCGATCATCGGCAGGTACAGGTACGCGTACGCGTCGCGCGCCATGGTCACCCGGGCCGTGCCCGTCGAGGCGTGCAGGGCGATCCGGGCGGCGGGGCCGACCATGTCGTAGTGCACCCACCACAGCGCGGCGGTGAAGAAGATGCCGAGCACGGCGGCGGCGACGGCGGCCCAGGTCGGCGGCTGACCGAGCAGGTTGCTGCCGATGCCCACCGAGATCACCGACTCACCCAACGCGATGATCAGGATGAGGTCGTACCGTTCGGTCCAGTGCTCGGCCGAGATCACGTTCCAGCTCTGCGGACGGGCGATCAGGCCCGTGGCGTACTGGAGCAGGACGACGCCCAACCACAGGCTGTCGCGGGCCGTCTCCGCCTGCCCGATGTCGTCGATGCGAGGCGGCAGCAGCGCGGCGACCAGCAGCAGCACCGTGCTGAAGGCCAGTTCCGGCACGAAGCGGAGCCCCCTGCGGCGCAGCTCGGAAGAGTGGCGGATGGCGTGCCAGAACAGCACGAAGTGCACGACCCGGACGACCAGGTAGCTGACCGCCACCACCATCGGCCCGGCGGCGTTGGCGCGAGGATCCGCGAACGCCTGCGGCAGACCCAGCGCGAAGCAGAACAGCGCGGCCATGCCGACGACCATCAGCACCGGGACGAAACCCTCGCCGAGACGTACCCGGGTGGCCACCAGACTGTGCACCACCCAGCTCCACCACAGCACGGCGAGCACCAGCATGGCCTGTAGCAGCTGCGTGCCGCTGATGTGCGCGGCGGTGGCCCGCGTGATGATGAAGAACGAGAAGACGAAGACCAGGTCGAAGAAGATCTCGAACCGGTCGACGCGGGCGCCGGGCGCCACCGGCACGGCCGGCCCCAGCCGTCCTCGTCCCCGTCCGCTGTCCACCAGATCACTCTGGCAGCGTCCTGCCCGCCCGGCTGCCGAACGCCGACGGGCGCCCCGGTCCAGGTGGACCGGAACGCCCGTCGGCGGTACGTGTTACAGGCCCAGCTCGGCCTCGAAGGCACCGGCCTCCAGCCGCTCCTTGACCGCGACCAGGAAACGGGCCGCGTCGGCGCCGTCGATCAGCCGGTGGTCGTAGGACAGGGCCAGGTAGACCATCGACCGGACGGCGACGACCTCGCCCAGCTCCGGGTCGTTGACCACGACCGGACGCTTCACCACGGCACCCGTGCCGAGCATCGCCGACTGCGGCGACGGCACGATCGGGGTGTCGAACAGCGCGCCCCGGCTGCCCGTGTTGGTCAGCGTGAAGGTCGCGCCGGCGATCTCGTCCGGGCTGATCTTGTTGGTGCGGGTGCGCTCCGCCAGGTCGGCGACGCGCTTGGCGATGCCGCCCAGGTTGAGGTCACCGGCGTTGTGGATGACCGGTACGAGGAGCCCGCGCTCGGTGTCCACGGCGATGCCGAGGTTCTCGGACTCCGGGTAGGTGATCGTTCCGCCGTCGAGGTCCATCTGCGCGTTGACGATCGGGTACCGCTGCAACGCCTCGATGGCCGCGAGGGCGAAGAACGGCAGGAACGACAGCTTGACGCCGTGCCGCTGCGGGAACGACTCCTTGGCCCGCGCACGCAGCTTGGCTATCCGGGTGACGTCCACCTCGATCACCGTGGTGAGCTGCGCCATCTCGTGCAGCGACTGCTGCATCCGCTTGGCGATGGCCGCGCGGATCCGGGGCAGCTTCTCGGTCGTGCCGCGCTTCGCGCTCGGCTGCGGCTTCGCGGCCGGCTTCGCCGCCGGGGCCGCCTGCGCCGCTGCGGGCTGCTGCGCGGGGGCGGCCTTGGCCGCCCTGGCCTTCTCCGCCGCCTCCAGCACGTCCTGCTTGCGGATCCGGCCACCCACGCCGGTGCCGTTGACCGAGGACAGGTCCACGCCGTGCTCGTTCGCCAGCTTGCGCACCAGCGGGGTCACGTACCCGGCACCCTCGTCGCCGTTCTGGGCGGCCGTCGACGGGCGCTGCGGGGTCGTGGCCGCCGCGGAGGGGGTGGCCGCCCGCTCCGCCTCGGCCGGATCCGCGGCGACCTCGGCCTCGGCGGACGGCTCGTTGTAGGACAGGCCCGGCGTCGGCTCCTCGACCTTCGTCTGCGGCTTCTCCTCGGCCTTCGGCTGCGGCGTGGCCTCCGGCTCGGGCTTCGCTTCCGCCTTCGGCTCGGGCTTCGGCTCGGGCTTCGGCTCGGGCTTCGGCTCGGGCTTCGCCTCCGCCGGGGCGGCTCCGGCCGCGCCGACGACTGCCAGGGTCGCGCCGACCTCGGCCGTCTCGTCCTCGGCGACGGTGATCTCCAGTACGGTGCCGGCGACCGGCGACGGAATCTCCGTGTCGACCTTGTCGGTGGACACCTCCAGCAGCGGCTCGTCGACCTCGACGGTCTCGCCGACCTGCTTGAGCCAGCGGGTGACCGTACCCTCGGTGACGCTCTCGCCGAGGGCCGGCATCTTCACCGGGGTGCCCTCGCCCGACGGCGCGGGGGCGGCCTCGGCCTGCGCCGGCTCCTCGACGGCCGACTGCTCCGCCTCGGCCTGCGGCTGCGCGGCAGCCTCGGCGGCCTGCTCGGCCGGGGCCTGCTCCTGCTGCGGGGCGGCCCCGCCACCCTCCGACTCACCCTCGCCGGAGATCACGGCCAGCTCGCTGCCGACCTCGGCCGTCTCGTCCTCGCCCACCA
Source organism: Micromonospora nigra (assembly GCF_900091585.1). Taxonomy (NCBI): domain Bacteria; kingdom Bacillati; phylum Actinomycetota; class Actinomycetes; order Micromonosporales; family Micromonosporaceae; genus Micromonospora; species Micromonospora nigra. The sequence continues at coordinate 1,284,425 of NZ_FMHT01000003.1, read as the reverse complement.
CGATCCGGGTCAGCACGCCGGCCGCGGGGGACGGGATCTCCGTGTCGACCTTGTCGGTGGACACCTCCAGCAGCGGCTCGTCGACCTCGACGGTGTCGCCCTCCTGCTTGAGCCAGCGCGTGACGGTGCCCTCGGTGACGCTCTCGCCGAGCCGGGGCATGGTGACCGATACCGGCATCTTCTACGACTCCTTCATTCCCCTGGTGCGATCTCGCCCGTCTGCCGCCGGACGCCGCGGTGTTCTCGTGTCAGGCGTGCGCGTGCAGCGGCTTGCCGGCGAGAGCCAGGTGCGCCTCGCCCAGGGCCTCGTTCTGCGTCGGGTGGGCGTGCACGAGCTGCGCCACCTCGGCCGGGTACGCCTCCCAGTTGAAGATGAGCTGCGCCTCGCCGACCATCTCGCCGACCCGGGCGCCGACCATGTGCACGCCGACGACGGGGCCGTCGACCACCCGGACCAGCTTCACGAAGCCGGCCGTCCTGAGGATCTGGCTCTTGCCGTTGCCGCCCAGGTTGTAGTTGTAGGCCTTCACCTTGTCGGCACCGTACTGCTCCTTGGCCTTCGCCTCGGTGAGGCCGACCGACGCCAGCTCCGGATCGGAGTAGGTGACCCGCGGGATGCCCGCCTCGTCGATCACGGCCGGGTTCTGCCCGGCGATCTCCTCGGCGACGAAGATGCCCTGCTGGAAGCCGCGGTGGGCGAGCTGGAGGCCGGGCACGATGTCGCCGACCGCGTAGACGTTCGGCACGCTGGTGCGCAGCCGCTCGTCGGTCAGCACGTAGCCGCGGTCCATCTTGACGCCCTGCTCCTCGTACCCGAGGTCGGCCGTGTTCGGGCCCCGGCCGACGGCGACCAGGAGCAGCTCCGCCTCGACGGTCTCGCCGCCGGCGATCGTCAGTCGGACGCCCTGGTCGGTCTTCTCGACCTTCTCGAACGGCTTGCCGACCTTAAAGTTGATCTTCCGCTTGCGGAAGGCCCGCTCCAGCGCCTTCGACGACTCCTCGTCCTCGGCGGCCACCAGCCGGGGCAGCGCCTCGACGATCGTCACGTCCACGCCGAAGGACTTCCACACGCTGGCGAACTCGACGCCGATCACGCCGCCGCCGAGCACGATCGCCGACGCCGGGACCCGGTCCAGGGTGAGAGCGTGGTCGCTGGTGAGAATCCGCTCGCCGTCGACCTCCAGGCCGGGCAGGCTCTTGGCGTACGAGCCGGAGGCCAGCACCACGTTGCGGCCGGTGTACCGCTTGCCGTCCACCTCGACCGCGTTCGGCGCGACCAGCTTGCCGGCACCCGCCACGAAGGTGATGCCCTTCGAGCCGCCCACCAGGCCCTGCAGGCCCTTGTACAGCCGGGAGATCACGCCGTCCTTGTACGAGTTGACCGCCGCCATGTCGATGCCGACCAGTTCGGCCTTCACGCCGAACTGCTCCGACTCGCGGGTCTGGTCGGCGATCTCCGCCGCGTGCAGCAGCGCCTTGGTCGGGATGCAGCCGTTGTGCAGGCAGGTGCCGCCGAGCTTGCCCTTCTCGACCAGCGCGACCGTCAGTCCGAGCTGGGCGGCGCGCAGGGCGGTGGCGTAGCCGCCGCTGCCACCTCCGAGGATGACGATGTCGAAGGTTGCGTCGTTCGGCTCGCTCACGTCCAACTCCCAGGTCGCTTCGCTGCTTCGGGGCGTCTCACGGAGGGGTGAACGGGCACACCCCACCTCGGTCATCTTGTCACCACCGCGAGCAGGCCGCGTACCGAGGTGCCCAACGACACGTCACCGCCACGTACGCTTGGCACGGCCTTCGATGACGCATGGTGGGGGGAGACGGCGCGGTGGCACTTTTCCGGCGACGCAGGAAGGCGCCCGCGGGAAGCCTCGATCGCACGGCCGACCGCGCCGACCTGGAACATCTGGAGACCTTCGTCCGCACCCGGCGCGGGGTGGAGGCGTACATCGAACCCCGGACGACCGTGACCGAGACCACCGTCATGCTGATCGCCGACGACGGGGAGTGGACGCGCCGCCGCGTCGAGGGCCCCGAGGGGGCGCGGCGGTTCGCGTACCGGGTGGGCATCCCGGTCTACGACGTGGCGCTGATGGGCTACCCGCAGCGCATGCGCGACTACAACGAACGCCGCAAGCGCCGTCCCGAGCTGTACTGAGACCCACCCGGGGCGACCGAGCCGGATCGACCAGCCCGGACAGCCGACGCCGTACGTGAGGCTGCCCCGGGCGCCCTCCCACGCGGGAGGGCGCCCGTGGACTCCGCGCCCCGGTCAGCCGTTGGCGGCTCCGGGACTGTGCGCCCGGTCAGCCGTTGGCGGCGATGTCGTCGACGAGCTGGAGCAGCATGCGGACGGGGACGCCGGTGCCGCCCTTGGTCCAGTAGCCGGTCGCCTCACCCGAGTGGTAGCTCGGCCCGGCGACGTCGATGTGCGTCCAGGCGACCCCGTCGGTGACGAACTCGCGCAGGAACACCCCGCCCTGGAGCATGTGGCCGGCGCGGTCCATCCCGGCGTTGACCTGGGAGATGTCGGCGACCTCGGAGTCCATGCCCTTGCGCACGTCGTCCGGCAGCGGCATCGGCCAGGCCAGCTCGCCCACCGCCTCGCCGGCCGCCTTCACCCGCTCGCACAGCTCCGGGGTGCCCATCACGCCGGCGATCCGCTTCCCCAGTGCCACGACCTGCCCGCCGGTCAGGGTGGACGTCTCGAACAGGTAGTCGCAGCCGTCCTCACAGGCTCGGGCGATCGCGTCGCCGAGGATCAGCCGGCCCTCGGCGTCGGTGTTGAGCACCTCCACCTTCTTGCCGTTGTACATGGTGATCACGTCACCCGGCCGGTACGAGCTGCCCGACGGCATGTTCTCCGCCATCGGCACGTACGCGGTCACGGCCACCGCCGGCCGCAGCGCCGCGACCGCCAGCATCGCCCCGGCCACCGCCGCCGCGCCGGCCATGTCGGACTTCATCTCCCACATGCCCTGCGCGGGCTTGATCGAGACGCCGCCGGTGTCGAAGGTGATGCCCTTGCCGACCAGCGCCACCCGCTTGCCCGAACCGCCACCCTCGGGCGTCCAGGTAAGCTTGACCAGGCGCGGCGGGGCCTCCGAGCCCTGGCCCACGGCGGTGATGCCCCCGTACCCGCCCTCGCGCAGCGCGGCCTCGTCGAGCACCTCGACGCCCAGGCCGGCCTCCCGGGCGGCCTCGGCAACAGCGTCGGCGAACGTCGGCGGACGCAGCTCGTTCGGCGCGGCGTTGACCCAGTCGCGGGTGCGTCGCACGGCCCCGGCCACGATCGTCGCCCGGTCGATCTCGGCCCGCGCGCCCGCGTCACCGGCGTCCGGCACGGCCACCAGCACCTCGGCCACCGGCTCCCGGCGGGCCGGCTGCGGGCGGGTCTTGTAGCCGGCGAAGCGGTAGCTGCCCAGCAGCGCGCCTTCCGCCACCGCGCGCAGGGCCGCGGCGGCGTCCGCGTCGTCCGGCACCGGCAGGGCCAGTGCCACCCGGGGCGCGCCGGCCAGGGCCCGCACGGCCGCGCCGGCGGCACGGCGCAGGGTCTCCGGCGCCGGAGCGGCACCGGACGGCTCGGGGCCGAGGCCGACCGCGGCGACCAGCGGAGCGGTGACGGTGCCGAGCGTGGCCAGCTTGACCACCTCGCCGGGGCTGCCGGTCGCGCCGAGCAGCGCCAGCGTCTCGGTCAGCTTGCCGTCGAACGCCGCCGCGATGCTCTCCGCGCCGCTGGCCAGCAGCAGGGCGGCGGCGGGGCCGTCGGCGGCGTCCCCCGTCTGGCTGTGCACGCCGATCACGATCGCGTCGACGGCGAGCTCGGCGGGGTCGGTGTCGACCAGGCTCAGTGTGGTGCTGGGCGATGTCACGAGGGCTACTCCGGCGGGCCTGGCCGGTCGCGGCGTCGCGACCGGCGGTGGAGGCTCCGACGGATGGGGCATCCGCCGGACGGGTGGGCTGCCCGCCGATGGTTCGACGGGTCCCGCCGATGCTAACCAGGCCCGCTGACCCCGGTAAGTTGCCACCCATGACCGACGTGACCTCCGGTGCCGCCGAGACCCGGCTGCGCCGTTCCCCGCTGCACGAGCGGCACACCTCGCTCGGCGCCAAGTTCGCCCCGTTCGGTGGTTGGGAGATGCCCCTGGAGTACGCCGGTGGCGGGGTGCTCAGGGAACACACCGCCGTGCGGACCGATGTCGGGATCTTCGACGTGTCCCACCTGGGCAAGGCCCGGGTGACCGGGCCGGGCGCGGCCGACCTCGTCAACGCCTGCCTCAGCAACGACCTGCGGCGCATCGCGCCGGGCCGGGCCCAGTACACCCTGTGCTGCGATGACGCCACCGGCGGCGTGGTCGACGACGTCATCGCCTACCTGTACGCCGACGATCACGTCTTCCTCGTCCCGAACGCCGCGAACACCGCCGAGGTGGTGCGCCGGCTGCGCACCGCCGCCCCACCGTCGGTCGCCGTCACCGACGAACACGAGGCGTACGCCGTCCTCGCCGTGCAGGGGCCGCGCTCGGCGGAACTGCTGGGCGCGCTGGGACTGCCGACGGAGCACGGCTACATGAGCTTCTCGCCGGGGTCGGTGGCGGGGGCGGAGCTGACCGTCTGCCGCACCGGCTACACGGGGGAGCTGGGTTACGAACTGGTGGTACCGGCGGAGCACGCCGTCGCGGTGTGGGACGCGGTGTTCGGCGTCGACGGGTTCGCGCCGCGCGCCTGCGGGCTGGCCGCCCGGGACACCCTGCGCACCGAGATGGGCTACCCGCTGCACGGTCAGGACCTGTCCCTGGAGATCACCCCCGTGCAGGCCCGCGCCGGGTGGGCGGTCGGCTGGGACAAGCCGGCCTTCTGGGGGCGCGACGCGCTGCTCGCCGAGAAGGCCGCCGGCCCCCGTCGTACGCTGCGCGGCCTGGTGGCCGTCGATCGGGCCATCCCGCGTCCGGGAATGGCCGTGTTCAGCGGCGACGCGCGGGTCGGCACGGTCACCAGCGGCACCTTCAGCCCGACCAGGAAGCAGGGCGTCGCCCTGGCGCTCATCGACACCGCCGCCGACCTCACCGACGACGACACCGTCGAGGTCGACATCCGTGGCCGGCGCGTCGCCATGCGCCTGACCCGTCCCCCTTTCGTCACCCCCTCGGTCAAGTGACCTCCGCCCGCCCCGCCCGGGTCAGGGTGGGGGAGGGGGGGATTCGCCGGCGTCGAGGACGGCCTGGGTCCAGCCGCCCTCGATGACGCCCGAGGCGTCCAGCAGGGCCCAGTCGACGACGTCAGCGGTCTCCACCACCACCGGGGAACCGATCCGGACGCTCGGGTCGGTGTGGGCGTCGCTGGCGCTGGCTCCCACGATCCGCTCGGGCGCCTCCCACGACGTGACCCCCGCCCACACGTACTCCGGGCCGTCGTCGCCCGGCAGGCCGTACTTGACCACCAGCTGCGTCTGCGGCGGAAGCTGACCGGCGACGAACCGTGCCCGCACGTCGCCCAGCGCGCCGCGGGCCGTGGCGATCGCCCGGCTCATGGCGTCACCGGGGCGGGCATAGCGCACATCCGGCTGGATCCCGGTGAACAGCGTGGCGCACGCGGCGGCGAAGTAGCGCCCCGCCGGACCCGGGTGACCGGCCGGTGGGCGCAGGCTGAGGAACGAGTCGGCCTCCGGGTCGGTGGCCGGATCCAGCTCCAGCCGCAGCAGCACCGGCGCGGTCGCCCCGTGCTGCTCCGGATTGCCGTACGCCACCGCGATGTCGTGCCCGGTCACCGTGGCCAGCACCGGCAGCGGTACGAAGGCGGGCACCTCCTCGCCGGCCAGCCCGTCGGTCCAGTCCCGCAGCAGCCGGCGGGCTGCTCCGGTCATCACCGCGCCCCACGCCCGGGTCAGGTGGTCGGGCACGCCCTGCGTCTGCAGTTCCAGCAACCCGAACCGGCGCAGGCCCTTCGTGGTGAACCACAGCCCCTCCGCGTCCGAGGAGTAGGGCACCAGCACCCAGTCGACCAGCCGGATCCGTCCCTGGTCGTCGGGCAGCGAACGCAGCGCCGTTGCCGGGTCGAGGAACTGGAGACCGAACACGTCGACCACGTCGCTGCCGGCCGTCTCGGCCACGGCGGCGGCGACCGCGCGGGCGGCCCACTCGTGCGCCGGCGGCCACCCCGGCCGGTACTCGGCCTGCACGACCACCAGGTGGCTCGCCGCGGCCAGCCGGCCCAGCTGCTCCTCGGTCGCGCCGAACGCGGTGAGCAGGTCGGGCGGCAGCTCGGGGAACTCGCCGATGGGCCGGGTGTCCACGCTCATCAGCGGGCTGTCCAGCATCTGCCGGGCCAGGCCGTGCACCGGTTCGGCCAGCCGGCCAGCCAACCCGCGCACCGCCGTCTTCGCGCTGACCTTCGGCAGCCCCGCCATCGGCACCAGATAGGTCGCGCTCAGCGACTCCGGGACCGGGACGGGCAGGAAGTCGTCCGTGATGAGCATGTCGTCCCCCGGTGGCCGCGCCGGTGCTGTCGTGGGAGAACGCTACCCGCCGTCCGTGCCGCCAATCAGCCGGACAGCACCAGTCCCAGGTAGACCAGCGTGGTGACCACCTCGACGGCGGCGCCGAGCACGTCGCCGGTGATCCCGCCGAGGCGGCGTACCACGTGCCCCAGCAGCCACCCCGCGACGGCCAGCGCGGCGACGACGGCGAGCGGCCCCTGCCACGGTCGGTCCGGCACCGCCGCCACCGCGACCAGCGCGACGGCGAGCGCCCCCACCACCAGCGCGACGGGCTCCACCGTGCCGGCGACCAGTGCGCCCAGGCCCTCGGGCCGGGCGGCCGGCACCCCGCGCCGGCAGGCGACCCCGACGGCCAGCCGGCCCGCCGCCGTGGCCGTGACCACCGCCGCGAGCAGCGCCGGCCACGACCGTGCCGCCAGCTCCGCGAGAGCCGCCGCCTGCACCAGGAGGACGACCACCAGCGCGACCACCCCGAAGGGGCCCACGTCCGGCTTCTTCATGATCTCCAGCGCGGCCGGGCCCCGCCGGTACGAACCCAGCGCGTCGACGGTGTCGGCCAGCCCGTCGAGGTGCAGACCCCGGGTGAGCAGCGCGCCGACCCCGACGGTCACCCCGGCCGCGACCAGCGGCGCGGTCAGCGCGCCGGCCAGCAGCAGCACCCCGCCGAGGAGCACACCCAGCACCGCGCCGACGGCCGGGGCGAGCGCCATCGCCGTGCCCGCGGCCGACCGGTCGACGCGCCCGGCGCGCACCGGCACCGTGGTGAAGGTGGTCAGCGCCAGCCGTACGCCGTCGGTCAGCGACGCCTCAGGCACGCCAGCCGGCGTGGTCCGGGGCGGGCTCGGTGGTGGTGGGACCCGGCCCGGCCGGCTCCGGCTCGGCGAACTCCGGCGCGTCGTCGTCGGGTTCCCCGCCGGACGTGTCGTGGTCGGGTCGCGGTGCGCCCGTCGGGTCGTCGGACGGGCGGGCCGGCAGCGCGGCGGCCAGCGACAGCACCGAGCGCAGCAGCGGCAGGACGGTCAGGGCGTTCGCGCCCTCGCCCAGGTCGAGACGCAGGTCGACCAGCGGGGTCAGGCCGAGCACGTCGGCGGCCAGCCGCACCGCGGGGTGCCCGCCGTGGTCGGCGAGCAGACACCAGTGCCGGGCCTGGCCGGCCAGGTCGCGGCTGACCATGCCGGCGGCCACGCCGACCGGGCCGTCCAGCAGCACCGGCAACCGTCGGGCGGTCGCGCCGAGCAGGACGCCGGTGGCCACGGCGATCTCGCCGCCCCCCAGTTCGGCCAGCACGTCCTTCGCGGTGCGCGGTGAGTTGCGGGTGCGGTGCAACGCGTCGCGGACCGTCGCACACCGGGTCATCCAGGCGTTGTCGTCGTACTCGCCCGAGGCGGTGACCACCCGACCGAGCACCGTGGGGGGCTCGGCGCCGGCGGTCGCCGCCAGCACCGCCGCCGCCGCCGCGTCGGCGCCCGCGCCGCACGCCGCCAGCACCAACAGGCGTACGCCCGCGTCGGCGGCCTCCTCGGCGAGCCGCCAACCGTCACGTAGTGCCGCCTCGACCCGCTCGGCGTCCAGCGCCGGCCCGTCCTCGATCGGGGCGGAGGAGGGGGCGTCCACCACCCGGAGGTCGGCATCGCCGTCTGCGGCCAGCCGGGCCAGGACGCCCTGTCCGGCGCGGGCCTGGGCGGCCCGACGGGCCGACTGGCCGGCCGGGGTTCCGGCGGTGGCCCCGCCGGTGTGGTCACCGTGCAGCAGCAGCACCCGCGCCGCCGTCCAGGGGGCCGGGACGGGGGTGCCCTGGGTGGCGGCGGCGAAGCCGACCACCCGTTCGAGCACGCCGAGACCGGCCCCGGGAACGTCCAGCGTGGCCAGCCGCTCGACGGCCTGGGGGCCGGCGTACTCGTCGGGCATGGGCAGTTCCATGCCGGGCTGGATGAC